>NZ_CP159992.1:5722500-5790000 GCF_040702995.1 Paenibacillus sp. AN1007
GTACATTCAATGTCACTCCCTACTTTTCATATAAGGGATGTGCATACTGAATGGCTGCGTTTTTGTTTTATCCAATAATAATTCGGCCTTCCGGATGGCGATACAATTTCTTCTCCTTACGTGGACGAAGCGCATACGCTATCGTTAATGGCCCAATCCGACCAACAAACATGGTGAAGGTAATAATAATTTTGCCCCAATTGGTCATCTCATGGGTTACGCCCACCGAAAGACCAACCGTTCCAATAGCCGATGCCGCCTCAAACATCAGTGAAAGGAATGGTGCATCCTCTGTTGTAAGCAGGAGCATCACCACAACCATGAAGATACTGAGGGAAACCATAATAATGGTCAATGCTCTCATGAGCAGATCTTTCGGTACACGCTGACGGAAGAAAACAATGTCCTTGTTTCCGCGAATCATGGCATATACTGCTCCTATCATGATCAGAAACGTGGTCGTTTTGATTCCCCCACCTGTCGAACCTGGAGAAGCCCCAATGAACATAAGCAGGATAAAGAAAAATTGAGTCGCCTGCCGCATCTGCGTGATATCAATAGTACTCGTTCCAGAAGAGCGTGTAGAGACAGATTGAAAGAACGCCGCATATATCTTCTCGCTCCACGTCAGTGAACCCAGCGTATGACCGTTCGTAAATTCAAAAATGAACAGCACTACTGCACCTATCCCGATCAGCGCACCTGATACAGACAGCACCAGTTTGGACTGCAAGGATAACCGCCGACGTTTGCGATATTCGAACAGGTCATTCAGAACAACAAAGCCAAGTCCGCCCGACACCACCAAAATTGAAGCTGTGACATTAAAAATCCAGTCTCCGGTATAGTATTGAAAGCTGTTGCCAAACAGATCAAATCCCCCGTTGTTAAACAAGGATACCGAATGAAAGATGCCATAGTAAACTGCCTGCATGAACGGCATCTCGGCTGCCCAGCGCAGCGCCAGAATAACTGCCGCCACTCCCTCAATGGTAAATGAAAAGATCAGAACTTTGCGGATAATTCGTACGATTCCCTCCATACTGTCTGCATTAATAGCTTCCTTCAGCAGCAGCCTGTCCTTAAGAGACAGCCTTTTACCCAGCACAAGTGCAAACAATGTGGCCATGGTCATGAAACCCAGCCCACCCAGCTGCATGAGAATCATAATGACAATCTGACCAAACAAATTAAAGGTTGCCCCTATGTCCACCACAACCAACCCCGTCACACATGCCGCAGAGGTAGCTGTAAAAAGAGCGTCGATAAAGGCTAGGTGTGTACCGCTCTGATTGGCAAACGGCAGCATCAACAGCACCGTTCCGAAGGAAATAATCAGCAGGAAGCCGCCAACCAAAATTAACGGGGGAGATACAAACTTGGCGATGTGAAGCCTGAACTTCATGAAGGGCACCTCTTTTAACCAAAATAAAAATTTGAGCAGCTGTAACCCGCACTAACAACAACAATAGTTTGACTTGCCTATGTAAACCCAAAGAGGAACTTGCCCCAGCTTGAAGCAAGTGGCAGGTTCCTCTCCTATTATGAACGAAAACTACGTTCCTTATTTACTCTTGTGTACGTGGACGCATATGAGGGAAGAGCAGTACGTCACGAATAGATGGTGAATTGGTGAGCAGCATGATCAGACGATCAATCCCGATTCCCAAACCACCTGTTGGCGGCATACCATACTCCAGTGCACGGATGAAGTCGTCATCCATCTCATGAGCCTCGTCATTACCATGCTCTTTTTCCAACATCTGTGCTTCAAAACGCTGACGCTGATCAATTGGATCATTCAGCTCAGTGAAAGCATTGGCATGCTCACGCCCAACGATAAACAACTCAAAGCGGTCCGTAAAGCGTGGATCTGCATCGCTTTTCTTCGCTAACGGTGATATTTCAAGTGGATGCCCCATAATGAATGTTGGCTGAATTAGTGTCTCTTCAACAAACTCTTCGAAGAAAGCGTTCAGGATATGGCCAAATGTCATATGCGGTTCAACTTTTACATTGTGCTCTTTGGCCAAGCTGTGAGCTTCCTCATCCGTCATATGAACGGAGAAGTCTACGCCAACCACTTCCTTAACAGCATCCACCATCGTTACGCGGCGCCATTGAGGCGTTAGATCAACTTCGTGATCTCCATACTGAATCACTTGTGTACCCAGCACTTCCTGCGCGATGTGAGCTACCAGGTTTTCAGTTAGAGCCATGATATCCTTGTAATCCGCATAAGCTTCATACAGCTCAATCATCGTAAATTCCGGATTGTGTCGTGTAGACATGCCTTCATTGCGGTATACACGGCCGATCTCATATACCTTTTCCAAACCGCCAACAATCAAACGTTTCAAGTGAAGTTCGATCGCAATCCGCATGTACAATTCCATATCAAGCGCATTGTGATGTGTAATGAACGGACGAGCCGCGGCACCACCTGCGATCGCATGAAGCGTTGGTGTCTCCACTTCAAGGTAGCCATGGGAGTCGAGGTAACGACGCATGGATTGAATGATTTTGGAACGCATAATGAAGGTCTGCTGCACATCAGGGTTCATGATCAGATCTACATAGCGCTGACGATAACGCAGTTCAACATCAGTCAGACCATGATATTTGTCTGGAAGTGGATACAGTGACTTCGACAGCACTTCCAGGTCTTTTACTTTAATGGTAGTCTCGCCTGTCTTGGTTTTGAACACAACACCGGTTACCCCGACGATATCCCCAAGATCAAGCAGACTAAATGCCGTAAACTTATCCTCTGGCACGCTATCCTGACGAACATAGATCTGGATTCGGCCGCTCAGGTCCTGAATATGTGCAAAGCTTGCTTTACCCATTCCCCGCTTCGCCATAATCCGTCCGGCAATACTGACTTCGATGTGCTTCTCTTCCAGCTCTTCCTTGGTCAGTTCTTCATATTTCTTCAGAATGGAGCCGGCTTCTTCGGTACGTACGTATTTTTGGCCAAATGGATCGATCCCCAAGCTGCGGAGCTCGTCCAATTTGTCGCGGCGAATCTGTAACAGCTCGCTAAGTTCGGTTTCCTGATTCAAGACTTCATCCGTCATGATCTGTATTCATCTCCTTATTTACATTGCAGCCGTGAGTAAACGCTTCTCGGTAATGTTGAAAAAAGCTTCCCTAAGGAAGCTTTTGTCTACCGCACCTGACTGCTTCGTTACTACAGCTTTTTAATATCTACAATTTTATATTGGATTACGCCAGCAGGCACACTTACATCAACCACTGTACCCTTTTTCTTGCCCAAAATAGCTTTACCTACAGGACTTTCATTGGAAATCTTGTTCTGAAGCGGATTGGATTCCGCAGTACCTACAATCGTATATTCCGTGATATCGCCAAATTCCAGATCCTCTACCGTTACGGTTGCACCCACACTTACGGAATCGGTATCGATTTCGTCGCTGTTGATAATTCGCGCATTACGCAGCAGCTTCTCCAGTGTAATGATACGTCCCTCAATGAAAGCCTGCTCATTCTTAGCATCTTCGTATTCGGAGTTTTCACTGATATCACCATATCCGATGGCTACTTTGATCCGCTCAGCCACTTCGCGGCGCTTCACTGATTTCAGTGTTTCCAGTTCTTCTTCCAGCTTCTTGAGTCCTTCTGGTGTAAGGATAACTTCCTTGTCGCTCATCTCAACCGATTCTCCTGTCATGGGAATAATTTGATTGTACGGCAACGGAATCAGTGCTGATGACAGAACTCCGCCCGCATACATCTTCAAAACTATATGAAGTTCTCCAGAGAAATAGAATATTCCTCCTGATGCACTATACTTAGTAAACGCACATGGCGAATTTATACTGAGAAATTATAGGGGAACGATCTCGAAAAGTCAATGTTACGCCCCCTATGGCTGTAAACGTTTTACAACCGCTTCGTTAATTAAGAGGCATTTCCAGTGATGACAGGCTCAGACTCCAGATTCCCTTCGATTTTCAGCTGCTCCACGAAGTTCTCCAAAATCTCTACCATCTCATCGCGTTTGGTTCCTTCCATAATAACATCCTTAATTCGGGCTGATCCTTTCAACCCCTTCAGGTACCATGCCAGATGTTTGCGCATTTCACGTACAGCGACCGTTTCATTCTTGAGTGCAATCAGTCGATCCATATGGAGAACAGCTACACGGATTTTCTCCTCCGCATTCGGGTCGGGAGGCAGCTGGCCTGAACTCAGGTACTGAATTGTACGATACAGCATCCATGGGTTACCCAAGGCAGCACGTCCGATCATTACTCCGTCACAGCCCGTTTCATCCAGCATACGGCGGGCATCCTCCGGTGAAGATACGTCGCCATTACCAATGACAGGAATGGAGACAGCATCCTTGACGTTTTTGATATGCGACCAATCTGCTGTGCCGGTATAGAGCTGTTCTCTTGTCCGGCCATGCACGCTGACAGCACTTCCGCCGGCGCGTTCCACAGCAAGAGCATTCTCCACTACATAGATGTGCTCGTTATCCCAGCCAATCCGCATTTTAACGGTAACAGGTTTCTCCACAGCTTCTACAACGGCGGATACCATCTCGTATATTTTATTCGGGTCCAGCAGCCAGCGTGCACCTGCATCACACTTCGTTACCTTTGGTACAGGGCACCCCATGTTAATGTCAATGATATCTGCATTCGTTTCCTTATCTACGATTCTTGCCGCTTCAACGAGTGATTCCCGGTCGCCTCCCCAGATCTGAAGACTAAGCGGTTTCTCGCGCTCATCAACAAACAACATCTCACGTGTTCGCTGGTTGCCATGCACAATTGCTTTGCCGCTCACCATCTCTGCGCAGACAAGACCTGTGCCAAACTCTTTGGCAATCAAGCGAAAAGCTGGATTACATACACCAGCCATTGGCGCAAGGACCACCTGATTTTTCATTTTAATATTGCCGATCTTAAGCATGCTTGCTGTTTCACCCCTTATCTATTCCAAGCCCGGGCTGTCTGTTCATCCCCAAAGCTGATTTTGTTCAAATTGATCTATATATCTGTCATTCAGGTTTGGTTTGACCTTGTAATTCCTCAATACTAATTGCGAGCACACCAGCAATCCTGCTTAATTCTTGTGGTGTCACTTTCCGATTTCCCCGTTCAATCGTTCCCAGAATGGCCAAAGATATGCCTGTCTCGGCTGCGAGCTCATGCTGGGTTAACCCTTTCAGCTTCCGGAACGCCCGGATTCGGTTGGCCAATTGCATGTTTTCCAACGCTGTATTCCATCCTTTCCATCCAGTACAGACAACGATGCGTGTACAAAGGTATGCAGACCTGATGCCTCGTCCTGCGGTACGATGTCCGACAGCGGCACCAGTACAAAAGCCCGCTCTCCCATACGGGGATGCGGCAGTTGAAGCAGTTCAGTATCTCGCGTCTCACTCTGCATCCAGAGCAAATCCAGATCTACTGTACGCGGACCCCAGCGAATATCTCGAACCCGCCCCAGCTGGTTCTCTATACTCAGCAATTCAGCGAGCAGCTGCTCCGGTGTCAGACTGGTGCTGACGGCAGCGGCCATATTCAAAAAAGCAGGCTGATCCACATATCCTACCGGCTCCGTCTCATACATCGCAGAGCATCGCAGCACAGATATGTGAGGGTGTGCATCCAGAAGCGTTAACGCTTCAAGCAGCGTCTGCTCCCGGTCACCCAAATTAGCCCCTAAAGCAATATAAGCCTCTGAGGATTCAGAGGTCGAATGTGCAATCATGATCAGTTCTCACTTTCTTGAGCGGCGAAGCTCTACAGTTACGCCTCCAAAATGAATATCAAATGGCGGATGCGGCTTCGTCACCTTGACTGTCAACGCATTGATAATAGTATAAGTGTCTAGTAAAGAAGATGCAATATGTTCACCCAACGCTTCAATTAACTGGAATGATTTATTTTCAACAATCTGTTTCACCAATTCATGAATCTCTGCATAATTGATTGTTTTGGTCAGATCATCGTTACGTCCAGCCTCGCCCAGGTCCATATCAATCTCCAAATCGATGTAATACCGCTGCCCCAGCTTGCGTTCCTCCGCAAACACCCCATGATAACCGTAATACTCCATGCGATGCAGTACCATTCTATCCATTCGTTTCGCCTGCTTTCTATTTAAATATTGATATAAGTAGAGAGATAATTACTTTTTTACGCCCTAAAACTCACTCTTTATATAAAACGCTCCGCTCCTGCATGGAAGGGCCGGGCAGGCCCTCCATTATGATCTTCTCCGCAAGCCTGGAGATTGATACAGCATCGCATCACACATGTCTGCCGTCCGCCGGATCGACTTCACATCATGGACTCGTACCATTTGGCAGCCTTGGGCAATGCCAAAGGCCACCGTTGCCGCCGTGCCCTCCAAAGCATCATCTGCACCAACATTCAGCGTATGCTGAATGAATCGTTTGCGGGATGTGGCGAGCAGTACCGGATATCCCAGCTCGTTTAGCAGACCTAAGGAAGACATCAGTTCCAGGTTCTCCGAGAGATCCTTCACAAATCCGATTCCCGGGTCCAGTATAATCTGATGCTCCTGCACACCGGCTGCCAAGGCAAGCCGGATGCTTTCCTGCACATCATGCACAACATCATGCAGATAATCCGTGTAGTCCTGGGCCTGCCGATTATGCATAAGAATAATTGGACAGCCCAACTCTGCCGCTGTTCGCGCCATAACCGGGTCAGCCTTGGCTCCCCACACATCGTTGATGATGTGTGCCCCTGCCTGAACAGCCTGGCGAGCTACATTCGCTTTATAGGTATCGACCGAGATCGGAATATGCGGTGCCTCTGCATGAAGGGCTTCAATGACCGGAATAATCCGTTGAAGCTCCTCGTCTGCACTGACTCTATCTGAACCTGGACGTGTAGATTCTCCGCCGATATCAATAAGGTCGGCACCATCCTCCATCATTTGCTTCGCATGGGCTACCGCTCGCTCTACGCTATTATAGCGTCCACCATCTGAAAATGAATCTGGTGTAACGTTCAAAATGCCCATTATCTGTGTCCGGGTTCCCAGCGTTATTGAAGCTGGACCCCATTCATACTTCCGTTCATAAATGACTGGTGTAAGTGTCATGAAGTATACCCCGCTTTCTCCCGGTACATACGCAGTAGTCCTGCCGTAACCGGGCCGATCTGTCCGCTGCTGATTGTTGTTTCGGTGCCATCCAGATTCCGCAGTGTTGTTACTGGAACCAATTCAGCTACTGAGCCAGTCAAAAATATTTCATCAGCCTGCCACAGCTCTTCCCATGGTGACTGCTTCTCCATGCAGACGATGCCCTGCTCCGCTGCAATCTCCATTACGACCCCTCTGGTAATGCCAGGCAGAATGCCAGTGGACAGGGAGGGGGTATAGAGTATATTTTCACGCACCCAAAATACGTTACTGACAATTCCCTCCGCAGCGTAACCGTCCTGGGTGAGCTGCAGTCCCTCCGCCCCAAGCAGACGCTGATCCTGCTGACCATAACCATTCAATTCACGTTTCGCCAAAATACTGTTCATGTAATGTAGTGACTTGAACCTTACCCTGCTCTCCGGCGTATTGCGCGGTGTGGACAAGCGCTGAAGCACTTTACCCGTCTCATATAGGGCAGGAGAGGGAGCAGGTAGAGCTTTTGCCAATACGATGTGAGTGGGGTCTGTATAATCCCCTGAAGGCAGTCCGAGCGGTGCTTCGCCGGCAGATACGGTATAACGCACGTAAGCATCTTCAATCCTGTTCGCCTGCATCAGACGGGATATCCAGTCTGTTACTTCTGCTGCGGTTACCGTAAAAGGAATACCCAACTCGGCACAACCTGAAGCCATGCGATCCAGATGCCGTTCCAGAAGATAGGGCACACCTTGGTATGTCCGCAGCGTCTCGAACAAACCGAGTCCGTACAAAAAACCGTGATCCGTTACAGGAACCACGGCTGCCGCCAGTTGAACCAGTTCTCCGTTAATCGCGGCATACTGCATGTTATACGTTGGCCTTCTGTTGGGACAGGAAGTTGCGAAGCATCTGATGGCCATGGTCTGTAATAATGGATTCCGGGTGGAACTGTACCCCTTCAATGGCATACTCTTTGTGACGCAAACCCATAATCTCTCCTTCGGCAGTCTCCGCTGTAATCTCCAGACAATCCGGCAGACTGCTGCGTTCCACGATCAATGAATGATAACGGGTGGCTGTGAACGGGGAAGGTAAACCGGCAAATACTGATGTGCCCGAATGAAGCATTTCGGATGTTTTGCCATGCATCATCCGATCTGCACGAATGACATTTCCGCCAAATGCCTGTCCAATGGCTTGATGCCCGAGACATACACCAAAGATCGGAATACTGCCTTTAAAGTGTTCAATGACTGCTAGGCTAATTCCCGCCTCATTCGGTGTACATGGGCCTGGAGAGATCAGAATGTGATCCGGTGCCAGCGCTTCAATGCCTGCCAGGTCAATCTCGTCATTACGGCGAACTTCCACCGTCTCCCCCAATTCACCCAGATATTGAACCAGGTTGTACGTAAATGAATCGTAATTGTCGATAACCAGAATCATACGTCCGCTCCTCCTCATCTCCCACCGCAGACTGCAGTGGAGGCCTTATTATTTTTGTTTAACGGCTTCAATCCGTTCAGATGATTTCTGCTTGTGTTGTGACTCTTCCTGTTCGTGCTTTTGCTTATGCCTCTGCTTACTCTCAGCTTCAGCTCGCTCACTGTAATTCACAGCCCTCATCATTGCTCTGGCCTTGTTGTGACACTCTCTGTACTCGCGGTACGGATCAGAATCAATCACGATGCCTGCACCGGCCTGAACATAGCCCATCCCATCTTTGATCGCAAGTGTACGAATGACAATATTAAGCTCCATGTTACCACTGTAATCGATCCACCCGATTGATCCCGTATAAGGTCCTCTCCGCACTGGTTCAAGTTCTTCAATAATCTCCATCGTGCGGACTTTGGGAGCACCCGTAATCGTTCCGCCCGGGAAGGTGGCAGCTATGACATCAAATACAGATAGTCCCTCGGCCAGCCTGCCTTCTACCTGTGACACGAGATGCATGACATGGGAGTACTTTTCGATGGTCATTAGTTCAGGGACATGAACTGATCCATAAGCAGCAATTCGTCCAATATCATTGCGCTCCAGATCAACCAGCATAATATGCTCGGCCCGTTCCTTCTCACTGCCAAGCAGCTCATCCGCCATCGCCTGATCCTCTGCCTCATCATGCCCTCTTCTTCTCGTTCCTGCTATGGGACGTGCGCTGACTTTGCCATTCTCCACTTTGACGAGCAGCTCCGGTGATCCACTGACCAGCTGAAAGCCGGGACTGCGAAGCATTCCCATGTAGGGTGATGGGTTCACGATTCGAAGCCATTCGTAGATGTGCTCACTGCTGGATTGGAGCTTCTTCTCATGTCGGAGTGAAAGATTAACCTGAAATACATCACCCTGCCGGATATATTCCTGCACCTTATGCACTGCCTGTTCAAAATCTTCTTGAGGAAAAGAGGTCTGCCAACCTTCCGTTTCCCGCTCGGAGTCTTCTCTGCGCAGTGCAAGATGAACCTGCCGATGACGGAGTTCCAATGCCTGCTGCTGCTCTGCTGCCTGGGCAAAACCCATAATATGCAGCCATCGCTGCTGCATAACACCCGCTCGCTTTGCTGCCGCTGCATACAGAGAGCGCAGATCCGCCCCTGCCCGCTGCTGGGGACTCACCTGCAGATGCACCATACAGAAGAGTGCCTGCTGCTTGTGATCGTATGCCCATATCTCTTCAAAACGCATCCACCAGTAATCCGGGAGATCAGGATTATCTTCTGCTATTGTTGGCAGCTTCTCCAGTGATCTGGCCACATCATAGCTGAGGTATCCGGCACAACCGCCTGCGAAATCAGGTGCTCCGTTAACCTTGGGTGCGCGGTAAGGTTCCGTCCATCTTTTTAATACTTCAAGCGGTTTACCTTGATCTGTTCGTGTTGTTCCTTGGTGCACATCATGAACGACGGCGTCCTGCCCTTTGCCAGAAATGACCGATACCGGATTCAAGCCGAGAAAGGTATACCTTCCGCCTTTGCCATTCTCCAGTATGATTGCATTAGGGGACGCATGCTGCCATGCGGCTTCCCACGTCAGCGGTAGACCGCCATGATACGGTCCCTCATCCGACTTCGTTATATAAGGCAGCATAGTCCAGCCTCGTTTCGCCCATGCTTCCCAGTCGGCATATGTTGTCATCAGGTGTGTCATTGCGGCCCGCCGCCCTTTCCTGTGTCACGATATAAGTTGAATTATTGATTTAGACGGACGCTGCGCTTCTCCAGCTTTTTTCTTCCCTCTCCGTTTGGTATAAATCGGTCCGACTTATATAGTTCTTATTGTTTGATAGTATACTAAAGCGCCGTTGCTTTTAAAAGCATTACGCAAAAAATCCTCCCCACCCGTCAGGGCAGGAAGGATTCGTTCATGATCATGTGTGAAACAGAAATATGCTCACATCAGATTAGACCATCAGAAGCATCTGTATCCGTATTATTATGCCTCGAAGTTGTACAGTGGTGTGCTCAGATAACGTTCACCATTACTAGGCACGATAACGACAACGCGCTTGCCGGCTCCCAGCTGTTTTGCTACCTGAAGGCCTGCGCGGATTGCCGCACCAGATGAAATGCCGGACAGAATCCCCTCTTCTTTCGCGACAGCACGTGCGGTTTCGAATGCATCATCATTCTCAATGTGAATGATTTCATCATATATTTCCTGATCCAGAATCTCAGGAATGAAGTTTGCACCAATCCCCTGAATTTTGTGAGGTCCCGGTTTGCCACCTGCCAGAATTGGCGATGCTGCCGGCTCAACTGCCACGATTTTGATACCAGGGAATGCTTCTTTCAACACTTCGCCAGTACCGGTGATCGTTCCGCCGGTACCAATACCTGCGATAAACGCATCAAGAGTGCCGCCTATGGATTGGATCGCTTCAACGATTTCCGGACCTGTTGTTTCGCGGTGAATTTTCACGTTCGCTTTATTCTTAAACTGCTCTGCCATGAAGTATGTCGGGTTTTCTTTGAGCAGCTCTTCTGCTTTTTTGACAGCACCGTTCATTCCTTCTGCTCCAGGTGTGAGTACAAGCTCGGCACCATAGGCACGAAGCAGGTTGCGGCGCTCCAAGCTCATCGTTTCAGGCATTACAATAACAGATTTGTAGCCTTTGGCAGCAGCCACCATCGCAAGACCAATACCTGTGTTACCACTTGTTGCTTCAATAATAGTACCACCCGGCTGCAGCTTTCCTTCTTTTTCTGCTTCTTCAACAATGCTGATGGCAATGCGATCCTTGACACTTGAGCCTGGATTTTGGTACTCCAGCTTTACAAACACTTCAGCACTGCCTTCAGGAACAATGTTGTTCAGACGAACAAGCGGAGTACCTCCGATGAGTTCTGTTACGTTATTAACTACTTTAGCCATATGAATGCCCTCCTTAGTGGGATGAATAATACTTATATAAATTCTACCTTTATACGATTGTGCTTATGAGCCTCTGGATGTTTTTATGAAGAACTGCGGAAATCCGGTGATTATCCGTTCCTTTCTGCATCAAAAACACGCATACAGGTATAGGCAGCGCCGAGCTTTCCGAAAGTTTCTCTTACAATGAAATCATGAATTCAAATCTGTTTATACAGATCTTGTCTTGAATCTTATCTATATCCGAGTAAACGAGTAGGTATTTGATTATTTTCATCTTATCAACGTTACAAGACATTGTCAATATGAGTGCTCAAAAAAATACTTTGCCTTAGGCCCTGAGACCGTAGACAAAGTATTTTTATCAAGATGCAGCTCCTATAAGACAGGACGTTTGTCATTCAATTGTTTTAGGAGGCCGGGATTTCGGAGATGATCACAGCCTCGTATTTATCTCGGAGCATCTCTTCAACCTGCGGCAGCGGATCAGCTTGGCTGAGCGCCAGTTCCATGCGAATTTCCTCATGCACTTCCTCTACAGACTGCTCCTGGCGTTCAGCTCTGTCATTCAGCCTGATGATAGCATAACCGTCATCCACCTGTACCGGACCGGCCGTATCACCAATTTCCATATTAGCAGCAAGCTGCAGAACGGATTTTGGCTGGAACGGATCGTTCTGCTCAATCCATCCCAGTCTGCCTCCCGAATCCCGGGAATAGCTGTCCAGCGATTGCGAACGAGCTGTTTCTTCAAAATCAGCCCCGTTCCTCAAAGCCTTCAGCAGGGCTTCTGATTCAGACCTTTCTTTTACAAGAATAATGGACAGGTCATATTTCTCAGGTGTGATATAGGCTTCACGATGCTCTACCCAGTACTGCTGAATATCATCATCTTGGATTTGTATACCTGCAGTAGCGATCTTTTCAAGCAGTAGACGGTACCCTGCCTCAAGCTCCAGATCCTGCTTGGACAGACCCAGCTGTGATTTCATAGCATCATAGTAGGATCTCTCTGAATCATAACCCTCCATTGCCCCAGCCATTTCTCTTGCAATTTCTTTTGGAGTAACCACCAAATTACGCTGCACAGCTTCGGCATATACCGCTTTCCGGTTCAGCATCTGCAGCAGCATTTCACTGCCATAACGCCGTTTTAATGCCTCAGTCCAGGCTTTATCTGTAATAACTTCACCGTTAATTGTTGCAACCGCGGCTCCTTCTTCCTTGTTGGCATCATGGGAATTCTCTGCCTCATCTTTATTTTGCTGAAGCATCTGCATTCCCATCACTGTACCCATAACCAATACGCCGAGTGTCAGAATAACAACTGCTGTCCATAACCCTTTTTCCTGTCTGTTCATTACCGCATCCCGTCCCCGCATCGATCAGTTCTTAGCTTGTTCTAGGATGGTTTCCAGCTGCTCTTTGTTAAAATCATAAGCTTCATTGCAGAATTGGCAGACCACTTCAGCCTGTCCTTCTTCTTCAATTAACTCTTCCAGCTCGGTCTGACCGAGACTGATTAATGTTTTTTCCAAGCGTTCACGTGAACAACTGCAGTTAAAGCGTATATCCAGCTCACCCATCACCTGTACATCTGGTAAAAGACGGCGCAGCAGTTCTTCCAGTTCAAGTCCCTCATTCAGCAGGGTTGTGACTGGAGGCAGGGCACTAATCGCATTCTCGATTTCCGTAATCTCCGGGTCCGTTAGGCCTGGCAGCAGCTGTATAATAAATCCGCCCGCAACGATAACTGAATTATCCGTATCCACCAGAACACCAACCCCTACTGCAGAAGGCGTCTGTTCGGATTGTGCAAAATAATACGTAAAATCTTCGCCCAGTTCACCTGAGATAATCGGAATACTGCCGCGATAAGGCTCCTTCAGTCCCAGATCCTTGGTTATGTTAATAAAACCTTCCGTACCTACTGCTCCGGCCACATCCAGCTTGCCAAAACGATTGCTCGGCAGATGCACGTGCGGTTGGGACACATAGCCCCGTACCTCACCTTTGGCATTGGCATCAGCTACAATCTGGCCAATCGGGCCGTCACCCTTTACTTGAATGGTGAGTTTTTCTTCCCCTTTGAGCATGGCTCCCATTATGGCAGCCGTGGTTACTGTACGCCCCATGGCTGCTGTAGCCGTGGGAAACGTATCATGTCTTCTGCGCAGTTCCTCTACCAGTTCCGTCGTCTGAACGGCAAATGCTCTTACCTTTCCGTTCATCGCTGTACCACGGATTAACCGGTCAAGCTTGTTGTTGTTGTTTTCCAAGTCATTCAGCCTCCTTTGGCGTATAATCCTATCTCATTAACAGAAAAAAACGGCTCCACAATTAAGCTGTAATTCCAGCCTGCTGTATGCCGCCCTGTGTATGTCTTACCTTTCCCGATTCCGCTCATAGATGACACGCAGCCCTTCGAGCGTAAGAAGCGGATCTACCTTCTCTATGCTTCGGGTCTCTTCTGCAATCAGTGCAGCAAGGCCTCCCGTGGCAATAACCATAGGTTCCGCCTTCATTTCTTCACGGATTCGTTCTACAATGCCGTCCACCTGCCCGGCATAACCATAGATGATTCCTGCCTGCATGGCATGCACTGTGTTGCGTCCTATAACCTTCTTCGGCTTCTCCAGCTCAATTCGCGGCAGTTTGGCTGCCCGCTCATACAGCGCCTCGGTAGCAATATGAATGCCGGGTACGATAGCGCCTCCCAAATAATGGCCTTTCTCATCGATACAGTCAAATGTAGTAGCTGTACCAAAATCAACGACCACAAGGGGGCCGCCGTATTTCTCCACGGCCGCCACAGCATTTACAATCCGGTCCGCGCCCACTTCACGCGGATTCTCGTATCGCAGGTTCAGGCCGGTCTTGATTCCTGGCCCGACAATCATTGGTTTTTGGCCCACGTATTTCTCACACATCATCTCGATGACATTCACCAGCGGTGGAACCACGGATGAAATAATAACACCTTCAATGTCACGAGCTGAGATACTGGACATATGAAATAAATTATAAATCAATACGCCGTATTCATCCACTGTGGACTGACGAGATGTACTCAGACGAAAATGGTGCAGCAGTTCCCGGCCCTGATATACCCCGAGCACAATGTTGCTGTTGCCCACGTCTACGACTAAAATCAAAGAGGTTCACCCCTCTTTCTTTTCGTTTAAATCCAGGCTGATATCCAGGCTCTCAAAAGAATAGGTTAACCTGCCAACCGAAATTACATCCACACCCGTTTCCGCAATTCCGCGAATAGTTTCGAGAGAAACGTTCCCGGATGCTTCTATCTTCACATGTGGAGCCTGTTCCCGAATCAGAGCGATCGCTTCTCGCATCTGATCGGGCCGCATGTTATCCAGCATAATGATATCTGCCCCAGCTTGCAAGGCTTCCTGCACCTGAATCTGGTTTTCCGTCTCTACTTCAATCGTCATCGTATGCGGAATTACGGCCCGTGCACGCTGCACGGCCTTGGAAATACTTCCTGCACCTTTAATATGATTGTCTTTAATCATAACGGCATCATATAGTCCAAAACGGTGATTGGCACCGCCACCCACACGTACAGCATACTTTTCCAATAAGCGGTGGCCTGGTGTTGTTTTGCGTGTATCAACAAGTCTGGTTTTTAACCCTTCAAGGGCAGCGACGTAGGAACGCGTTCGCGTTGCGATACCAGACATCCGCTGCAGCAGATTAAGCGCCAATCGTTCTCCAGTAAGGAGAGAATGAGTGCTCCCTTCAACTTCTGCCAAAATAGTGCCAGGGGTGACTGCATCACCGTCATCTACTTTTGCTGTATAACGAAGCTCTGGATCTACGACTTGAAATACAAGCTCTGCGATTGTTATACCCGCTATGACCCCGTGATCTTTCGCATGGATTACAGCTTTGGATTCACTGCCTGCCGGAATGGTCACATTCGTTGTGATATCTCCTGCACCTACATCCTCACGAAGCCAGCCTTTGATCGTCTCAATAAGTTCCTCATTATATCCATTCAGTATCATGACATCCATTCCTCCACAATCACTTGTTCTCGCTGCTGCAGACTATGCTTCTGCCATACTGCATCATCCCGTGCGGGGAAATCCTCACGATAGTGTGCCCCTCGGCTTTCTTCACGGTGCAGCGCTCCGCTGGTGACAAGCCATGCACAGGTCAGAAGATTGGCATACTCCAGTTCTTCCCTTTGGGTAAGTCTTTGATCAAAAAAAGACAACTCCTGCTGCAGCTTATCCTTTGCCTGCTGCAGGCTCTTTCCGTTTCTTCGAAGTCCTACTTGACGAACCATCATCTTCTGCAGACGCAAACGTCTCTCCGATATCGGCTCGGAAGGCCGCTGCTCTTTCTCACGGCTGATGCTCTTATTGTCCAAGCTTAGAGATTTCACATCAATCCCAAGTGATTCATGAAGTGAAGGCAGGGAATGAATACGTTCCACGATTCTTCGTCCAAATACAATCGCTTCAGATAAGGAATTGCTCGCTAGTCTATTAGCTCCGTGTACACCTGTAGAGGATACCTCACCGCATGCAAATAATCGGGCAATGCTGCTTTCACCGCTCAAATCTGTTTTTACTCCGCCCATCATATAATGCGCAGCAGGGGCAACGGGAATCCAATCTGTGGTCAGATCAAGCCCGTACCGCATGCAGGTTTCGTAAATAGTAGGAAAGCGATGCTTTACCATCTCCGGCTGCTCATGTGTAATGTCGAGGTATACAAACGTGCTGTTAGTCAGTTCCATTTCGCTAACAATTGCTCTGGCTACAACATCCCGTGGTGCGAGTTCAAGCTGCGTGTGGTACTTCTCCATAAAACGTTCACCCTTCACGTTGCGAAGGAACGCACCCTCCCCGCGTACAGCTTCAGATATCAAAAAGCGCGGAGCCCCGGGGTAACACAGAGAAGTCGGGTGGAACTGAATAAATTCCATATCACGAACGACTGCACCTGCCCGATAAGCCATCGCAACACCATCTGCGGTAGCCACATTGGGATTGGTTGTATAACGATACAGCTGCCCCGCCCCGCCTGAGCAGAGCACTGTGGCCTTTGCTTTGACGAACACCTTTGAACCGTCTTCTTTCAGAATCAGAGCACCGATGCACTCCCCATGATCCGTAATGAGATCAACGACAAAATGCTCATCCCAAACATCAATTCCAGAATGTTCATGGACCTCCACAGCGAGCGCTCTGACGATCTCATATCCGGTGGCATCTCCGTTGGCATGTAAAATACGGCGGTGGCTGTGCGCACCCTCCTGCGTCAACGCCAACTCGCCGTTCTCTTGATCAAATAATGTTCCCAGACGGATCAGTTCTCTGACTCCGTCCGGGCCCTCGTTTACCAATACCTCCACTGCCTCAGAGCGGCATAAGCCTGCTCCAGCGGCAAGGGTATCCTGCAAATGGTATACAGGTGAATCATCTTCAGCAATTACAGCCGCAATGCCCCCCTGCGCATATCTGGTGTTGCTCTCAAGCAAAGACTTCTTCGTAATCATCAATACCCGATGCTGTTCGCTGGCTTTAATCGCGGTAAACAGACCGGCAATGCCTGAACCGATCACCAGCACATCAGTCTCCACCATCGGCAGCGCAGAGAGATCAAAATCATATATATATTGCGGTATCATCTTATTCACCTGTCTCGGAGCAAGAGTAACGCATGTTACTTCACCAGTAACATGCGCTCTAGTGATTCTCTGGCTTTATCAGCAACAGCCGGCGGTACATAAATCTGCGGTTTCATCGTTTCCAGACATTTGACCAGCTTTTTGAGGTTGTTGACCTTCATGTTAGGACATACCAGGAACTTCGTCGCAAAATGGAACTGTTTATCCGGGCTGTCAAGACGCAGCTGATATCCTGTACCATCCTCGGTACCAACAATGAACTCTTTGGTTGCTGATTTCTTGCAGTACTCCAGGATTGCTGTTGTGCTGCCTACGAAGTCCCCCATCTCTACAACCTCAGGACGACATTCGGGATGCACAACAAACTCAGCATTCGGATATTTAGCCTTCATTTCAACGACATCTTTTACGGTCAGCATATCATGCGTATTGCAGTAACCTTCCCAGATAATCATCTTTTTGTCTGTATGCTGCTGCACATAGTGCCCTAGATTTTTATCTGGCACCCAAATAATTTCCTCCGAATCCACCGATTGGATTACACGAACAGCATTAGCAGATGTACAGCAAATATCCGTTTCCGCTTTGATCTCAGCCGAAGAGTTAATGTATGTGACGACTTTAGCATTCGGATGCTGTGCCTTGAGCTTACGTAATCCATCCACGTTAACCATATCCGCCATCGGGCAGCCTGCACGTTCATCGGGAATCAGCACCGTCTTGTTCGGAGCCAAAATTTTAGCGCTTTCACCCATAAAATGAACACCGCAGAATACGATGACATCCGCATCTGTCTGCGCAGCTTTCTGAGCCAGCAGGAAGGAGTCTCCACGGAAATCTGCGACTTCCTGTACCTCGTCACGTTGATAGTAATGAGCAAGAATAATGGCATTGCGTTCCTTCTTGAGTTCCATCAGCCGCTCACGCAGCTCGCGATTCATCTCAGCCTTGCGCTCTAAAGCCAGAGCTTCCACCTGTGATCCTCTCCTTATCGGGACAGCGTCAAGCGCTGTTTCATAGGACTAACTAAGTCGTTATATTCGCTGGTGAAACGAATCACAAGCGGTTTAACAACTAATGTACACAACGTTCACGACTCTGTCAATAAATGAAAAAGGGCAGGATATCCCCTCTTATCCCCCTTATACTATCCGGTTCGCCATCTAGCTCTCGATTATCCTTTCCTTCTCTAAATGAATAATTATTTGCAAAAAAAGAGAGCCACGAGGGCTCTCTTTCATCATGCCGGCATCATCGCCGGCCATTCATTACATATTATGATGTTGGCTTTGTGCCGCCATCATTCGGATCACTGCCGCCTTTATCCATGTCCGGAGTTTCGTTAGGAATGTCTCCAACTGGTAGCTCAGATGTTTCATCTTTGCCTTGAATGCGGACACGAACGTCACCGATATTATCGATGATTGGCTCGCCGCCTTCAGTTGGGGTGCCTTCTCCTGAGTTATCGCCTTCCGGTTTTGGCGTCAGAGAACCTGTTTCGATCAATTGCTTGATCTGATCCATTTCGAGCGTTTCCACTTCAAGCAGTGTTTCAGCGATCAGATGCATCTCTCTCGTATGTTTTGTAAGGAGAGCTTTACACTTCTCATAGCAGTCGTTAATAAAACGCTGCATCTCTTGGTCAATCTCATATGCGATGGAATCCGAGTAATTCTGTTCGTGACCGATATCCCGTCCGAGGAATACCTGTCCTTGTGAACTTCCGAACTGCATTGGACCCAGTTTCTCACTCATACCGTATTCCATAACCATGCTGCGCACAATACCTGTCGCCTGCTGGAAGTCACTGTACGCACCGGTACCAATCTCTCCGATGAACAGTTCTTCCGCTACGCGACCTCCAAGGAGTCCGGTTACTTTATCCAGCAGCTCCTGCTTGGTAACAAGCATGCGGTCTTCTTTTGGCAACATGATTACATATCCACCCGCACGTCCGCGCGGAATGATGGTCACTTTATGTACCATATCAGCATGTTCCAGGAAGTATCCTACAATGGTATGGCCTGCTTCGTGATAAGCGACAATACGTTTCTCGCGATCGCTGATGACACGGCTTTTCTTCTCCGTACCCACAATAACACGGTCAATTGCCTCATCGACTTCACGCATGGAAATATCTTTTCTGTTACGGCGTGCTGCAAGCAGTGCCGCTTCATTCAGTAAGTTCTCCAAGTCTGCGCCTGAGAACCCTGTTGTACGCTTCGCGATAATGTCCAGTCTCACATCTTTTGTGAGTGGTTTATTGCGGGAGTGTACTTTCAGAACAGCTTCACGGCCCCTAACGTCTGGACGATCCACTGTGATTTGACGGTCAAAACGGCCTGGACGCAGCAGCGCAGGGTCAAGAATATCTGCACGGTTTGTCGCAGCAACGATGATAATACCTTCGTTCGCTCCAAAACCGTCCATTTCAACAAGCAGCTGGTTGAGGGTTTGTTCACGTTCATCATGACCGCCACCAAGACCAGCACCACGCTGACGTCCCACTGCATCAATCTCGTCAATAAAGATGATACATGGTGCGTTTTTCTTCGCATTTTCGAACAAGTCACGAACACGTGATGCACCGACACCGACAAACATTTCAACAAAGTCAGAACCGGAAATGCTGAAGAATGGCACACCCGCTTCACCAGCTACGGCACGAGCGAGCAATGTTTTACCTGTACCTGGAGGACCTACAAGCAGTACGCCCTTCGGAATCCGTGCACCAACAGCTGCGAATTTCCGAGGGTCCTTGAGGAAGTCTACCACTTCAACAAGCTCCTGTTTCTCCTCGTCAGCACCTGCAACATCTTCAAATGTAACTCGTTTCTTCTCTTCATTGTAGAGACGAGCACGGCTTTTACCAAAGTTCATTACTTTACCGCCGCCGCCTTGAGCCTGATTGAACAGGAAGAAGAACAGCAGGAACATAATGATCAGGGGAATAAAGGAGGTCAGCAGTGTTAACCAGATGCTGTCACCTTTCATTGGTTCCTGATGATATTCAAATTTGTTAGCTTCACTTGCAGCTACAAGTTCGGTAATTGCCTCATCCGTAGGAGGAATATACGTTGAGAAATTTTCTGATTTGGCACCATCAGGTGCTTGTTTGTATCGGCCGGTCACGAGATATGTCTGACCGTTGAATTGAACAGTCACTTCGGCGATATTGTTGGCTTTAACCTCAGCGCGAAACTGATCATATCTAGGGTTTTCTATAACATCGTTTCCATCTGTGATAAATCTAACTAAACCCACCACAACTAAAAAAAGAATCAAATAAAAAGCAGAATTCCGCATGAAGCGATTCATCCCCTACCTCCTCTCGAGACACTTTAATTATTTTAACATAGCCCGGCGTGGCTTCTCAATAGATGCCAAAAACAGCTCAAGGCATGGGCCTTGCATGAAATCAGCTTGTGTAGATCTCGGGTTTCAGAATCCCGATGTATGGCAGGTTCCGGTAGTGTTCGGCATAATCCAAACCGTATCCAACGATGAATGCATCAGGAATGTCAAAGCCTGTATAATGGGCTTCCAATTCCACCTTACGGCCTGATGGCTTATCGAACAGAGTAACTACACGTACCGTTTCAGCTCCGCGGTTCTCCAAAAGCTCAATCAAATAGCTGAGGGTAAGTCCACTGTCGATAATATCTTCGACAATCAGAACTTCACGTCCTTCAACAGATACATCCAAATCCTTAATGATTTTGACAACACCGGATGACTTGGTAGAAGCACCGTAACTGGATACGGCCATAAAATCCATCTCAACCGGTACCGTTATGTTTTTAACCAAATCAGCCATAAATATAAACGCACCTTTGAGCACGCAAATGACCAAAGGATTCCGGTTAGCGTAATCGGCACTTAGTGCTGCGCCTAATTCCTTGACTTTACTCTGAATTTCTTCTTCACTGATCAATACTTCCTGAATGTCGTTCTGCAACTGTGCGAACCTCCTAAGTTATACTATGAAAGCCTTACCTGAACCATACCCACTACCCCTGAATCGCTGAATCGCCTACAGTCATGTACAGGATTGCGGAAGTACTCTCCCTTACAGGAGCTGCATCGGACCGGCGAACACCCGGTAACCAGATCACATTGCCTGCTCCATCACACACCACAGGAATGCGGGGTCTGACAGATGGGGGAATTTTCTCATCGATGAAAATATTTTTCACCTTTTTGCTTCCGTTTAATCCCATTACTTTCATGGTATCTCCAGGTAACCGTGAACGTACAACCAGCGGCATCAAGAGTTGATCCGCATCAAACGCAGCTTGATCCGCCGATTCCGGTACATGATAGTTCTCGGGACTCATCGGCATCAACCGGATATACCGGTTAATTTCGGTGAGTGAAAGCTCATAAGTTCCGCTCCATTGTGCAAGACGATACTCGTAAGATTGATCCTGTACGCCTGTACGTATCCCAAACGAGATCAGATCATACTCCCGGGTACAAGTCAGTGTCTGTCCCATATCCAGACTCCAGGTCGTCACCTCGGCATCCATGACCTTGCGCCGAATAGTTTCGATACGGGTAAAGTCGACAAAATCACTGTCCAAAGGCAGATAATTCAATATTAGTTTAATCAACCTTCGTTGTAAAGCGACATGTAACTTCAAGAAGGAAGGCACCTCAAAGGTCTGCCTTCCGCCGTTCACCTGCACTAGACACCTGTATGTGTCGTAAGTACTCTGCTCCAAGAAATCGTCTTCTTCACCCACAATTTCGGCAAGTCGATTCAGTGACGGCGTGAGTTGTCCATTATATTGCCCCAAAAAAGGAAGCACATCCAAACGAATCGCGTTACGCCGATATTTGCGCTGTTCGTTGCTTTCATCAAGAAAGTACGTAAACCCCTGTGTATTACAAGCTTCTACAAGGTCCGTCTTGTTTATACGAAGGCATGGGCGAATAAGTTCCACATTTTTTTCACGGCGTTTGAACTTCATGCCTGCAAGCCCCGAAAGCCCGCTGCCTCGCAGTAAATGAAGCATAACCGTCTCTGCCTGATCATCGGCATGATGTGCCAAGGCAATGCTTGCTGCACCATATTTCTCAGCCACCTCATGCAAAAAAGCGTATCGCCGATTACGTGCTGCCTCCTGTGGGCTCTGGCCTGTCTGTTTCATATAGGACGGTATGTCGACTTTGACCCATTCAAACGGAAGGCCGAGCTGGCCTGCCAAGGCCATCATCTGACGAGCCTCTTCATCCGATGCAGCGCGAAATCCATGATGCACATGGGCGCAGATCAATTCAAGCGGCATATGATGCCTGCTGATCTCGTGCATAATATGCAAAAAAGCTACCGAATCCGGCCCGCCTGACACAGCGATGACAATCCGGTCTCCGGGAACCCATAACTGATGCTCTTCCGCTGCATCCAGTACGTTATCCACCAGTGTATCCCAGCGTAAAGCTTCCATACCTGTTCCTCATTCCTAGCATTATGTATATGCACGCTCACGATCAAAAACGCAGTGCATAGATGACAACCCCAATAAGTAAAATAACCGACAAAGCAAATGCATTTTTAAGCCATCGCGGTGTGCGTCTTCGAGAACGGCGGCGCATCGGTACGGGCCGTGCCATCAATTCCTTCCACGCTTTTGCCGCAGCATCTGCATCCTTAAACTGACTTTGGAGAGCTCTGGTGATCCAGTGACGAAAAGGTTCCATTCTCTCACTACGTTCAGCCAGCCGCACAAGCTGACTAACATTCCGCAGCTGGGGCAATCCATCAGCAGCCAGAGACTTCAGAGCATCACCTTCCAGAATATGAATCAGCAGCAGTGCAAAGGCAAACACATCATATGAAGCATCTGCGGTTCGACTTCCTGCATTCCAGTACCCGCGATCATACCATTCCGTAAACTGTTTAACACTGCGCCCAATAGATGTTACCCCGCCATAATCAATCAGCTCAACATGCCCGTAATCTGATACCAGTACATTCTGAGGTTTGAGGTCTCCAAACACCCAGCCTGCCTGATGTAATTGGGCAAGTTTCTGCAGCAGTCTTAGTCCGACCAGCAATGTCCAGTCTGTTCCCTGGCGTCGAATAAAGTGATGAAGTGCCTCACCTTGAACATAACGCATCACATAAAAAGGAATGTCTCGGCCTCGAACGGCATAATCATCCACATCTTTAAGATAAGAAGGTATGCCGCTCTGCCGAAGGGCTTCATGATTACGCTGTAACTGAAACGATTTGAGCACATTGATCTCAGACTGCAGATCGATGGGGTCAAACCCCATTTTGAGCGCATATTGTTTGCCATTCTCTCCACGCTGGACAAGAAAAACAACCCCATTAGCGCCTCTGCCCAGCAGCTTTCGAATCGTATATCGGCTTCGATTCCATTTCCCTGTAATCACAGTTCCTGGTGGGAAAGAGGCATCAGACAACGTTGTCACCGAGCATCCCTTCTCTTTCAATGCGATAGTTCCCTTCTATTTCCTGCTGTTCCTCCAGTGTACCATAACGGTAAAAATCAATCACCTTCTGAATTGCAGGACCTGTCGGCGTTGCCCCCTTCGTCTGCAGCCGTCCAAATAAGGAACGAACACGTCCCGGATCATCGGTCCAGTCGATGTCCATTACCGCATCCTCTCCGCTGTGGCGGCCTGGAAAATGAAATACAGATAAGCGGCTCTTGCCTACTCTTGCCTGCAGACTTAACATCAGATCCCGTATGCCTTCTTCTACAGCTGCCAGTTTTGGTTTCATACTTGCACTGACGTCAATGAGCAGCGTGACCTGCAGGGCAGCCGTTTCCGTCATGTTATCCATAACTTCCACGACCTGTGATCGCTGTGAAGGCTCCAGATCGATTACAGTTTTTGGTCCCTTCTCCCCCAAAATTTGTGTTAACTCTCTATTAACCGCCTGCTGAATCGTCTGAACCACTGTTTTTCTTGTCATCATCTGCATCGTATGGGCAAGCTGTCTTGTGCCTACAATTTGGCTGATTCCCCCTCCGGCTCTGGCAATATCCTCAATCTCCCTGCTGCCCAGCTCCCCAATCGTTCCATAATCGATGACACCCACTACATTGACTGTAATGCCCTCTTCCCTCGCCTCAGCCGCTGCCAGTACCGGACTTACTCCCACATTGGAACAACCGTCGGTAATCAACAAAATTTGCTTCATCCGATATCCCTCCGTTATTCGTACTCTCCAACTCTATGACTAGCATTGCCAGATTGAAGAGAGTTCAAACGGATTTCGAGGAAGGATTTGGTCAATGCTGCCCCGCCCTAACTTACAGTACGAGGACGTTCCATACGGCTAATGCCAGGCATATGCAGGGTTGCCCATTCCGGGCGATAGTGTTCAACTTTGCCAACCACGACAGTCATGTCATCCAGAATCTCGTGCTGCTGGTACCGGATCACACTTTCGAGTAGGCAGTCAGCCAGTTCCTGCGGATCCTTCGTGTCAATCTCCTGAATGAGTCGTTTCATCCACAACTCTTTATTTACCGCATATCCTGGAGCATCATAGATGCCGTCTGTCATCATAATCAAAATATCACCTGGCTGCAGCTGCAGTGTCACCAGATCCACCTCAATATCTTTAATGATGCCGATCGGCAGATTGCTCGCCGAAACCTGGATAACCTCCTGTCCGCGTTTAATAAAGCTCGGGGTTGAACCAATTTTCATAAAGGTTGTCTCTGCCGTATATTCATCAATCAGTGCCATATCTACTGTGGCATACATCTCCTCTGGAGAACGCAGCATCAGTACTGAATTGACTGATTTAATTGCCAGTTTCTCATCCATACCTGATTGAAGCAGCTGCTCCAGAATGTTGAGTGCAGCGCTGCTTTCCATGCGAGCACGCTCACCGTTCCCCATTCCATCGCTAAGTGCGACCGCAAATGTACCATTCCCCAGTTCCACGGTGCTGAAGCTGTCGCCTGACATCACATCTCCTCCCTTGGCAGCAGCAGCTACACCTGTAGTGACTTCAAACGTCTTTGCCGATCCAAACGTCACTGTTGCCAGCCCCTGGCGAGGGTCAGTCATCGTCTCATGCAGTACAGCAATATGCTCATCAAGCACATTAGAGATCAGCGGAGCGATCATTTTACGGCATTCATCAAACCCTCTGGTGTATGCATGTACGATTTCAATCTCTACATTACCCGCTTCCAGATTGATAATTTCAATGGAATGAATGGATAGGCCAAGTGACTCCAGTGCATCCCGAATCTGTTCCTCCTGCTGTACCATCTCCTCACTTTCACGTTGAATTTCTTTGGCCAGATCCTCCATCACCTGAGATACTCCTGACAGCTGTTCCGCAACGAGCTGCCGGCTGTCAATAATCTGGCGTTTCCACTGCATATTATGCTGATGCAGCCCATATTGAGCACGCATGACCTCAAGTACCTCTTCCGGCTTGGCACATACTCTGTTCCATTCCACCGGAATCTCTTTGCCGGTTATCTCCGGGTTCGCCTCAATTGAACTCATAACATCGGTCATGTAGCTGTAAGTCTGAATAAACTTTGCATCCCAGCACTGCGCTCGTTTGAAACAGCCTGCACAGGTACCCTCAGCAACCGCATTCATGAAATGGTCCATTCCGCCCTCTTTATGCACCGGCTCCCCCGTACCGGACATCTGGTCAAAGCTGCGTGATAACTGACGGAAAACCTGTGAGAAACGTGTAACTCGTTCTGCTGTAATATCACGAATGCGTTTCGCATATTCATGCTGGGATTTGGTATGATCCTGTGTACCAGGAACATATTTGGAGATCGCGGCAAGCATGCTCTTAGGTGTTAACATAAACAGCACAATGGCTGCACATGTTTCCCACAGGGAGTTCATCACGTCACCCGGGCCGCCCAGGTAAATGGAAAGAATAGACGAGCCCAGCAGCATCCCGAGTGCGACTGCCAAACGTTTTCCTTCACGAAGCATGCCTGCCAGCATCCCGGCAAAAGCAAGCAGACTCATCTGATATACTGCCGACATATCAGCCAGACTCAGAATTAACCCTGTAATCACACCAACCGATGCACCCAAAGGAGCCCCACCTACCAGAGCAAAAATCAGAATAAGGTATCGGGATAACATATGTTCCACGGATAACGACTGAATGGTCCATCCTACCGCACCGGTCATCACGGATGCCAGCAGAATGATTAGGCATAGGATCTCCTCGTTCTTTAGGTTGAACTTTTTTTTGCGGTACGTAAAAATCGGAATGGCCTGAATGAATACCAGGGTCAGCACAAAGCTCAGCACCGAATCCATCGTCAGCATCAGTATGGCGTACCAGCTGAACGAAGGACCAATAACAACGGCGAACAGCTTTACCATAAAAGTTGTCGTAAACACCATCATTGGTGCATAAGATAATTCAGCGCGATCATAAGACTCCAGCCCTCGGAACAGAAGATAGAAGATAGCGATCTCGGAGGCTACAATTAGTGAGACTGGAAACGGAGCAAAGAGACTTCCTGCGAGCAGTGCGGCACCAACCGGAATAATGTAATCCCTGCGCATAAAGGCGATGACGGCGAAGTATGCAATGGCAAAAGGAGATAATTCATTCAGAATCATCGCCTTACCCAGTAAAAAGCCCATAAAGGTAAGCAGCAGTACCCATTTGCGCGAAGCTACCGCCTGGACAGCCTTGCGGGAACCCAGCCATTGTTTCAGACGTCCTGACAGCTCCTCCCGAGCTCGCAGCACCTCCTTTACCTGCTTTCATCCCCGGAAATTGAATGACATTCCACTTCTCCATCATGCTCAAGGCACCCCATTCGATTATTTGATTTCGTGTTTCGTTCTCGATGGTTCTGATTATAGATAGAAGAGAAGACGTAGTTTGTCAGAATAGCTGGACGAGCTGCAAAAATTTTACGACAAAAGAAACAACCACGGCGCGGCGGTGTAAAACCCTCGGCCTTATTACGGTTTCCCTCTTTTTAAAAATAGACGGGGAGTAGAGGATATGTCTGATTTTGAACGAGGAGCCAGACCATATCGTCACAATCTGAGCAGGATAACTGGGGAATGCCACGGAAACCTGTCGGTAAAAAATGGAAGACGACAAATGTTCTTATTATTCCGTTTGGCGGCATATATTGCGAAGAGATTATGTCGTGATGTACCTAAAAATCCACACCTCTCTGATGTTTCGTCGAATGTGAAAGTGATATAAATACTCAAAAGAATGCACAAAAAAACCGTTAGCCTCTTGGCTAACGGTTTTACTTATATATTCAAATCAGGTTGAAACAGATTACACACGCTTGGCGCCGCGGCCGCCGCGTTTGCCTTCTGTATTCTTCTTGAGCGAAGAGATCCGTTCTTCGCTGTCTTTCAGGAAGCGTGACATTTTATCCTCAAATGAAGGTTTGCCTGCTGCGGGCTTGAAAGAACGGCCTCCGCGGTCACGGTTAAATCCACCGCCGCCACCACGACCTTGGCCACCACTTGGGCCTCCGCCGCTGAATCGTTCGCGATCTCCTCCACTGCGTTCCGGTCTAGGAGCTCTCGGGGGTCTGGATTGTGTCTGCTGCTCTACCGGTTTGTCAACAGCCTGTTTGATGGAAAGTCCGATCTTGCCGTCCTTGTCAACGTTGATAACCTTAACTGTAACTTGGTCATTCAGCTTCAGGTGGTCGTTGACATCTTTGACGTAATTGTCGGCGATTTCCGAGATGTGAACGAGACCCGTGACACCTCCTGACAGATCCACAAATGCTCCAAAATGCGTGATTCCTGTCACCTTGCCCTCTAACTTGGTGCCCACTTCAATTGCCATAGAATAAAATGATCCTCCCTTAAAAATATACAACCCGATTTTTTGATTGCCAAAATCATGCTGTGCTACTTGTAATTATACCTTATGCCATAAACCAAGGTCAACTAAGCACAGGCCCAATAGAGAGCCTATTTTTTCCGGTTTATGTGCGTAAGACGCTGGAAAACGAACCTTGCTCAGCAATAGGCTGTATTCCACTAGTTCCCTGAGCCTTCAACCTGAATAGGTGTTTCCTCAGGCAGATAATATCCCTTTTTTCGTGCCAGCTGTCCTATGTATTCAGGATCCTTCAACCGGCTGACCTCATACTTCAGCTGCTCCAGCTGTTTCTGCGTATCCTGCTTTGAAGTCTGCTGTGCGGCCAGATAAGAACTCTTGTCCGAAATTTGCGCATTCTGTACAAGAAACGTATACCCTGCCCAGATCGCAAAAACGGAAACAAATGTCAGCCAAAGCATCAGGCGCCTTCGTGCACCGGCAGATTTACCCTGATTAACCGGACCCTTCGTTCTGCCCACAGGTGTTCTACTCATTCCCCGGACCTCCTTGAAACCAGCGTTTCCATATCGCTGCAATTCTTGTACCCGCTTGGATCATCCACCCAGGCGTTACCCAATATCTCAGGAGCGGCCTAAACATCCAGCGGAGCAATTTGCCGAAAGGAATTAAACATTGCAGCACCAACTTGCCAAGGAATATTAGTATCGCAAGGATGAAACCGAATAATACGCGTACCAATCTGTATATTCCCTTCGCCGGCACCACAATCAGGATGTTAAGGATATGTCCACACCACTGAATCAGTGTTCTTGCGAGTTTAATTAACATTACCACAAAACGCTGGGTTGTAACACTTAAAAGCCAAAAATAGAAGCAAACCCCGATAATCAGCCCCAAAAAGACATAAAACCGCAGCTGTCCTTGATTTCCGGCATACAGCATCCGAAAAACGAACAGCGCGGAGGCGACCCAGTACAGCAGGTCAAGTGTGTGGATGCTCCACCTCGGAAACTGCAGCTGTCCGGACAGTACCCGGTAACTGTCGTAGGCTGCACCCATCACAACTCCCGATAGAAGCATCCAGGTCAGTGTGATCCACTGCGCATCCAGAATCATCGGAACATCTTGCCAAACAGGCCTTTGCTATTTTTGGACTGGGAACCGGGGTCCAAATATTGAAGTGAACTAACCGTACCCTCAATGGATAAAAGACCTTCCTCCAGGCTCAGGTTTTTGATATGTAAATTATGCCCTCGGATCGTCAGATGCCCAAGTTCGGTTTGAAGCAGAAACTCCTCACTGTCAAAGCTCTCCACATTGGAGACTCCCGTCAGGTCCAGCAGTTTCCGATTTTGCATATTCAGATGGTGCTGTTTGGTCTTTCCGTGCTCAACCATGGCATGTACCCCTCCTTCTTTAGTACCTAGCATATGGACGAGAAACCAAGATTAGAACTTCCGGCTGACGGATCTATTATTTCTCTCTGAATACAGCATAAAAAAACGCCCTCCCTTAATCGGGAAGGCGCTTCATTTAATGATATCTAGATAAAAATGTATCGGAAGAACTGTTACCAGTCCATCCCGTTATCCTTGGCGATCGGCTCTTCCTTAACCAAGGTATAGAGGCTGCTCGCCTCATCCTTCTTGGTGCTCTCGGCAAGACGCTCTACCTTAACAGTGACGAGCTTCTGACCGAACTGAACCGTGAGCTCATCGCCAACCTTAACAGCAGCGCTGGGCTTGGCTTCCCGTCCGTTCACCAGAACACGTCCCTGTTCGGAAACGTCTTTGGCTACCGTACGGCGTTTGATCAGCCGAGATACCTTCAGGAATTTATCAAGACGCATTATTTTACAGCTTCTTTAAGTTTGTTACCTGCTTTGAATGCAGGAACAGTGGACTCAGGAATCACGATCTCATTCCCTGTTTGCGGGTTGCGTCCGGTACGACCGGAACGTTTGCGGGTCTCAAAAGTGCCAAAGCCGATCAATTGTACTTTGTCTCCGCTCGCAAGTGCATCTGTAATTTCTCCTAAAAAGCCATTCAATACGGACTCGACATCTTTCTTTGTCAAACCGCTTTTGTTTGAAATGTTGTTGATCAGGTCTGTTTTGTTCATGTTAAAAGCCTCCCAAATTGAAAAAAAAGTATCTGCGAGCCCTGGCTTTCATCCTTTAACCAAGTCATTTCTCGCAAGGTTACTACACATGTATTCTGGCTTGCAAGCTGAATTCCTGCCTTGACCTGCGACTTTTTTTAGCTTTTGCCGCTGCACTGCAGTGAGTCATCTAAGTCCAGTACCCGAAACGATATCTCATTAAACACCAGACTCCAAGCGTTTATGAACACATGTTCGTATCATCATAACATACTGTCCAGCCTGATGGAATAAGGCCTTTGGGTATTTTTACAAATCAGTAAAATTAAAGCCCTGCCTTCTTTGCCTGCTGCCAGAACTGCTCCATCTCTTCAACCGAACTTTCCGCAGGTGTTCTGCCCTGTTCACGCAGCCGATCCTCAATGTACTGGAACCTTGCCACAAACTTGCGGTTTGTCGCGGCAAGAGCCTCTTCCGGGTCTGTATCAATAAAGCGGGCCACATTGGCCGCAGCAAACAAGACATCACCGAGCTCCAGCTTACGTGCTTCCGCATCATGGCCCTGCTGCACTGCTTCTTTCAGTTCGGCCAGTTCTTCCTCAATCTTAGCAAAGACGCCCTCTACGTCATCCCAGTCAAAGCCAACTTTGGCTGCTTTCTTCTGAAGTTTATAACCTTTCATAAGTGCAGGCAAGTCGCGCGGCACACCATCCAGTACAGATTTTTTCTGCACGTCCTCACCTTTGCGCCTTTTCTCCTCTGCCTTCATCTGTTCCCAGTTCTGCAGGGCTTCATTCGCATCTTCAGCCTGATTCTCGCCAAATACGTGCGGATGACGGAAGATCAGCTTGTCGTTCAGTCCCTCAATGACATCATAAACGTTGAATGTGCCGATCTCTTCCTCCATCTGAGAGTGCAGCATAATCTGCAGCAGCAGATCGCCCAGCTCTTCTTTCATATGATCTGGGTCATCCTCATCGATGGTTTCAATCACTTCGTATGTTTCTTCGATCAGGTTTTTACGAATGGATTGATGTGTCTGCTCCTGATCCCACGGACAGCCGCCTGGGCTTCGGAGAATATTCACAATCTCGTGCAGACGCGCGAAAGAGCGGCGGCGAAGCGCATCATCTGTATTTTTGGGTACATAAATCAACGAAAGGTTACCATAACCAGGGGTGCGGTCCAGTTCATGCAGCGGCACCTTATGAATGACTTCCTGCCCCTGCACACCGAGTGCATGGCCAACAAACACCGGATAATCATCCGGATAAACCTCCATCAAACACAGCTTCACATCCGAAGCCGTGAAACCATCGTAAACTTGTCCAATCAGCGTATGCAGCTGCGGCTGTACCAATTCAGGATTCAGACTGCTGGCATCCAGCAGTTGAAAACCTTCAATGGGATCAAAGCCAAGTCGGATAAAGGCCTCATCCAAGAAGCTCTCTCCACCCATGATCCGCAGGGAAATGCCCTGCTGCGGACAGCGTTCCTTCAGCAGACGTACACTCGCTTCCGCCACCATTGGATGGCCCGGGACAGCGTAGACTATCTCGGTACCTGCCTCCCCTTTACGAGCAGCCTCAATCAATTGGTTGGCAATCTCATCGTAAACCTCGGGAAAGGAGGCTTTTGCCTCATAGATGGCGTCAAAAGACGTCATCTCCAGTCCCTCCTGCTTCAGATCAGTTAATACGGGATGATCCAATGTGCGCACATACAATACAGCCGCATGTTTCATTTTTTTAATAATACCTAATGTCAGTTGGTCTGCATCACCGGACCCCAGACCTACTATTGTCAAAGCTGCACTCATCGCGCTTAAACCTCCATCCGAATCATCCTGCCCTTCAGGCAACCTCACCATACGGCACAAAAAAATCCCTATGAACATAAGAACTTTTGCCTCATCTGGCAGGATGTCGCTCTATAATTACACGTATTATACCAGATTCTGTCGCTATCCTATAATTGCCTTGGCCTAGCGGTCACTGGTTCATCACAACCTGCTGCGAGATTTGTACTTATCTGCACAGCATGAATAGTTGAGGCGATCGACTATACGCCGCAGCCTCGCCCGTGGTGCTCGGGCTAGCCCAGCACACGCAGTCTGCGCAGCAGCTTGGCCAGGCGCGGCCCCAGTTTCGGCAGGGCCGCCAGCTCTGCTGCGGTCAGCAGCCCCGTGCGGGCCGCGGCCACCACAAACACGGCTGCGCCTGCGGCTATGCCCAGCAGGCTCACGCCCATCGCAGCCAGCCGATGGGCAGCTGCGATGCCCAAGCCGCCGAGTACCGCTTCGGCGGCCAAGGCTGTGCCCAGCGCCGCCAGGCTCATGGCGGCGATCACCAGCGCCGGCTTCGCCAGGACGGCGCCAGGGGCAGGGCGCATGGCGGTGAGCCGCGCCAGCAGCGCCACATTCAGGCCAGCCGCCAGCATATAGGCGGCTGCACCTGCAAGAGCCGCGCCGCTGATGCCCAGCGCCGGCACAAACATCACGTTCAGCAGCGCCTTGATGCCTGCGGCGGCCAACATGCTGAACGCGGGAGCGCGCACGGCGCCGAGGCCCTGCAGCAGCGCCGCCGCAATAATGCTGACGGTGCTGCCTGCTGCCGTCAGCGCCATGTACCGCAATGCTTCGGTGCCTGCGGCATCCCCGTACAGCATGCGGTTAATCGGATCTGCCAGAACCGCAAGACCTGCGGATGCTGCCAGACCGATCAGCCAGAACCAGCGCAGCGCCAAGCCTGCCTGCTGCCTGACGGCTTCTGGCCCGCCCTTCAGACGCGCTTCGGCCATTGCCGGGATAAACAGCACCGATAGTGACGTGGCAAGCATCGTTACCAGCTGTACCAGCGGCAGGCCGCGGTTATAGATGCCGAACGATACCATCGTCTGCACCTCGTCCAGCCCTTCGCCGCGCAGCAGACGCGGAACCGTAAAGGTGTCCACCAGATTCATCAGGGGCACCGCGAGTGATCCAAGACACACTGGAATGGCATAAATCAGCAACGTGCGTATCCACTCCCCGTTAGAGCGCTTGACCTCCAAAGCTTGTACACCCTGCTCCAATGCATCTTTATGATGTACCTTTTCTTCGGGACTTGCTCTATACGTGCTTCCTATATTTCTTGAAGCATCCGTGGACTGTCTAGACTGGCTAATATCACCCGGCTGCTCCGGCTCAGCATACAAGACCTCTCCACGTACTTTCTCACTCTTGATCTCTCGCTCTTCTTCATGCCGCACCGCCCCATCGAACAGAAGCCTTGTCCGTTCATTCCGCCGATGTCGGTATACATATCCCAGCATCACCGCAAGTCCCGCACATCCTCCTGCGACAGAACCCAACATGGCACCAGCAGCGACCATTTCCAGCGAAGCATGCTGCTGAATCAGCCACAATAACACCACAATCATAACCGTAACCCGAACGGCCTGTTCAATCACTTGCGACATTGCTGTAGGCAGCATCTGCTGCATGCCCTGGAAGTAGCCGCGCAGGCCTGTCATCAGCGGCACAAATAACAAAGCTAAAGACGCTGCCCGGATGGAAGGGGCCACATGCTGATTGCCAATGAGGTCTGCGACCCAAGATGCACTGACGTACATCACTACCGCTGTGAACAGTCCAAGTCCCGCGAGCAGCAGTGATGATAATCGTATAATTCTGCGGCTCTCCTCGGGTCTGCCCAGTGCATGCTGCTCTGCTACAAATTTGGATACAGCTAACGGCAGTCCAGCTGCAGCCAGCGTAATAATAAGCATATATAGCGGATACACCGTATTGTAGATGCCAAAAACACCGTCTCCTCCGAGATTTTGCAGTGGAATCTTCTGAAAAGCACCAATGATTTTAGAGATAATGGCAGCAAGCCCAAGGATAAAAGCACCCTGCAGCAGCTTTGTGCCTGAAGACGAAGACGGCTGTTTCATATATTTCCTCCTATGCGTACCTTAGCATTCAGATGAAGCATAAGCTCCCTTTGCTATTATACTTGCCTGAAGATACACACACGAACTTCATTTGATCACATTTTGTGACCAAATCAAAGCCTCTTCCTATCTACCCCACTCTACGTAAGTTGGAATATTCTTTACACTTTAACGCAGAGGACAGAAAAACCTGAAAAAGCGGAGCGGTCGCCTGAAAGCTTTCTGCAAGAAAGCTCCATCGAAAGCCTAGGCTTCGCCTTTATCACCGGAGTTTCCCTTTTTAAAAACAAAAAATCCGGGGATAACCGCTGCTCTCCAGGTTATTCTGTCATCGGAGTACTTGTGTAAACACCTATAGTTCAACTTATATGTAAAAGCAAAAACTCCCGTATGCCCGGTTCAGGCCCACAGGAGTCCATCTGCTGTTTATTGTTCCATCTGCTTCCCAAGGAAACCTGCCGCCGTCTCAGCCATTTTGGTTTCCATCTGAGACATCTTCACGGATTCATCCTTGTTGAACATAATAACGGTTCCGATGGGATCACCACCAGAGATAATTGGCGCGATAACAAAAGAGGATAACGTCTCGTCATGATCTTTGCTAAGCTCATAGGTACCGTTTGCTGTTTCCATAATCGTCTTCCGATTTTCCATGCAGCTCTCCACAAGGCTTCCTACCTGTTTATCCAGGTACTCCTTCTTGGAACCACCTGCCACCGTGATAATGGTATCACGGTCAGAAATCATCGTCACATGACCTGTACTCTCATACAGGGATTCGGCATATTCTTTAGCAAAATCACCAAGCTCGCCAATCGGTGAATATTTTTTAAGAATAACTTCTCCGTCGCGGTCCACAAAAATTTCAAGCGGGTCCCCTTCACGAATACGTAACGTACGACGGATTTCTTTAGGAATGACCACACGACCCAGGTCATCTATACGGCGGACAATACCAGTAGCTTTCATTTGACATGTTGCCCCACTTTCTCGAGAAGATTTTTCAACTACTGTTCCTTATTGGGTAGAGGAAAGTCCCAGAACGTTTAGTGTGATTTCTTGACCATAGTATTCATCTGTTCCCATATCCTTATACATGCTTTGCAGAATATAGTTGATTATCTTTTACGAAAAGCAAACGTAAACAACACCACACTCATGTAAGCAAAACGAAGCAGCAGAAAGAACCGTAGTTCTTCCCGTGCTTCGTTAAGGTTGTCCATATAAATCGTGATCTAACCGTATGAGCAAACTCCTGAGGTTTCGCTGCAGCACCTGTCAGCATCACTGTTATATAAATTATTTACTGCTTGTACCTTCTTCGGTTTTTGCATCTTTGTCTGTTCCTGTTGTACCTTGATCAGTCTTCGTATCTGTACCTTTGGAATCTGTTTTGGATTCATCTGTTTTTGTGCCCTCTGTGCCAGTTCCCGTTGTACCTTCTTTAGTACCTTCCTCTTTTTTATCCGTTTTAGGAAGTTTTACTTCTTTGATGATTTTCTCCAGATCTTTTTGCATAAATGTATCGATTTGACCCGCAGCCAATTGGCTTTTCAGCGTTTCTTTTTGCTCAGCTGTTAACTTGGAGTAATCTGCATCTGTACGGGACTCCACTTTTATAATGTGATACCCAAACTGGGATTCCACTGGATCACTGATCTTATTGAGCGGCAATGTTTTCGCAGCTTCCTTGAAGGAATCTACCCAATTAGCTACCGGAGCATCTTTAAATAATCCTCCATCTGCAACAGAGTTGGTATCATCTGAATATTCTTTTACAACGGCAGCGAAATCAGCTCCACCATCAAGTTTTGCTTTTACTTCTTTTGCCAATTTCAGGGCATCTTCTTTTTTACGTTCTTTCTTGGTTTTTGAGTCGGTAAATCCAATTAAAACGTGACGTACAGAAGCCGTTGTAAACTGGTCTTTGTTTTTCTCAAATTCTGCCTTCATCGCGTCTTCTGTTACACCGGTTTCTTTATCTTTGATTACCGTCATAATACGGGTCATGTAGTCTTTAATGTTTTGATCTGTCAGGTTTTGTGTTTTCAGCATTTCCTTCCACTGGTCTTCCTTCACTTGAGCTTTCATCTTGTCGAATTGCTCTGCAGCTGTTTTGGCACCAGCGGTTTTTGCTTCATCACTTGCCTTGCCGCTCAAATATTCATAAGCAATCTCCTGCTTCACCAGGTATTCCTTGAAATCATCCATATCCATCATCTGCGCATATTCAGGATACAGGAATTTCATGACACGCTGCTCCATATCGAATTCATTCGCTGTAATTGTACCGCCATCATAAGTAGCGACTACAGCACTGTTATCTTTTGATTCCGGTGCTTTCGCTTCTTCCTTCTTGCCGCATGCAGCAAGCAGGGACAGGGACAGTACTGCCACCATACCTACAGACAGCACTTTTCCCACTTTTTTATACTTTGCTAACATCTTTTAGTTCCCCCTTTGATTTAAAAGCAGTTTTCATGGACTCCAGAAATTTTTCTACCAGCTCCATCAGCTGCTTATCCCCAAGCCCCCTGCCTTTGACATGAATCAGCATTTGGGGTCCTTGTTCAAATTGTACACGTCTTTCGAACTGATTTCCAATGTGTGCAATTTTAGAGAGTTCGAACGCATGCTCACGTCCTTCATAAAATTTCACAGTAAGGTCGTCTCCACGCTGAGTAATGGACTCAATTCCATAGATTTTCCCATACACTTTAAGGCGAGCCACCGCCATCAAATTGATTACAGCTTCAGGCAGATCACCGAACCGATCAACTAGTTCGTCTTCCAGTTCCATCGCATCTTCAAAGGATGCAATGACGGCTACCTTTTTATAAATCTCAATCTTCTGAATACTGTCATAAATATAATCTGATGGCAAGTAGGCATCCATACTCAGGTCGAGCGTTGTGTTCCATTGATCGGAAGGAACTGGCTCCTCACCAAGCATCGTCACTTTACGTTTGTTGATCTCCTCTGCCAGCATCTGTGAATACAGATCGAACCCGACGGAGGCAATAAAGCCGTGCTGCTCTGCTCCCAGCAGGTTGCCCGCCCCACGGATGGACAAGTCACGCATCGCGATTTTGAAACCTGAGCCGAGCTCGGTAAATTCTTTAATGGACTGCAGACGTTTCTCGGCAACTTCCGTCAGCACTTTATCCCGTTGGTACGTGAAATACGCGTAGGCAATCCGGTTTGACCGGCCTACCCGTCCACGCAGCTGGTACAATTGGGAAAGTCCCATTTTGTCCGCATCATGCACGATCAGTGTGTTTACATTCGGAATATCCACACCTGTCTCGATAATGCTGGTGCTCACCAGTACATCATACTCTCCGTCCAGGAAGTCGAGAATCGTCTTCTCCAGCTCGGTTTCTGTCATCTGACCGTGTCCTACGCCCACTTTGGCTTCCGGCACCAGCTCCGATATTTCAGCAGCCATCTCCTGAATGCCCTGCACTCGGTTGTAAAGATAATACACCTGACCGCCGCGGGCCAGCTCGCGTTCAATTGCTTCACGAACAAGCGCCTGACTGTGTTCCACCACATACGTCTGAACAGGGAAACGATTCTCGGGCGGTGTCTCAATAACCGACAGGTCACGTACCCCCAGCATGGACATGTGAAGTGTACGCGGAATCGGTGTTGCTGTAAGAGTTAACACGTCTACATTCGTTTTAAGTTTTTTGAGCTTTTCTTTATGTGTTACACCAAAACGCTGCTCCTCATCGACAATAAGCAGTCCCAGGTCTTTAAACACTAGATCCTGTGACAACAAGCGGTGTGTACCAATAACGATGTCCACTGTACCGGCTTTGATCCCTTTCGCTGTCTCATTCTGTTCCTTACGGGAACGGAATCGGCTAAGGACATGGATGTTAAACGGGTAACCAGAGAAACGCTCGCGGAATGTTTCATAGTGCTGCTGAGCCAAAATCGTGGTCGGAACCAGCACCGCCACCTGTTTGCCCTCAATTGCTGCTTTGAATGCAGCCCGAATAGCCACTTCTGTCTTACCGTATCCAACGTCTCCACACAATAAACGATCCATCGGACGGTTTTGTTCCATATCTTTTTTGATTTCTTCAATTGCACGCATCTGATCCCGTGTCTCATCGTAAGGGAACATATCTTCAAATTCCTGCTGCTCTGCGGAATCTTTATCGAATCCATAACCTTTGGACGTTTGACGTTCTGCATAAAGCTTGATCAGATCGTCAGCGATATCCTGAACGGATGAACGAACTTTATTTTTGACACGAGTCCATTCATTGCCGCCCAGCTTGTATATTTTCGGCTCTTTCTCTTCGGAACCGACATACTTTTGAATCAGGTCAATTTGTTCAATGGGAACAGACAATTTGTCGCCGCCTGCATACAGAATATGCATGTAGTCTTTGTGAATACCAGCGACTTCGAGCGTGCCAATTCCAAGGTATTTACCAATCCCGTGGTTTTGGTGAACAACGTAATCGCCCACTTTCAGTTCACTGTAGGATTTAATACGCTCGGCATTGTCGATGTTTCGAATCGGCTTGCGGGCTTTGCGCTGCTTCTGCGAGAACATCTCACCTTCCGTGATCACCGCCAAATGAATGGAAGGCATCTCGAAACCGGTCTGGAGGTTACCATTCAGCATCTCCGGCTCAGGGATGTCGTAATCCTGCAGTACACGACGCATCCGATCCATACGTTCTTCACCGTTCGCCAGCATCAGCACCTGAACTCCGGCCTTCTGCCAGCGTTCCATCTCGGCCTTGAGCACATTCATCTGTCCGTGGAAATCCTGCATACCCCGGCTGATAAAGTTCAGAATGTTCTGCGGCTGCGTATGCGGCACCTGACGCAGGAAGATCGACATAAAGATCGTCTGGAATGGACGTTCATAGAGCAGATCATCCCCATCCGCTGACAGCGGCAGATCTGGCAGTGTTTTTCCATTCTGCATCAGGTGCAGGTTCCATTCTGACTCATCTCGATCCAGCTGTTTGGATGTCTCCGACAGCCTCGCAGGCTCATCCATCACCAGAATTGTATCTTCCGGCATATAGTCGTATATCGTTTTATTTTCCGGATAAAGCGGGGAGATATATTTATACATCTCCGAGAAATAAACATGCTGACGCAGCAGCTCGACCTCTCGGTGCATCTCTTCGCGCAGACGCAGCTTCGCCTGACGATCTGTCATTTTCTCCAACTGCTGCTCAAGCAGAAGTGCTGCCGTATCGGCTGCCTTCTCCATACGTTCGCGATCAGCAATCAACTCTTTGCACGGCAGCACTGTAATTTCTTCTATCCGTTCAATGGAGCGCTGATCTGCCGGATCAAATGTGCGAATTGAATCGATTTCGTCATCAAATAACTCTATCCGGTAGGCAATTGATGAAGTTACTGGATAGAAGTCGATAATGCCTCCGCGTACGCTCATTTCACCCCGCGATTCAACGCGCTCCACACGCTCATAACCAAGCGTCACCATCTCCAGCAGGAATGAATCCAGCTGAAGCGTGCTGCCCTGCTTAATCTGAATATGTGCATTCGCCATCACTTCCGGCAGGGGGACATAACGTCTTACCCCGGAAAAAGGAATGACAACGACGCCCCTAAACCCTTGGGCGCAGCGAACCAATACTTCTATGCGTTGAGCAAGTGTCTCCGGACTGGATACCGCGGCCTCAGCCGCAACAAGTTCATTTGCTGGATAGATTAAAACCCGATCCGGTGAAAGCGCTTCCTGTAAATCTTCTGCCATTTTTTGTGCGGAAAACATGTTATGTGTCACAACGAGCAGTGGACGATCCATTTCCTGATGCAGTGCCGCCAGCATAATCTGGCGAGCCGAACCGGATAATCCCGAAACCAACTGCTCCTTCATGCCGGATTTAACCCCGGCTGTAATGGACGCAAAGTCCGGATCTTTGGAAAAAGCCTGTATGAGTGCTTGTAACAAAAGGGGCACCTCTCTTATAACTTTCTTGATTATTGCACGCATAAGCGCAGCATCTTTACGGACGTTGAAATTTTATAAATTGGATACTTATTCCTTTTTGTCCTGTTTCATCATAAAGGATTACTCAAAACATTGCCACATCTGTTCATGCAGCTCATCCTGAAGCCGGGTACATCCAGCTTGTTTTCGTTCCAACTGAAAAGAAGCCTCAGCAGGCTGCCAAGGCTATAAAAGGCGGACCACGGTATCTGCGGCCGCCCCATCTGTCATTTGTTCAAATGTTTGTAGATACGTCGCCACTGCTGGTCCGCAGCTTACGATGATATTACTGAAGCGGATTAGCAAGCAGGCTCAGCTCGGGATTGTGTTCCAGCGCTTCCTTACAGTAATCACATGTGATCCGAACGGTCACATCACCACCGGAATTATACGCTATTATATCCCTCCGCTCGTCGGGGGTCAAGAAATGAAAACCGAGCTGCGCTTCTGTGATTTTAGCCGAATCGATTCGTCCAATAAAGATACGGCAATGCCGACATACATAATTCACTGACATAGTTATGCCTCCTGAACATGGTTTATACATCCAGTATGCCCAGGTTGTCTGAATAAAAGTCGTCATATTAATCTTTTTTCCAGTGATACTGCCATATTAACCGTTGAATTTGGCCATAGTTTGCTCAAATGTATGTGTCAGGCTGTGCTCCAAAGCATCACATGTCTGCTCGATTGTCTGCTCCAGCGCTTCCTTTTCCTTCTTCATAAACGTAGACAAGACATAGTCCACAATGGCATGTCCCGGATCAGGCCGGGATATGCCCATACGAATTCGGTTAAACTGCTGTGTACCTGTATGCTGAATAATGGACTTGATTCCATTATGTCCACCTGCACTACCCTGGTAGCGCAAGCGAACTCTGCCAATCTCTGTATCCATATCGTCATATACGACAATTAGGTCCTCTAGACTGACTTTATAAAAGTCCATATACGCGCGAACTGATTCACCAGAAAGGTTCATATACGTCATCGGTTTAATCAGCACCGTTTTGACGCCGCCAATATTGCCTTCTCCGATTAATGCTTTGCATTTGTTCTGTGTGATCGAAATGTTATGGCGTTCTGCCATCCGATCCAGCGCCATAAAACCGATATTATGCCGGGTTTTGGCATAGTTCGAGCCTGGATTCCCAAGTCCGACAATCCACTTCATCTTATTCCCTCCTTCAGCCAGCTTAAGTTGAGGCATAGACTTCGAAAGTTATATTTCATATAATATCAGGAAAGTACGTATTGAACATTTATCATCCTAGGAAGGTGAGCGGGTTTTGCGCGAAGATAACGGACAGCTGACTCAACATAGTGACTTTATTTATCATCTGGAACATCACGTGCCTGTACAGGTATACGACCGTGACACCCATATCGAGATTGGCTTGGTTACCCGTTTCGATAGTCAATTTGTCGAAATTGCTGATACACTCTTTCACAGACGACGCTTTCGCTTTATTTCCCGCCCGGGTTATTGATGCGCTGGCGTCCTTTTTCATCCTGATTAAAAATGGCACGCCGACAGGGGTTACATTTTCCGTTCAACCGGAAGACGTAACCCCTCTACTACTTTATGCAGACATCCTTATTCAATTTCAAACAGCTTGCTGATTGACAATTCCTCATGAACACGGATGATGGCTTCCCCAAGCAGCGGCGCTACAGAAAGCACTTTAAGCTTGCTTGTTGGATTCGCATGTGTAATTGGAATCGTATCCGTTACGATGACTTCCTTCAATGGTGCATTCTCCAGACGTTCCATTGCAGGGCCAGACAATACCGGGTGAGTACAGCATGCATATACTTCTTTCACGCCGCCTTCCATCAAAGCATTAGCTCCCAGTACAATCGTTCCGGCAGTGTCAATGATGTCATCAATCAAAATCGCTGTTTTGCCTTCGATGTTACCGATAATATTCATGACTTCGCTCACATTTGGCTCAGGGCGACGTTTGTCGATGATCGCAAGCGGTGCATTCAGGAAATCAGCCAGTTTACGCGCACGAACCACACCACCGTGGTCAGGTGACACAACAACCGGATTTTCAATCTGTTTCGAGCGGAAGTATTGAGCCAGAATCGGCACACCCAGCAGATGATCGACTGGAATGTCGAAGAAACCTTGAATCTGCATAGCATGCAGGTCCATTGCAATAACACGAGTTGCGCCTGCTTTTTCAATCAGGTTAGCAACCAGCTTGGCTGTAATCGGGTCACGCGAACGCGCTTTGCGATCTTGACGTGCATAACCGTAATACGGAATAACCACGTTAATTGTTTTGGCCGATGCACGTTTCAATGCATCAATCATCACGAGCATTTCCATCAGGTTGTCATTAACCGGCAAGCAAGTTGACTGCACGATATAAACGTGACAGCCACGAACACTCTCGGAGAGTTTCACTTGAATCTCGCCATCACTAAAGCTGGTTGTATGAGATTCACCCATAGGAATCCCGATATAATCAGCAATTTGATGAGCAAGCTTGGGGTTAGAATTGCAAGTAAATATTTTTAATTTCGAGTCAAAATAAGTCATAAAATAAAAACCCTCCGTGCTGGTTCATTGGAATCTATAAGCGTCTGCGACATGTCGGCACCTCCCGGGAAGCGGGAGGTAATTCGTTATCAAAACCCTTATTCGGGTTTAGCATTTTGTTTCTTGGCTTTAGCACGTCCGCGGATTTTTTCCGCATAACCGGCTTTGTTCTCCTGGCGTGGACGAGCAATCGCCAGATCATTCTCAGGAACGGAATGTGTAACGGTGGAACCTGCAACGACATAAGCGCCTTTTCCAACCGTAATCGGAGCAATCAAATTGACATTACTGCCTACAAAGGCATCATCTTCAATGATTGTTACAGCCTTATTATATCCATCATAATTGACGGTTATTGCCCCGCATCCAACATTTACGTTCTTCCCTACCTGAGCATCCCCAATGTAGCTAAGATGGGACACTTTGGAACCTTCGTCAATTGTAGCATTTTTCACTTCAACAAAGTCACCAATTTTTACGCTGCGGCCTAACTTGGTGCCCGGGCGCAGATTGGCGAAAGGACCTACGGTTGCATCAGGGCCAACTTCTGCCTTGGACAGCACCGAATGTTTAATCACGGCACCATCTTGAATGATACTGTCTTCGATATCTGTATGAGGCCCGATATGACACCCTTCACCAATCGAAGTAGTACCTTTAAGAACGGTTCCCGGATACAATACTGTATCTGATCCAATCGTAACATCTGCCCCGATATATGTCGATGACGGATCGATGATGGTTACACCGTTCAACATATGACGGACAGCCAGACGTTCACGCATGTATGCCTCTGCCTGTGAAAGTGCAAGTCTGTCATTAACGCCAATAGACTCTGCAATATCATCAGACATGTATGCCTCAACAATCTCGCCCTCACTTTTGAAAATGCCAACCACATCTGTCAGATAATACTCACCCTGAGCATTCTGATTGGTTACCTTCTCCAATGCTGCAAACAGCTTCGCATTATCAAAGCAGTATGTGCCTGTATTGATTTCCTTCACAGCGTCTTCCTGTGGTGTGCAATCCTTCTGCTCCACGATCCGCTGTACAGAACCGTCTTCTCCGCGGATTACACGTCCATATCCCTTCGGATTATCGAGCTGAGCTGTGAGCACTGTTGCAGCTGCACCACTCTCCTCGTGAAGTTTCATCAGACCTTCCAGCGTTTCACTGGTAACGAGAGGTGTGTCACCACAAACTACAATTGTTGATCCAGTTTCACTGCCAAGCAGGGATTTAACTTGTTTTACAGCATGCCCTGTACCGAGCTGCTCTGCCTGAAGTGCGTATTCTGCTCTGGAACCTAAAAATGACTGCACCGCTTCGGCCCCATGTCCGACAACAACCACGCTGCGTTCAACACCTGCGCGAAGTGCTGCATCCAGCACATGTCCAACCATAGGTTTACCGCATACGGGATGCAGCACTTTGTACAATTTAGATTTCATTCGTTTGCCCTGCCCTGCGGCTAGAACAATTGCCATGCGTTTCAAAATTAACGACCTCCTGTTCTGAAAATCCCATTGAATGGTTTGCACATTTATATATCCAATGGGCATCGTTCAGCCGGCTCCATGCCGGTCTTGTTCATCGCCTGCTGTCTCTGTAATCACGCGTAACAACGAAATCAAGAGCAATTCATGACCCGTTATATGACGCCGTGTACTCGTGAGCTTAACTGAATCCCAACGATTCCTAAGATGCCGCTCTGCAACCGAACGCATGACGCGCTCCGGTTCTCTTTGAATAAACTCAATACTGAATATATCTTATTCCGGTCAAAAAGAAAAGAGAGCCATAAGACATGGCTCTCTTTTCCTTCGAACCCCAATAATGTTCTCAGGCACCTTCTTCAATGACTTCTTCCTCAGTTGCTGCACGGTCATATTCAGTTAATACTGCTGCCTGAATCTTCTCACGTGTACCGGAAGAGATCGGGTGGGCGATGTCACGGAACTCTCCGTCAGGAGTCCGCTTGCTCGGCATTGCAACAAACATTCCGTTGTTACCATCGATGACACGAATGTCATGAACGACGAATTCGTTATCGATGGTAATGGATGCGATAGCCTTCATTCTCCCTTCCGAGTTAACGCGGCGGAGTCTGACATCCGTAATTTGCATGTGTGTGTTCACCACCTTTTTCCATCAGAACTTGGTGTATAATTCCACACAGCCTATACGAACTCCTTCTTTTTATAACCATAAAAATGTCCTAATTTCAGGAATTTTTTTATTTAATACACAATTCGACAATGTTAGTCCCAGGTCGATGGAAAAGAACCTTTCCCGACATGTTATTCGCCATGATTCTACAGATTGAAATAGTTACCTGGCGAGACAGAAATGTGTCTGCTCTTGGCATCAACCGCTGTCAGCTTCGTGAGAGATACGTAATCCGTCAGCAAACGCTCCTCTGAATCTACAGAACCAGACTCCACCAAAACACCAACTCCGGCCACTGTCGCATTAAACTCCGCGAGCAGATCAATCATGCCCTGAACAGTACCCCCGGCCTTCATGAAATCATCCACGATCAGCACCCGGGAATGTTCTTTCATAGCCCGGCGGGATAGGGACATCGTATGCAGACTTTTGTGGGACCCCGATACATAATTAATACTTACGGCCGATCCTTCTGTAGCCTGATGGTCCCTGCGAACAAGTACAACAGGAAGGTTGAGCTGGGCCCCGGTAGCATAAGCAAGCGGGATTCCTTTGGTTTCCACCGTCATGACTACATCAATGTTCATATCGCCAAAAGCTGTTGCAAAAATTTTACCCGCTTCATTCATCAGAGCCGGCTGTCCCAGAAGGTCTGACATGTACAGGTATCCCCCTGGCAAAATCCGATCCGGCTGCGCGAGCTGGGTTGACAGCCGCTCAGCAAAAGCAAGTGCATGTTCAACAGGCACCTTCGGAATCCACTTCACTCCGCCCGCAGCACCTGCCAGCGTGTGCAGTTCTCCCGACCCACCTTCTTCGAACACTTCCTTGATAATAGCCAGATCCTCACTAATGGATGACTTGGCAGCACCATAACGTTCGGCAAATGTGGTGAGCGGAATCACCGTATGTGGTCTGGACAATAAGTATTGCGTCATTTCAACCAGCCTTGCGCTTCGTTTTAACTTCTTCACAGAGATCCATCCTCACGATCACGGAAACATCCAAATCCGAATAATTATTTAAAAATATACCACCTTTATACGTGTTTGTACATTATAAAAGTAAATTTACGTTAACATCCGTACAGCGTAGACTTCTTTGCAAAATCCCCGCAGCCCATTATAAATTCGTGCAACCTTGGCTTCCTTGGACACGAGTCCAAATACAGTTGGACCACTGCCAGACATCAACACGCCGTCTGCGCCAAGACGAATCATAGCATCTTTGAGATGCTGTACCTCAGGATAAAGTTTCAAAGTCACATCCTCCAGCACATTGCCCATCTGGCTGCAGACCTCAGTAAAGGATTGATTGCGAATGGCTTGTTCCATTTTAACTGCACTTGGATGCCGAACAATCTTGTCACTGCGAAAACGTCCATATACATCAGCCGTCGATACATTGATTGGAGGTTTCGCCAGAATAACCCAACACTGCGGCGGATTAGGAATCGGAGTTAACTTCTCCCCCCGCCCTGTTGCAAGTGCAGTTCCACCTGTAATACAGAACGGTACATCCGAGCCGAGTTCTGCTCCAAGTTCCTGCAATTCCTGATCCGGTATATTCAGCCGCCATAGACGATTCAGACCTCGCAGCGCTGCGGCAGCATCACTGCTGCCGCCGGCGAGACCGGCAGCGACCGGAATTTTTTTGTCCAGATGAATATGAACTCCCGTACGTACGCTGTAACGCTCCTTGATGAGTCTCGCCGCCTGAAAGGCCAGATTCTTCTCATCCAGCGGAATATAACCCGCCTGGCTGGAGATTACAATGGTATCTCGCGGCAGTTCTGACATCTCAAGCCGATCGGCCAGATCAACCATCGTCATGATCATTTCAACTTCATGAAATCCATCACTTCTTTTATGTAGAACATCCAACATCAAATTGATTTTAGCAGGCGCTTTTTCGTAAATTTTCAAGACGTTCACCCGTCCTCACCTTTTCCCTAAGACAACTTAACATATTATATCAAAATGGGGCTGTCAAGTCATTTGTATTCCGCATCTAGGGGGAAAAAGCGGGGTGTCTCAAGATGAATTGCCCCGCTCTCCAATCTGGTTAAATTGTAGCTATGATTTACGCGCTGCCTGCTCTGCCATCTGAATTGCCCGTTTCACCATGTTACCCGCATCCTTGGCCTTGATCCCACCCCAACCTTCCTGCTGAACAGTGTCGTAGAAGCCCAGATCTTTCGCAAGCTCATACTTCAGTTCCTCCGACATGACACTTCTTCTTCGACTCATAAACCATCCTCCTCCAGATCTTGATCAAGTCACAATGAGTCCCTCTGATTCGGGATCGTTTAATCCCCAGGTTCTGGTGCATGCTTCCCGTCGTAACGAACGGGCGCATTCCTTGACCTGTTCAAATAGTATGCCGCCTGCATTCCATCGTCATTCCTGCATATGTATGGTTTCAATCTTGGGAGAAGCTGCATTCGTACTAAAAAATATAAAAAGGCGATTCGCTGTGAAAGCGAATCGCCTGAAACCAATGCTTACGTCTCCATGTAGGAGCTAGTCTCGCTGCCTGGGTCAAAGACCATAACTTCCACAGACTCCGTAAGTATATCCGCATAGCTGTAAGATACTCGCTTGAATGTTTCCTGCTCCTCATCAAGCTTTACAATAAAAACAGAAGGGTACGTTTCTTCCAATACACCCGTACGCTCAATCGTCTTACGGCGGCCACCATTAGCCCGCAGCGTAATTTTCTGACCAATATGTGCATCGAGATTGCGTTTGATATCCAACAGCGTATTTTTAGCCATTGTGGACGTCCACCTCTTTTCTTGTCCATTATACTGAATTTTACAGCCATTGTCAAATCAAAGCTAAATATTATATCAGCACTAAAAAGTTGCTGTCAATGATTTTTTTTGCAAATAAAAAAAGCCCCTTTCAGGGCTGCTGCTGGACCGGAGTGCGACTCCGGTATAACTTCATCAGACTGCAGATGGATTTACTTTTAGCGTAGATAAATCATTGAGTCCTGGCAGGCCTACCCGGTAACTGCCTTTGGTTTCCACACCACCTACACCTTGGATACCGCTAATCGTATTATGCAGTACATCATTCATGTTTACGGTATCCCGAACGGATGTGAACGAAGCCTTGGCGGCCACATAGACGGGATCAAGTGCATGAATGAGAATTCGACCTGGAGAACTTGCAAAGTTTGCGCCGGCACGCAGCAGTGCTTCAAAATGAGACTGACAGGCCCCTGCAATAATGGTCAGCGCATCAAGATGACGCTCATACTGCCTTGCGACCTGAATGGCCGAGACAAAATTTTGTGAATTTTTATAACTCCCCAAACTATAGAGATCATAGGGCTGCCTTGTCTTTAACACACCATCATGACCAGTAATCACTACGATATCCGGACGAACTTTGGGCAGCAGGCGGTATAACGTATCTGCCATTGCTGATTCATGCACATACTGTCCTTCTGCAGGAACACGAAGCTGTTCATACAGATTCATGCTTTTTTTCAAATAATTCGGGTCACCATCCAGGTGCAGCACCTTGCCGGGCATTTCGAAATACGCAGGCTCCTGCTGTGCAGCCCATTCCTGCATCAAACCTTCCCGGTTACGCTCTGCCTGCTCCATACGATGCTGCTGCAGGCGGGAGAGCGTCTGATGGGCTTTAATATGTGCCTGACGCGTTTTTGCACTCTGTGGTTCGTAAGGAACCTGTATCAAATCGTCCACCGGGGAGTCAGCCAGCAGCCGGAACTCGGTCCCTTTAATGACCGCAGCATCTGACTGGAGTCCTTCTACCCGAAAAGTCACATCGCCACCGTATGACTTCCGAACGACCAAGTCTCCGATATTCATCACCATTATCACCTCTACCCCATCGTATGGGCAGAGACCCGGATTGGTTCATTAAAATTACAGTCCGCCGCGAACCCCGGCTTCCCACATTACCGTGCTGAGGGTCGCATACTCCTGCAGACTTAATGTCTCTCCGCGCCGTGAGGGCTGTATACCTGCCTGCTCCAACAGTTGATCCGCCTGCTCTCTGTTCTCCTTCGAGAAGAAGCGGGCTTTAAGATTGTTGGAGATTGTTTTTCTCCGCTGCGCAAACGAAGCCTGCACGACTTCAAAATAATGCTGTTCGTTCGGAATCTGCACTGGAGGCTGGTCACGAACCTTCAGCTTAATAACTGCTGACTCTACGTTAGGCTGCGGGATAAATACGGTAGGCGGTACCACACAGACCAGTTCCGGCATACTGTAATACTGCACGGCAATACTCAGACTTCCATAATCCTTGGAACCTGGTGCCGCCGCCATGCGTTCAGCTACTTCCTTCTGGATCATGACCACGATGCTGTCTACAGGCAGCTTCTCTTCCAGCAGCTTCATCATGATTGGCGTCGTTACATAATAGGGAAGGTTCGCAACAACACTTACTTTATCAACCGAAGCGAAGTCTGATGCAAACAGCGCAGCCAGATCCAGCTTAAGAACATCTCCGTGATGAATGCGTACATTGGGATACGGCTCCATGACCTCTCCAAGGATCGGCAGCAGACGTTGGTCAATTTCCACAGCCGTAACAGGACCAGCCGCACGCGCGAGGCGCTCCGTAAGAGCTCCAATCCCCGGACCAATCTCCAGAGCGCCCTTGGACTCGTCCAAATCGGCAGCGCCCACGATTTTGTTCAATATATTTTGATCGATCAGGAAGTTCTGTCCCAGACTCTTCTTAAAGGAGAATCCATGCCTCTGAATAATTTCCTTAGTGCGTTTGGGTGTTGCAATTTCAACGGTTTGTTCCATGTCTTTCATAACCTCACAATCCTTCACGTTCGATTTGCGCTAATGCATCGGAGAACTCTTCTCTTGTAATCTGGAAAACACTCAGCCGTTTGTGAAACTGTTTGCCGTTGCAATACCCGATCCCCAGCAGGTTGCCCATCTCCATGCGTCTTGCTGCAGCTTGCGGGTGTATAATCAGTCCTGCCTCAATGAGGTCTTCCCAATCAATCAGACTTGGTGCACCTTCATAGGATGTGTGTACACGTGCCAGAGCATGACGTATGGCCTCCGGTGAAGCATTCTCAACGCCGATATCCCCTTTACGTGTCGCATCTGCCTCTGGAATGAACGCATGTTTGCAGCCTGGAATCTTATTGGCAATGATTTTACGAATACGCTCACCCGCATGGTCCGGATCTGTCAAGATGATGACACCCCGTCTCTCCTGAGCAAGTGCAATTCGCTTCAGTATACGCTGATTAATAGCAGAACCTCCGGTTTCGATCGTGTCTGCTTCAACGGCCCTTCTAATGGCTACCGTGTCGTCACGGCCCTCCACAACAATTACTTCTTTTATCATGTTCCAATTCTTCCTTTCTAACGCAAAAAGAAGAGGAATATCCTCTTCTCTGCCAAACGGCGGAGGAGACTGAATTCAGACTCCTCCGCCGCATATTCCGCATGAATCTTCATGCAACTATTTTATAGCATTCCCATTTCAAAGTAAAACGATTTTAGTTCGCTTCCGGCTTCACGGGTCCAATCACATATACCGTTTTGCCTTTCTTACGTCCGAAATTCAGGGCATGCTTCACACTGTCATAATAAACATCAATTTTGTTGCCTTTAATCGCACCACCGGTATCTTCCGCACGACGGAAGCCTAGGCCCTCGATGTATACCCACCAGCCAATTGGAATGACTTTCGGATCAACTGCGATAGTGCGGCCTTCCGTTACACGAGTACCGGAAGCTGTCTTCGTACCAATGCCTGGCTCTTCAGCAGAGTAGGCTGTCATGGATACATTTTTCAGAACTTTAGAATATTTAAAAGAATTCCCGGAGACCGTAATCACCTTGCTGCCCGAGGCAGATGTTTTCTTCGAGTTCGATACTGCTGTTTTGCTGCTTTTCGAAGTTTTGGCCGATACCAATTGAACCTCTGGCTTTTTCTCAACCGGCTTCGCTTTTGTACCTACTGCAATAACTTTGTCTACACGATTGGAAGCAATCGTTTTGCCGACCATTTTTTTGGAGACGAGTTCTCCATCTTGAAACACTTTTTCGATATGCTGCACAAGTGTGCCTTCCTGACCTTTCACTACTACACGATTATCCCCTTGGAACAAACTAGGATCTGCTGTTTTGACAACCTTGTAGGCAATCGGATGCTTCACGTCCACTGTACGCTTTGTTACACGCACTACACGAATCTTCATATCCGATTTTACAGTAGTTCCGAGCGCTGGATACACTTTATCATGCTTTGCAACTTCAATACCTGATTGCTGAATTACATCTTGTACCGATGAATCGGTTGTATACAGAGTCTTGGTGTCTCCGTCTGCCGTAATGTTAACTGGGATGGCCCGCTCAATAACGATTCGGTCTCCGTCCGTAATCGCCCCATTCATGGGCATGGATACCTTGTCGTGAGGGCTGACTGTGATTGACTGCTCCTCCAGCATTTCCTGAAGCATTCCTGTACGAGTCTCTACCACTTGAGCTTTGCCGTCAATAACCAGTGAAATCTGCTTCCCGGCCTGACCGTAAACGACTAACAAGATCATGATTGCAAGCGCAATTGAGAATATCGCGATCAGTGCCATTTGACGCAAGTTCTCATGCTTCCACCGCAACGCGAAAGACTTACTGGATGATCGTGACTCATGGGTCTCTTCTGGTTGGAATCTGCCCACTTCTCCGTCCTCCTTCATAGCCTCGCCGTCTAAAGTAATGCATGATGTCTTTGACGCGACTATACCAAATTTTCTACAGAACACAGATCAGAGGTAATGATCGGTCCTGCACCATGAACCCCTCTTCGCAGCATGATGTCATCCTCCTGAATACTTACCGTATGATGACTCTATTTCTTTTATTCAAAACAAAAAAAGCCAAAGAAAGAGTGTAAGAGACTCTTTCGTGGCTTCCGAATGATTTGAATATCGGAAATTCATGCACGAGGTTGCCTCTCTTTTTCCGCTTGCGAGGTTAGCTGTCGGGTTCGGGCGAAAGAGAGCCGCCCTATCTCAGGTCACCCGCTCATGGCGGACGCCCTTGAATTCACCCCGAGACCCAAAGAAGAAATCAAATACGGCTTCGCAGAACATTCCACTGTTTTGGGTCAGCGAACGATGCGCATCGGCTGCATTCACCGATGTTTAAGCCCTATTGGTTCCCCCGCTCTCCATTAACGGAGACTCAGCGAGATTGATTCATGAAAGTAATGTTGTCTTATCGGAAAGTGTCCCTTTGTTCATCCCCCGAACATCTGTCCAATTTTCCGCACAACAATTCACTGAAAAGATGATATCCTGTTTTGATGCATGTTGTAAAGCATGGATCAAGTACGTTTTTCTAAATATTTGGTTAAAATATTGTAATATTCTTCAATAATTCGAATCAAAGAGCAAATTACCTCTCGTTAGCTTCCTTTTTCACCTGATTTACTCCTTTTTTTACCGAATCCCAAATCGTTCCATGGCATTTTTGGTGGTTATTGCAGCAATTTCCTCCACCGAAATGCCTTTAATTTCCGCAGCGGCTTCAGCAACCAGACGTACATGCGCTGTTTCATTTCTCTTTCCACGATAAGGGTGAGGTGTAAGATAAGGGGAGTCTGTTTCTAGAAAAAATCGATCCATCGGAACCTTGGCCAGCACCTCTTTAGGCTGCTTCGCATTCTTGAATGTGATTGGCCCTCCAAAAGAAAGATGGAAGCCCAATTCCAGACACATTTTCGCCGTCTCCCAGCTGCCTGAGAAGGAGTGCATCACACCGCCAACCTCACTCGCTTTCTCTTCACGCAAAATACGTACAATATCCTCATGGGCATCCCGATTATGGATGACAATGGGCATATTTAATTCACGTGCCAATGCAATTTGTTGTCGTAATACGCGGTGCTGTATTTCCTTAGGTGAGGTGTCCCAGTGATAGTCCAGACCGATTTCACCAATGGCTACCACCTTTTCGTGTTTGCACAAAGATGCAATCCATTCTAAATCACCCTCCTGCATCGTGATTGCATCCACCGGGTGCCAGCCTACAGCTGCATAGATGAAGTCATACGTTTCAGCCAGTTTCATCGTCGTTGGAATCGTCTCCCGATTAAAGCCAATGTTGATCATACGAGTAATGCCTGCATCAACAGCCCGCTGGATCATGTCCTCTCGGTCTTCGTCGAATTGTGGTGCATCGAGATGTGTATGTGTGTCGAATAACATAGTGTTTATTTCTCCCTTCATGTCGAAAATCGAATACCGATTATATGCATTAGAATTTTGAATTTATTTTTTTGAAACACAAATTTTGATTGGGACATGCCGCGATTTCTGTATTTTCACTTTTAATACTCAAGCTACTATATATAGAAGGAAAATAAAAAGTCAAATCTACATCTTGCAGCTAAACCGGATTTAAAACTGTATATTTACTCACTTTGATTACAAAATTATGTCGATCTACATATCCTCGCCATTAAAGCAGATTAATGTATCATGTAAAATAGCTCTTTTAGAAAGTCTTTTGATATCAAAATGTTTCACCTGCCGCATCATTCATGATTACAAAAAATAGGGGCGTATATGGGACGGTAATTCATGAAGGATGGCATCAACCTTGTTCTGAGGATAGTACAGATGATGTTTGCCCAGATGAAGTCCACTGATCGAACGTACAATATCAGACACTTCTGACAACTCGTGCAGCTTGTCCTGCCTATCCAGTAAAAGAATCTGCTTATCCGTGGATTGATCTGGACGAAACACGTCGTAAGGATTATCCGTTGGGAAATCAACCTCAAGATCGTATTCCGGATTCAACCCTGCATGAGCAAAAGCTTCCCTAATTTCTTCAACCATGTCCAGATCCGTCTGTTCGAGCTCCACATACTTATACAATCTGCGATCCATAAAGCGTTCGCACAGCTCACTCAGAACAGTATCGTCCTCTTTACGCCACTGCATAAAGGCTGTTTGAATCAATGATTCATCAAGCTGCAGATATTCATCAACGGAAATTTCTCCATAAAACAGTTTGGGCAGTGGTTCTACCATAAAGCGGAACGGAAAGCTCTGCTCCACTAATGCTTTTGCCCGTTTGAAGATTTGCCGTAATATAATTTCCGAGCTTCGCGTTACGGGATGGAAGTAAATCTGCCAGTACATCTGGTACCTTGACATCAGGTAATCTTCTACAGCATGCATGCCGGACTCTTTAACCACGATTCGCCCATGAAATGGACGCAGCATCCGTAGAATACGGTCCAGATCAATTGTGCCATAATTTACGCCTGTAAAGTAGGCATCCCTGAGCAGGTAATCCATCCGGTCAGCATCAAGCGGGCTGGTCACCAGATTCACAACGATTGGTTTATCATATGTTTTCTGGATGACTGAAGCCACCTTCTCGTCAAAATCAGGAGCGTACCGTCTTAGAATCGCCCCTACTTCGGTATCCCCCTTGATAATGCGGCACGTCCAGTCTTCATGATTCATATCAAAAGCTTCTTCAATGGAATGAGAGAACGGTCCATGTCCAAGATCATGAAGCAGGGCAGCACACAAGGCCACCAGTTTTTCTTCCTTTGGCCAGTCTGAATAATGACTTCGTTCAAACTGTGAGATGATTTTGCGAGTAATTTCGTATACACCTAAGGAGTGGGAGAAGCGACTGTGTTCTGCCCCATGAAAAGTAAGATAGGATGTTCCTAATTGACGAATGCGGCGCAGCCGTTGAAATTCAGGTGTATTGATCAACTGCCAAATAATCGGTTCTTGCACATGAATGTAATTATGTACCGGATCTTTAAACACTTTTTCTTCTGTCAGACGATGTTCCATTTCATTTCACTCCTTTTAAAAAATTATCTTAACCTAAATATTATCGCGTTTGGCTTCATTTTTCATCAAAGATTCGACACACTTTGACGAATTTTGTCGAATAAAGAACTTTTGTCGTTTTCCAAATCGACAAAGCTGACATGCATGTTCAAATATGAATTTACGCTCTTAACCCCTTACCACCAGCAAACTTAAGAAAAATACCCTTAATTTTAAGCTAATTTTAAGGTTGACTGTTTTGGGAATCGTTGGTATGATGAGTATCATAAAACATAAAATAATGTCGAATAATGACAATGATAGTTAGCTGAGAGGAGCACTGATTATAATGATGAAATCAACAGGTATTGTAAGAAAAGTGGATGAACTGGGACGGGTAGTTATTCCAATCGAATTGCGCCGTACACTCGGTATTGGTGAAAAAGATGCTTTGGAGATCTATGTTGACGGTGAGCGCATCATGCTCAAAAAATATGAGCCAGCTTGTATCTTCTGCGGTAATGCAGAGAACGTTACGTACTTCAAAGGCAAAATCGTTTGTAACGAATGTATTTCCGAAATCCCTGCACCTGTCGCAAAATAAGAAGAAACAGGCATACTGGAATTATTCAAATTGTTAATTCTAACCTTTCTATATTCCTTAATAACCTTCCCGGTGAAAATCACCGCTGGAAGGTGTTTTTTTATCTCTTCAAAGAGCAGACACACATTTTTCACATTTCTACGTGCTGCCCTTTTTACATTTTAAGGTTATATTAAGGTTTCTTTTAAGCTCCTGCTCATTATTTCTAACCATTTCAGGGCTCTCTTCAGATTCAGACTTCATAAATTACTCAATTAAAGCATTATAGACATCGCGTTTGGTCAGACCCCGATCAGCTGCTGTTTTTTTCATCGCATCCTTACGGCTGTTCCCTTCATTTTCGTAGTGTTCCACATGTTTCTCCAGTGACATAACCTGCCACCAAGCTTCCCGTTCAGCTTTACGTTCCTCTTCTCTAATCCCTTCAACCAACAGACAATATTCACCCAGAGGTGGATGCTCCTCCAGCCATTCAATGCATTCCTGCAGACTGCCTCTGACAAACTCTTCATGCCGTTTGGTCAGCTCACGAGCGAGTACAATCGAGCGCTCGCCCAGGATTTCCTCCAGATATGTTAATGTTTTGCGGATACGGTGAGGAGACTCATAGAAAAGCAGTGTACCGTTGGACTCATTAAAAGATTCCAGTACCTTACGCATATCCTTTTTCTCACGCGGCAGAAATCCCCCAAAGGTAAAACGTTCCGTCGGTAATCCGGATACGATTAGAGCGGACAACGCTGCATTGGGACCCGGAATGGGAATGACGGTAATTCCTGCTTCAATCGCAAGCTGTACCAGATCAGAACCAGGGTCTGAAATGGCCGGCAGACCAGCATCACTAACCAGAGCCAAATTTTTTCCTTCTATTATATAGCGTATCAATTCAGGGCCACTTGCACCCTTATTGTGCTCGTGATAACTAAACAGCATGGAAGGTGTAATTTCAAAATGGGTGAGCAGTTTACGCGTCTGACGTGTATCCTCAGCAGCGATGATATCACAGCTCTGTAATGTCTTGATAGCCCGGAAAGTCATATCCTCCAGGTTTCCGATCGGAGTCCCGACCAAATACAGTTTGCCACTATGCTCGGACTGCTCACTGTAGCTTTTTTGGACTTGAATAACCATCTAGTTCCCTCCTTCCTCTGTGCGTTCAGCATGCTGCTGTCCATAATAGATGTCCATAATCTCATTACAATAGCTGCCCTGTTCATTATAAACAATGAGCGGAGGCAGCATACGTACCTCAGGTCTGCCATCTTTCATCGCTTCAATCAGCACCATATTGGCCTCCAGATGTGCTCGCGGGTGTACCATACGAATGCGCTTGGGTTCCAGCTTGTATTCACGCATTAATGATATAATCTCCCCGAGACGCTGCGGCCTGTGTACCATGGATACTTTTCCACCATTACGTACGAGACGATTGCATGCTTGAATGACCTCTTCAAGTGTACATCCGATCTCATGACGTGCCATCGCCTGATGTGTATTCATCTTGAGGTCACTTCCATTAAGCGGCATGTACGGAGGATTCACTGTAATCGCATCATACACTGCATGTCCTGTTTCTTTAACCAATTCCCGCAAATCTCCCTCACGAATAAGGATAGATCCATCTAACTTATTCAGCTGTACACTCCGGCGTGCCATATCAGCCAGTCTCGGCTGAATCTCAATGCCTTCCAGGTTTGCCTGCGTACGTGTTGTCAGCAGAATAGGCACGACTCCATTTCCCGTGCACAAATCCAGGACACGCCCCCGTTTCGGTACAGAAGCAAATCGGGCCAGCAGTACTGCATCCATAGAAAAGCTGAACACTTCATCACTCTGAATAATTCGTAAATTATGAGAGAGCAGATCATCGATCCGCTCCGATTCCTGTAAAATTACTTCTTGGTCTGCCATATAGTACACTCATCCTCCGGTACGTTAAACGTTTATAACCTTGAAAAAAAACCGTAGGGAATCCCTACGGTCACTTCATTTATTCAAAAAAGACAGGCAGAACAGACAATCGCCTTCCGTCCGCAAATGTCCATAGTAGACGTTGCAGATATGGAATCCTTCATGATAGAGCCGAGCTAGATTATCATAACCCTCACCTACTACATCTTCGCCTGCAGCTGGACCAGCTGGTCTTGCAGCAGGAGCAAGAGCAGCTGAGATTGGCAGATCTGCTGGTGCTTCTCGCTTCAGCAGTTTGCGAAGCTGCTCATTTTCAATGGTAAGCCGCTGGTTATCTTCCAGCAGCTCTTTGACAATCATTTTTAATTCTGATAAATCACCGTGCAGCTGACCCATTTGGGTTTCCATTTCATGAATGTGCGTAAACAGATTTTTCTTTTCCAAGTTTCCACCCCGAAGCAACCTTAATGGTTTACTTGATAACGACGTCATCCAGCGGAAGTTCTTTGACTTTACTGATGTCGAACAGTTGAACATGCACCGTGCGGCTGCCAGCATTAATTCCGACAACTTTGCCTTCACCCATTGAGGTGACAACCAGTTTGCCTACAGCCGGCAGTTCTTCTCTCACACTTTCATAATTATCATGCTCAAATTTCAGACAGCACATAAGTCTTCCGCACAACCCTGAAATTTTCGTCGGATTCAGTGACAGGCTCTGATCTTTAGCCATCTTGATTGATACCGGCTCAAAGTCCCCCAGCCAGGAGGAGCAGCATAATACACGACCGCAAGGTCCAATTCCTCCGAGCATTTTTGCTTCATCGCGAACACCAATCTGTCTCAGTTCAATTCGTGTCCGGAAGATGCTTGCCAGATCCTTGACCAGTTCGCGGAAATCGACTCTTCCTTCTGCTGTAAAATAAAAAATGATTTTATTGCGATCAAACGTGAACTCCACATCAACCAGCTTCATTTTGAGGCCGTGGTCTCTGATTTTATTTAAACAAGTACCGAATGCTTCCTTGGCTGCACGCTTGTTCTCATCCACCACCCGGGCATCTGTCTCCCCTGCAACGCGGATAACCTTTTTGAGCGGCAGTACCACATCAGCCTCGCCTACTTCCTTCTTGCCCACGACAACCTTACCATACTCAACCCCTCGCGCCGTTTCCACGATCACGCAGTTTTCTTTCTCGATAGGAAGGTCCAGGGGATCGAAGTAATAAATTTTGCCCGCTTTTTTGAAACGGACACCCACTACACTGTACAAAAAATTAACCCCCTTGTAAGCCAACCCCACTTCGTCTGAAGCCCTGACTTCTTAGGGAACCCGCCGAAGTTATAACCGTTTGCATAGGATTGGAACTCACGCGATCCTCCAGCCTTATGCCAAACCGATCAAAAATTGCTCCAGACAAAGCTGGCCATTGACATTAAAACGCAATTTTTTTCTGCATGCCGCGGCCAAATCCATATAGGAGACCCACTGCTCTGTGCTGCGGGTATGTGCCAACTGAGACAGCATGTCTAACTGATCTATAAAAACGATATGTTCATGCCTACCGTACTGAACATACAGCATGTCCCTAAACCACAAATGGAACAAACTAAGCAGCATGTCCAGGTGTTCTGAGAGTCCTGTTTTGAAAAGCTTCTGCTGTGCCGAGATCAAAGATGTACTCCCTCTGCCCAGGGACTCCTTCCCTAATTGTAACATTACGTTTCTAATTTCTGCAAACCAATTCTGCTGGAGAATTTCTCTACATGCTTCCAGTCCTGACGCTAAATGGACAGCGGGCCTTGCCAAATTTGCAGGATAACCTTCATCAATCAACGATTGAAGCATCTCGTCCGGATTCAGTGCACTGAAAGGTACCATCTGGGAACGTGATCGAATCGTAGGCAGCATAGCTTGACCATTGTCTGTAATCAAAATTCCTACGGCCGGAACTTGAGGTTCCTCCAGAAATTTCAATAAGCTGTTGGCCGCCTGAACGGTCATCTTCTCGGCCTGTTCTATAATATATACCTTAGGATGTCCAGCCTCCGACCTATAGGAGAAAATACGCTGTAAATCCCGAATCTGATCTATTTTAATGTTATTGCCGTCCGGCGCAAGCATCGTCAGGTCTGGGTGATTTCCATGCTCAACCTTGCGGCATTCTAGACAATGCCCGCAAGCATCATCCTCCAGCTCTGTGCAGAAGATGGCCTTGGCAAACGCCACAGCTGTCTGAAGCTGCCCACTCCCGGATGGACCACTAAACAAATACGCATGACTGATGGCCTGCCGTCTCAAACTGCTCTGTAACAATTGCTTAGCCGCCTGTTGGCCCATAATTTGTTGAAAGGACATACTTCCTCCTCAGAAGCTTAAATTAATAAGCATCCCCCGAATTTCTCCTACCTGCTGTAAGAGAGAGATTTTTCCTTCTTCTGTATCCAGCAACTCATCTGCCATAGATAACAGAGCCGAGTCAATCTCATCAATCAGTTTGTACCGTTTACCTCTGCCCCGGCGATCCCAACCCCTTGTTTCTTTCATGGAGACACCGCGGCGGACCGTTTCTTCCAGGAACCTTTTGACAAGCTGCTTGTATGCCTTTAGCTCACGAATCGTCATGGATCGGGCCAATCGATCACCTTGAGTCTGGATTTCGCTTAATCGGCGGTTAAGTTCTGCTTGCGAAGCCCGCTCCCCCTGGTGGTTCATCATATCAGAGAAACTTTTGGATTGAACCGGCTTGGAGCCGGAATCGTTGGAACTGATTCCGCTCTGCAGCGGTCTGAATCCAGGATTGATTTTCATGGATATGCCCTGCTTTCTATTATCTTTGGTAATCGCACATCAGCACAGAGCGCGCTGCGCCTGTGCGTGAGATCAACCTATATGCTTGAATACACTGTGTATATAATGGTAGAGAAAATATCCTTATCTACGCTTGTGTTCGAAGTCGCCTCTCCCAAAAGAAGCATATCACTTTGAAGTAAAATCCTCTTTGGGAGAGATTATGCCTCTTCTTGTCATTGACAAGGGCATTCCATAAGTGGAACGTACGCATACAGGGATACGTCCTTTTACATCGTTCGTTATCATCATTCAGAAGGCAATCATGCTATCGATAATGAAAAATACTCATGGATTTCATACAGAGTGGATTAGAAATTAAAAATGCTCGAAACGATCTACCGGAAGAACAAATACAGTAGCTCCACCGACTTGAACCTCAACAGGCAGCGGCAGGTAAGAGTCGGTCGTTCCACTCATCGGTGTAACCGGAGTTACGAGCTGTTCACGAACCTTACAGCTGCTGCGAATAACGTTCATAACGGATTCGACCTGACTATCATCGACACCGATCATAAACGTCGTGTTGCCTGCCTTCAAAAATCCACCCGTACTGGCAAGCTTGGTTGCCCGAAAGTTCGCTTTGACCAATGCGCTGGATAATCGGTTGCTGTCTTTATCCTGTATAATCGCAACAATCAGTTTCATCCTGCATAACCTCCTTTAGAATAAGCATTTCTATCTAGAATGCCCTGTCTATATATTAGACAATTACTCGCCAAAATCCTTCAAAATCCCGCTCTCCAACGACAAAATCATCGCTTTCTCTACCTCATCCGGAGCCTTCGAAGCATCAATGACATGGATGCGCTCCGGAAACTGTTTCTGGAGCAGCAGGTAAGCTTCACGGACCTTACGATGAAATGCCAGATTCTCCAGATCAAGACGGTTAACCTCACGACCATCATGCGCTTCAATACGGCCAAGCCCCTGTTCCGGCTCAATATCCAGATAAAGAGTCATGTCAGGCATCAGATCCCCAATCGCAAAACGATTAATTGCCCAGACATTCTCTATCCCGAGACCACGGGCGTATCCTTGATAAGCCAAACTGCTGTCAACAAACCGATCACAGATCACCGTTTTGCCGGCCTGCAGTGCAGGTTCCACCTTCTCTGCGAGATGCTGACTTCGGGCTGCTGCATAGAGCAGTGCTTCGGTTCGGGCATCCATCGCTGTATGAAGAGGGTCAAGGATAATGCTGCGTATTTTCTCTGCAATCTCAATTCCGCCAGGCTCTCGTGTAATTACGTAAGGTATACCCCGTTCTTCAAAATAAGAACCGATTCTACCAATCATGGTCGTTTTACCTGACCCCTCTCCTCCTTCCAGCGTAATGAATTTACCTCTGCCCTGCATATGCTTCCCTGCTTTCTTATTCATAGCTGCATCACTTTATCGCCATTATGCATATGCCCAGACCCTCTTGCTTCAAGATATGATCTCCGCTGCCCAGAGGTGTATAGAAACAACTGCATTTAATAACACAAAAATAATACAAGCTTATTTTCTTTCTATCATACTATAACGCGGCTTTTACTCCAACAGGCATCATGTGTCCTTTTTCAACCATAATATATATCCTTTTAAAGTAAGACAGCAGCACTCGTCTAAGCTCTTGAAACATCATATAAGAAGAGGTATATTCGCTCAACATTAATTTGTACAGAGTCTTATGACAAGCTGCATGTTTTCGGTGCTTCTTTACGCCCAACAGCATTCTGCAGATGCAGTTTAACTTACATAATAAGATTTGAACAAGACTATATCGTAAGGATGACACATGAATGAAAACTGTTTTACTGGATCTCCATTTAACATAAAGTAAGGTAATATGACCTGATAGTACTCAGCATGCTGCTTTAATTGTAGTAGGGACATTAGGTATAGAATCGCAGCCATCTTATCATAAACAGTAACCTTTGAATGCTGCTTCGTCTGAATTTCACTCGTCCCAAGAGGCATTCAAAAGGGTGTTTATACGAGAGGATATGTGATAACTGCACTATTTTCTTCAAATGAAGATAACACCTACGATGACTTATGCTTCATGACTTTTAGTATCTGATTTGTATGATCTGAAATCCCTTGAAATTTAGCTCCAGCATTGCGCAGAACCCGAATCCGAGCTGCAATTTTTGGAGTTATTTGCTCACCAGGATACACTAGAGGAATCCCTGGAGGGTACGGAATAACCATCTCTGCCGATCGATAACCTGCACAGTCTTCGATCAGAACTTCAACTGTATCTGTCTCCTTAATCGGTTGTAGGGAGAATGGAACAGGCGCTGACAATGATTCATTTTCTTCTATATTGTTCCACGTGGAAACATAGGATGGTGCATTATTTCGAGAAGCAGACTCTACAGACTCAGTTGATGACGGTGAATGTTCTGGCTTATAGGCAGCGTTAATATGCCTTAAAGCCTGCAGCACATGCTCGGCATCCTGCAATGTCGAGCCAAGACTAAAGAGCAGGACGACGTACCGCTCGTCGCTCATCTCCGGCACGCAGCCGCAAGCTTCCAGCTGCCGTTGCAGTTCATAACCGTTCAGCATCCCTGTGTCGTCATATATGACGACCTTGAAGGGGTCCTGAGCGGTATATCCTTTGCGGCCAGCCATTGCGGCCGGAATTTCATCGCCGCCGGCCGGCTCAAGCTGCAGCTGTCCGGTAGGCTGCAGCAGCTTGAAGCGCGGCAGCTCTGGGAGGCCGCGCTTCAAAGCATTCACGGCAGCAAGCCCTGCCGTGAATGCTTCCGCGCCGTGCACATGCAGCAGCCGGCGCGACAGATCAAGCGAAGCCATCACCGGGTAGGATGGGCTTGAGCTCTGCACCATGGCCAGACGCTGCCGAAGCAGGGACCGATTCAATCGTGGTCCCTGAATGTGCAGCATGGCTCCCATGGTGAAGGCGGCCAGCATCTTGTGCGTTGACTGCACTACACCGTCTGCTCCGCAGGACAGTGCAGATACAGGCAGCTCCGGATGCTGCCCATAATGTGCGCCATGCGCTTCATCCACGAGCAGCGGCATGTCAGCCTCGTGGCAAACTCCGGCAATGGGTGTCAGATCTACACCCATGCCATAATAATTCGGCAGTGTGACAAATACGCCCTTTGCCTCAGGATACTTCTGGACAGCAGCCTGAACCGTCTCAATGGACGGCATGACAGCAAGTCCCGATTTAGGGTCAACCCACGGCTCCAGGAATACTGCCCTTGCGCCTGCCAGCATCAATCCGTGTATAACCGATTTATGTACATTACGCTGTACCAGTACAATGCTTTCAGGCTCATCACAGATGGTGAGCAGCAAAGACAGATTACCGGCTGTGCTTCCCCCGACCAAAAAGAAACTTTCTTCCGCTCCAAAACAATCCGCCGCCATTTCCTGAGCCTCACGGATTACTCCCTCAGGATGGTGAAGGTCATCCGTTCCGGTAATCTCTGTAACATCCATCTCCATCATTTCCAGATAGGCATTAACCGGCACGACGGTATTACTCATATGATCTGCATTATCCGACTGATCTGCGGCAGCCCTACTCAGCTTGCTCTCTCCATCCTCTGTACGATCCCTTCTCCATGGATACTGTACATCTTGCAATGCATTTGTGTGCTGCATCCATTGGCGATAGACTTGTCCATTCTTGTGTCCTGGTACATGAAATGAACGCTGATCCGATTGACGATATGCAAGCAGCGCTTCATATATAGGAGCTTTGCTTTTATCTGAACCTGGTGTATTGTTTTCGCTCATAATATATCCATCCTGTTACTGTTATTTTCGTAAAGTATATTTCTCCGCTCTTTGTATCAGCATACGCCTTCTTATACATGTCAGACAAGACAGTCCCCGCCATACAACAAAAAAAGGCCTCTTGGGCCTATATTCAATAACAATGTCACCATATGCATTTCTAGTTCTATGTGGAGAATGAATTGTCCATTAAGCGTTCTTCTGCACCCAAATCTGTTTCATCTGATGAATAAAAAAGTTATACTTTGCATCCTGTGCATCGGTATGAACCATCTCTGCTTCACAAGTATCGCATATGAATTCAGATACAATAAAAATGCCTTCTTTCTTCCGCTGCTCGCAAATAATACATGTGTGTTCGGCATGTTCTTCCATGAACCATCCCACCTTGTTTTACGTTTACTATCAGTATTGCACAGTTTCTATTATTTTAAACATTTTCATAGTGCTTTCTTTCTATAAAATATATATATTCGCTCACCCCTTAATGGGTGTCTGTACCGGTAATATACAACAACTTTCTTACATACAACTATAATCATCTTTGATGATTCAACTTTCCATATCCCTTTAAAAGACAATACTGATATACTGCATTCCTGCATATATCCCTAAACCCATCAAGCCTACGATAAATAACCTTTAAAAAAATTGAAATTTTAGCCGATATATAAGATATGATAACGATAACAGTATTTATGGCTGAACATCATCATCCATCACGATTCCTGAACTCCCCATACATATGCTTACACAATCTAATACACCATGTTATTTTAAAGGAGGACTTAACAACGTATGACCGCCGAACCGGAGAATAAGGCAACCTTTTATCAGTACCGACTTCTGAAAAAAAAAGCTATTGCCCGCAGTGTCATATACAGCTACTTATCTCTGCCCGTTATCATGCTATTCTTTAATCTGCTAGCTTTCTCCTGGAACGGCCTCTTTTTCTTTTTACTGGCAGGGCCAATTACCGTCTGGATTCATTATGTCATTGCCAGAACAATATTACTTCTGGTCCGCACCTCGTATACCAAGCGTTGGCGCTGGAACCTGCGCATGCCTTGGTTCGGCTATGTACCGGATCAGCACTTCAGCTACCGAATGTTTGTCCGGGTCCATCTGAACATCAGCTGGATTGGCTTGTGTATCATTACTGTGTGTTTGTTATGGTCCCCAGTCTCCTTCACACTGTCACTCATATTCTGGCATCTGTGGCTGCTTGGCCCTCGCCTATATGTTGTTCTGATTCTTGCACGTGGACGTAAAGATGGTCTCATCAAATTAAACGATCAAGATGTCTCTTATTACCTGCAGTAAATAGCTATATGCTGTACCTGCAGTCTCCAGACAAGGTTGTCCACAGTGGATAACCTCGTCTCGCTTTCCCTCCATGTAGTTATCCACAGCACAGCCAAGTGAATCTCTCCGTCTCATGGCGACTTTCTGCTCACAATAAACCTACTAATTCAGTGTTTTTCTATGAAGCCCAACTTGCAGCCAACAAAAAAAGTCCTCACCTCAACCGATGAGAACTTCATGATATAGGAACATTACAATGTTAATTTATACACTCTATCATCACTGGATTCATTCATCTTCGCCCAGTGATTTTATTGTAGTTTGGGTTGTTTCATTTCGGGGAACCATCAGCGTAAACGATCCATCATGGACAGCCAGCTGTACAATATGGCCATCCTTTGAGAAAACATGCAGGTTACTGGAGGAATTCGATGAACGCTTGGCCTGTCTCTCCGTCCAACCCCAACTTTTGATTTCGTCAAGGTATACCTCAGGTAAGCTGGTATTCTCACTGATTCCAGACAATGTATATCGAACATAATCCATATCCGAACTATTTTCGGACTGGTCAGATTTATTCGCTACTTTCGGTACAGGGAAACTCTTCTCGTTAACTGCACCTTCATATGAGATCCAAACAGATCCTGAAGCCTCACCGCAACCTGCAAGAACGATTACAAGACAAAGCAGCATCACTGAATGGAGTCCTAATCTCCGCCAACTTAACACACACACCCTCCTTTTCACAGCTGCACAATCCAGCTCTTCGGTCAGGTACTTTTAGCATATTTAACATAGTCCTATTATACTGGTTTTCCCCCTGCCATCCGTAACAAAAATGTTACCTGACTATAACGAAGATGTCAGAGCTTGATCTCAAAAATAAATATAAACACAAATAAAAACCACCACCGAACATCATCGGCAGTGGTTCTTTGCTTGGCGGCGTCCTACTCTCCCAGGACCCTGCGGTCCAAGTACCATCGGCGCTAGAGGGCTTAACGGTCGTGTTCGGGATGGGTACGTGTGGAACCCCTCCGCCATCGCCACCAAACGCGATTGGATCGAAGCATAGCTTCTTCCATTCATCAGAGTTATTGTTCTCTGAAAACTAGATTCGAAACGAAACTCACGCGACTCGAACTTGCTATTGGATAAGCCCTCGACCGATTAGTACTGGTCAGCTCCATGCATTGCTGCACTTCCACCCCCAGCCTATCTACCTCGTCGTCTTCAAGGGGTCTTACATACTGGGAAATCTCATCTTGAGGGGGGCTTCACGCTTAGATGCTTTCAGCGCTTATCCCGTCCGTACATAGCTACCCAGCGGTGCTCCTGGCGGAACAACTGGTACACCAGCGGTACGTCCATCCCGGTCCTCTCGTACTAAGGACAGCTCCTCTCAAATTTCCTACGCCCACGACAGATAGGGACCGAACTGTCTCACGACGTTCTGAACCCAGCTCGCGTACCGCTTTAATGGGCGAACAGCCCAACCCTTGGGACCTACTTCAGCCCCAGGATGCGATGAGCCGACATCGAGGTGCCAAACCTCCCCGTCGATGTGGACTCTTGGGGGAGATAAGCCTGTTATCCCCAGGGTAGCTTTTATCCGTTGAGCGATGGCCCTTCCATGCGGTACCACCGGATCACTAAGCCCGACTTTCGTCCCTGCTCGACTTGTAGGTCTCGCAGTCAAGCTCCCTTATGCCTTTGCACTCTTCGAATGATTTCCAACCATTCTGAGGGAACCTTTGGGCGCCTCCGTTACTCTTTAGGAGGCGACCGCCCCAGTCAAACTGCCCACCTGACACTGTCCCCGTACCCGCTGAGGGCACCAGGTTAGAACCTAGATACGATCAGGGTGGTATCCCAACGGTGCCTCCACACAAGCTGGCGCTCATGCTTCAAAGGCTCCCACCTATCCTGTACAGATCGTACCCAAATTCAATATCAAGCTGCAGTAAAGCTCCATGGGGTCTTTCCGTCTTGTCGCGGGTAACCTGCATCTTCACAGGTATTAAAATTTCACCGGATCTCTCGTTGAGACAGCGCCCAAGTCGTTACGCCATTCGTGCGGGTCAGAATTTACCTGACAAGGAATTTCGCTACCTTAGGACCGTTATAGTTACGGCCGCCGTTTACTGGGGCTTCGGTTCACAGCTTCGGATTGCTCCTAACCACTCCCCTTAACCTTCCAGCACCGGGCAGGCGTCAGCCCGTATACTTCGCCTTACGGCTTCGCACAGACCTGTGTTTTTGCTAAACAGTCGCTTGGGCCTTTTCACTGCGGCCCCCTCGTGCTATTCACACTACCGGGGCACCCCTTCTCCCGAAGTTACGGGGTCATTTTGCCGAGTTCCTTAACGAGAGTTCTTCCGCGCGCCTTAGAATTCTCTTCTCGCCTACCTGTGTCGGTTTGCGGTACGGGCACCTTCATCTGGCTAGAGGCTTTTCTTGGCAGTGTGAGATCATGACCTTCGCTACTGTAATTTTCACTCC
>NZ_CP159992.1:6395000-6638220 GCF_040702995.1 Paenibacillus sp. AN1007
TATATCACCTCTACCGTTATCTGCTCGCTAGAATGAAGCAGGAACCGGACTGGAGCATCAAGGAGAAGCTGGCCTTCTTCGGACTGGATGCATCTTCTGTGGAACGTAAAGTAGCGGGTCTGCTGCCAAGCGAAGATCTCGTTAGCGGCATGAGCGGCATTATGACGCACAGCCGCAGTTTCTCGGATCTCAAGCCGCTCTCCCTGCGAGAAGCAGAACGGGCACTGTATGGAGAAGGAGCAGAAGCTTATTTCCGGGAGAATGTCGTTCGTCCAATGCAAGAACGTGTGCGTGAGCGCAGTTCCAGCGGGTCGCTTCGCCGTCAAGCCGAGCGGTCCCATAGCGAGCATCCCGAAGCGGGATACTTTCAATGGGCCGCTTGGAGCGGCAGTGAGCCAGGCAGTGTGCGCGAGGCGCTGCTGGCGCTGATCCGCGACAAAGGTGTACAGCTTGAATCGGCACGAGCACTGCTGGAACAGCGTCAGCAGGAACGGGTGGAGGATCAGCCGATCAAACGGGCGCTTTTCCGTGACAAGCAGAATGTACGCAATCTGATTGACTGCCTGCTGGAGCGTGTATACGTGCCGAAGGTAGACCTGCTGCGGTTGGAAAATGAACTGCATCTGCTCCGCATCTATGATACGGAGATGGAGGAGCTGCATCGCTACAGCTGTCAGGTTACGGCCTCACTTGAAGCGCTGGAGCGCACATTACGCGGAGCGGCTGAGGAAAGCATCGCGGCTGCCGACGAATACATCGGGCAGAACGTGATGGAGTACTATGGCAGAGTGACAGAAGAGCTGATCACTGATCTGGAGGCAAGACGAGGGCGGGATGTATGGTTTGAGGAACGATACATGGGCGACATGAATGAGCTCGCCACCACGGGTGATGATCGTTTGCTCGCACGGTTGATAGAGGTCTGCCGTGCGCTGCTGCTCTCCGCGGAACCACTGCGATTACCGTTTGAGGAAGAATTGTTACAGCGGGCCAATGTGACCATTACTTACGGAGATCGGGATGTATTAACCCGGGATGATCTGTTCCGCAGACTATATCGTACATTGGAAGACCAGGCGGTTGTGCGGATACGGGTCTTCGACTATACACAGGAGCATCGGTATGAGGAGAAATATTTTTTTGGCGACCATCACAGTGCTTTTATGGATTACGCGGCACATGCCGAGGAAACCTCGCGAATTTACAAGCTGGGTGTCGTCTATGAGGAACGCAGCAGCGGGGTGGAGAAGCTGAATTTGATGGGTGGTTTCCATCTGGAGGATCTCATGGTCTACCGGAACGCCAAGGTGTACTACGATTCATATACAGAGAATGGATATGAACTCCATCCTGCTGACCTGGCAGATCATCTGCCCCCGCTTCGATAAAAAGACCTTTTATATTCGTGAAAGTAATAGTTGTAAAAATTCAGGGCACTAAGTCAGCCTGCTTCAGGCAGGCTCTGAGAAAGGATGCATGCAGACATGCAGCGAAAAATCAATTTTCTCCTGGTCCTGTTCAGCCTGATTGGCGGAGCAGTGGGATTTGCGGCAGGGGAAATCATGCTGCATCAGTGGCTTGGGGAGATGCCGCGCCTGCTGCTGATGGGTTTATATTTTGGTGTATTGGCTCTTAGTGTAGGATTGTTCTGTCTGCTGGCAGAGATGATCTCGCCGCGTCTGAACGGTGCCTCGTGGAAACTCAGATATCTGAGCTTGTCCTGGAAGCTGCTTGTTCCGGCTACACTGGCTCTGCTGCTGGTGGCTGGACTCGGATTGCAGCTGCTGTACCAGATCAATCCCGGCGGGGCGAAGCAGGTCAAAGATATCATTCTGATGATTGATAACTCAGGCAGCATGAACGACACCGATCCGAATAATGGACGGTTTGAAGCAGCCAAGACGCTCATCAATCAGATGGAGAGTGACAAACAGGTGGCGGTAATTACGTTCCATGACCAGCCGCAGCGCTGCAGCCGTTCATCGCAGTAGACAGCGAAGCCGCCAAAAATGAAGTGAACAGCAAAATTGACAGTATCGTGACGACAGCAGGCGGCACTAATTTTGATACCGTGCTGCGAGAAGGGATGGAACAGATCAAAGGCAAACAGGACCCGAAACGGGGCACCGTTGTTATTCTGTTGTCTGACGGTTTCAGTGATGCAGACATCTCGGACATTTTGCCGCAGTATGTACAGGAACAGGTTGCGATCCATACCGTTGGTCTAAGCCTGGTCGATCCGTCGGGTACGGATTTGCTCAAGAGCATCGCTCAGCAAACAGGCGGGATGTACTATGATGTGCCGGACGCAGGCGGCCTGAATGTCGCGTTCCAGAAGATTTACGATACGATTGATGAACGTACACTCGTGACAGAACGTACAGGTGCGATGGAACACAGCATGTATCTCGCTATTTTCCGCGTCGCGGCCTTATTGTTGATTGGGGTGGCACTTGGTGTATCGCTTGGACTTGTGTTTGATAACCGTCATCTTGCGCTCAGTTTTGGTGTAGGCGGTGCAGTTTCGGGCTTATTAGCCGGACTGTTGCTGGAGTGGGGATTGAACGGTTCTAATGTGGGCGATGCTTTCGTCCGTTTGGGAGCAATGCTGATCCTTTCGGGTGTGCTTACGCTCTTCTCCTGGATTGTTCCGATCAAAGAAAACACCCCGCGCAAGAGCAAAGGCCGCCGGGATGCCGGTCGTGGAACTTCTTCTGCGGAAGGATTCGGTCAGCGAGCAAGAGATACACGAAGCAAAGGATTCTAACATCGGGGAGGTCAATGAAATATGCGATTTATCAATGCAGATGCAGACCCTTCGGCTCCCCGGATTCGAAAACTGACTCTAGCGGTGGACGAAGGCCGCTGCACGCTTCGCTGGCTCTGGCCGGACCAGCTTGAAGCGGTTTACGTAGAACGGTTGGAACTGAGTCGAATGAACACCGATCACATCGGAGAAGAACATAGGAATGCAGGTCATTCTGAGGAACGTGAAGAAGGAAGGGCACCGAGCAAGCTGAAGCTGTACACAAGAGAGGAATACAAAGCGAACAACGGGTATACCGATCGGATCACAGGTTTTGGCGCCATCCAGTACAACGTATATGCATGCCAGATGTCAGAAGAAGGGCCTGTGCTGATTCGTCAGCAGGATAAGGACAACCAAGGGATCGCAAGCGCGGGCAGGGCGGATATCCGCTTTGCCATTCGCTACAAGAGCGGTTTTTTTCAGAAACGCAAGACCGTGCTGATCACGGTGACCGCCGAAGTGCCCGTTCCTAAGGAAGCACTCTGTTATGTTCGTAAGCAGGGCAGCGTTCCGCTGAACAAAGATGATGGCACGGTGTATCCGTTTGTAAGTGATTTTATGCCGGGAAAAAATGAGATGCCGCCTGTTGAAGTCGCCAAGGACGACTATGTAAGGTTATTCTTCACAGACGGCCGCCAGTATGGAGCTGCTTATCGGCTGATATCCGATTGATCACACATGACGACTGAAGTTGAATTTTTATTTACACAGGTATGGAAAGGGGGAATGGCTATGAGTTTTTTTAGTCGGTTTTTGAAGAGACAGCAGCCGGAGGAACGACCGCTGTTTTACGATATTGTATGTCCGTACTGCTTCAGCAAGTTCTCACCGGAAGAGGTCGTATTCCGCGCAGCACATCATCGTGACGACGACGAGGACTACGCGCTGGGGGAAGATGCCAAGCTTAACCGATACCGGGAACGTTTTGGCCTGGATACGGTATTTGATATGGAGGCCGTTCTGTCTCCTTATGACGTACCCGAGGAGCACCGCATCTATTCGGATAACATCGTCATGGGGCTGAATGATCGTTATGGTGTAGTTACACGTCGTCGTCTGTGCCCGCAGTGTCATAATGAGCTTCCTGTAACGGCCGGGAAGGCACCAAGCAACATCATTTCGATCATCGGTGCATCCCAGGTCGGGAAATCCGTCTACATGACATCGCTGATCCATACGCTGCAGCATTATACGGCAGATCATTTTGATGCTGCCTGTATGCCGCTGAATGCAGAGATCAGCCGCCGTTTCCGTGCAGATTACGAAGAGCCGCTGTTTGAGCGGGGCGACCTGCTGGACTCCACGCAGAAGGAAAAGCTGCAGGAGCCGTTTATTTTTCAGTTTGTGTTCAAGGATGAGGATAAAGCGCCGCTGACCCTGGTGTTTTTTGACGTTGCAGGTGAAGGAATGGTCGAGCAGGATTATCTGGGTCTGCACGGACAGCATATCAAAAACTCGGCAGGCATTCTGTTTATGGTCGACCCGCTCCAGATTCGTTCAATCCGGGACAAAATTCGCATTAACCTGGGCAGCGAGCCGGGAGAATGGACGCCGAAATACGATGAGCCGCGCGACGTGGTGCTGACGTTGTTCGGTGACTTTATCGCCTATCAGGAGAAGGCTAAGACCAATATCCCGACTGCGGTTGTGCTCACCAAAAGTGACATGCTGCATTCCCTCAAGGATGAGGAAGGGGATTATATCAAATCCAACAGCAATGTGTTCCGCAACATGGTGCATCGCGAGTGGTTTGATTTGACCGAATTCGAAAATATCGACGGGGAGATTCGCCGTTTTATCGAGAAAGTGGATCGTCCGTTCAAAGGCACGATGGATGTGTACTTCAAGGACACCGCTTATTTCGCCGTATCTGCGCTGGGCAGCAATCCGGTAGACATGAAAATTCAAGGTGTGGTTAGTCCAATCCGTGTGGATGAGCCTTTCCTATGGCTGCTGTACAAGCTGAAGTACATTGAGGGGAGAGTGGGATGATGCGTTCTTCCAACACTCCGCCCATTGAACAGCAGATGTACACAAGAGAACGGCGCGGGGTATTCCGGACCACAGAGGGGTTCGATACGGTGGCTGCATCGCCGGGACTGGACCTTTCTTTTATCAAAAAAGTACTTCATCCTTACTGCGTCTATGACGCTCCTGCGGAGCTGACAGGACGGAGCGAGAAGGACGAGAGCAAGTTCCCGGCTTCCATGCACCTGCTGCATCTCGAGAGCGGCGAGACCATTCTTGGGCAAAATGTGTATCAGGCTGCAGATTTCACCGGGCTGCGCAGTGCCTTTTTTGCCCACAATTATGTGCTGTCTCCGGCAAGCCTGGAACAATATATGAAAGGTGGCGAATGGCTGGATGCCGTGTTTGCTACCTCCTATGATATCGAGCAGGGTACGGAGCTGCCTGTGCTTGCAGAACTTCCTACGGCAGCAGGAGCCGGAGGTGGAGTTCAAGCTGGACAGCAGGATGGCAGGTTTGGAGCAGCCGCGTCACCAGACCAGATTCTAAGTGCCCTGAAAATGGACGAGACGCTGTTCAAGCGCTTGCTCTATGCTGTGATGCAGGCTGTGGCGGCACGCCGCAAAGTATATATAGCGCTTGATGTGCCAGCGGAGGAAGTAACGGCAGGAGCTAAGGCGCTGCTGCGTCTGCTGTACAAGGCACTGCCCTACGCGTTCCGGCGGCAGCTCGGTTTTATGACGTTTGCCAAGGAGCCACAGGCCAAGAAAGGCATACATGTGCAGTTTGTGGAGCGGGGTACACTTCGTCCCAAGGACAGGAACACAGAGAAAGATTTCACCTTTGATCTCGTCTCTGGTCGTGTCACCCATGTGGATGCGTCGGTGGCCAAGCTGCCTTATGCGGAATTTGCCTGGTTTTTGCTGAGGGACCCGGTAAGGTCAGCAGCATTCTACGAGTTCGCCGACGACATGCTGGCCGGTATGGAACCGGGAAGGGAGCTATCCATTGAAGCTTATGGAGAGCTGTCGGTATTTTACAGCCTTGAACAAGGTGTAGAAGATTTATATTTGAATAACAAAAGCGAGGTTCTGAAGGGTTTACTGACGTATCTGAAGCCTGAAGGTGGGCTGCAGCAGCGTGCACGTCTGAATGATCTGTTTCTGACGCTGCTTAGTCGGGAGCTGGACAGTGTCCGCCGGGAAAATGTACCGGAGGAAGCGGTTGCTGCCCGCTTCGGAGAATACTTCCGTGCTGCTGCGCCCGTAGTAAAGGGCCGGATCGTAGACTATTTTATCTATGCTGTAAACAATGCGCGTGCGCAGAAACGCATGCGTGCTGTACAGGATCTGTATGTCATTTTGGACCGCGATGCCCGTCTGAATCAAGCTTTTTTTGATAAGGTACTGGGTAATGATGCTTTGACCAAGCTGCTGTTTGAGCCGTATCTGGACAACCAATTGAAACGGACAGAGACGGCAGCGGGGGTCATCGATCTTGTTCAGCGCTGGGTTACGGCTCATCCGTCAGCGATTCAATCTGCGTTTCTTGTGGAACGTTCCTGTACCGAGCTTAGGGAAAGGTTGTGTTCGGCACCTGATCCGGTTGAATCGGCAAACGAGGCGCTTCAGCGAGTCAGCATGCTGGACCGAATAACCGGGAGTGACGAGTTCGAAACGGGTATAACAGGACATATCGGGCAATCCAAAGCCGCTGTCAGTCGAACTCCCCAAAGCGGTAGTCATTCTCCCGACGAACAGGCCGCCTATCAGGAAGCTTTAACCAAACTTGCGGATAAGCTTGCTTATGTGATTAACCTCTTCATGATTCAGGATCTGGATCTGGAACGGGTGAACCGGGAACAGCTGCTGCGTATCGATATTCTGCAGCATGAGAATGACGTTCGGGATTGGGCATCACGCCAAGGTTCGGATGTAGCGGCTAGAACAAATGTGATGCTGGCGGCGAGAAAATGGCTTAGAAGTGATCCTGACGCCGAAGAAGAGGTGGAATCACTCTCTCTGGCTGAGCGTGATGAGCTTCAGCGCTGGACTCGCCGCTGGCTGGCGGCAGAACTGCGGAATTATCCGGGAACCGCAGCGTATGAGGCATTACCACTCGCATTCTACCGTGGGGGAAGCGGCAGTAATCGGCTTGATTATTCGGGTCTGATTGAATTTCTACGCAGTCATACCAATCAAATTGAAGCGATCTATACCTTTTTCGAATGGTCCGGTGTACATCGGATGTTTGTTCGCGGTTCCAGTGCGCATAAAGGATATGCAGATGCCATTATTATGTATTTCAAATCCCATGACCGGGAAGCATTCCGGTCCAAGTCAGTGTTCAAGCCGTACTATGCCAAAGCAGGAAAAGCTCTGAAGCCGGTCTATGATCGGGCCAAGGCTGAACTGGCCTCGCCATTTATGCGTATTCTGACCGGGCGGAAGAAAAAGCGATGGATGGGCCTGCTGCTGCTGTTCCTTATTCTTGGTATTGCAGGTGGCACATATGCCTGGATGAACAATACCTCTGAACCTCAAGCAGCACAGCCGCCGGCAGAACAGGAACCAGCTGCCCCGGCTGAACCTGAAGAGAAGCCGGCAGCGTATATCGCTTATATCGCTGGTGCAGATGAGCAGGAAGGAACAGAATCCCCGGCCCGATTAGTCCTCCGCTTCCGGAGCGAAACGGGTGGTATTCCTTTTGAACAGGGCAGCCTGCAGCTGCGTTTGGATGATGGAAGCATGAAAGAGTTTAACGTTACAGACAAGTGGAAGAGCTTGAATTCCGGAGAAAAGTCTGATGCAGCCAATGACCCTTCATCGAATTCTGAAGGCGCAGCAGGTAAGGAAAATGGCTCTCAGACATCAGGTAAGAGTCAAGGTGCTGCTGATTCAGATGCTGATTCAGCAGCATCCGGTCAATCGGATGATCAACAAGGGATTGATACGGCAAGTAATGCTGACCAAGAGGATCAATCCACAGCTGGCAGTTTGTCGGCAGGCAAAGCGGATAAATCATCGACACAAGACCAAGGTAAAACAAGTGAGAACTTATCGGGGGATGTCTCGCAAGAAGGGCAGGCTGACACTGTTCCCAAACCTTTAACTGCGGCCGAAGCAGATCGCTTATACCCTTACGGCATGCAGATCACACTGCCGGACAATATTGATCCCAAGAATGTTGTGAGCATTCAGAAGGGTGCGAAGGGGTCAGAGATCGCTGTTGAGTTGATGCAGGAGCCAATCTGAATCTCATGATATAAGCACATAACGAATCATAACCGGCAGAGAAGCATATGTAGGTCAGGTTTGATTCGACTTGATTAGAGGGATGACCCTGAGACCAAGAGTTCAGGGTCATCTTTTTATATTCATAACCAAGCTTCTGAGATGATTGTACCGAAGCGTTTAATCAGTTCACAAAATAGACACATAAGGATTGATTCAAAATAAGGTAATTAGGCGAGCAGTGAAAAATAGCACGGAATCATTGAGAAATGCTCTCATATAATAGGTGTCACAGCGAGTGGTAAAAAGCAGAATTTAGATAAAAAAAGCCTTATATTATCAAAAGATTTTGTTATTTTCGGTTGACAAGTGATAATGATTATCAGTATCTTTAGTGTAGCGAATAAATCTGTTTCAATTTTTATGTCAATGCCAAGCGTCGGAAAATTCAGGAATACTGAATTAGAATATAATTTCAATTTCGTTGTCGTTATGATAGCCGGAATACATAACCGGATTAATGAGAGAGGGATGATCGCATGTTTCGTCTGGAGACGTCCAAGCTGGATATCGCTTATGAGGAAAGACTGATAGTTGAGGATCTGAACATTCAGATCCCCCAAGGCAAAATTACCGCACTTGTTGGAGCCAACGGTTCGGGGAAATCAACGATCCTGAAGACGATGGCACGCATTATGTCTCCGAAGGCAGGCAGCGTGCTGCTCGACGGCAAGTCTATTCATAAACAATCCACGCGTGAAGTTGCCAAGCAGCTTGCGATCCTGCCTCAGAACCCTACAGCACCGGAAGGTCTGACGGTTACAGAACTGGTTTCCTATGGCCGTTTTCCTTATCAAAAAGGATTTGGTTCCATGCGTGCAGAAGACAAACGCATGATTGAATGGGCGATCGAAGTAACGGGCATGACTGAATTCCATGACCGTCCGATCGATCAGTTGTCCGGTGGACAACGTCAGCGTGCCTGGATTGCTATGGCACTTGCTCAGGAAACAGACATTCTGTTCCTGGACGAGCCGACAACCTTCCTTGACATGGCACACCAGCTTGAAGTGCTGCAGCTGCTGGAACACCTGAATGCCACAGCTAACCGCACCATTGTAATGGTAGTCCATGATCTTAATCATGCTTCCCGGTATGCTCAGCACATGATTGGTATTAAGAAAGGTAAAGCCGTTGCACAGGGTTCACCCGTAGAAGTGATGACTTCAGATGTACTGCGTGAAGTGTTCAATATTGAAGCAGATATCGTAATGGACCCGCGTTCCAATGTACCGCTCTGCCTCCCATATGCACTCGCTGGCGAACGTCCGAAACCTGCAGCTCCTGAAACCAAGGTGATGAACAGTGCCATGGTTCATGCAGGCCGAACCGAACATCGTGTACAGGCAATGGGCAGTTAATTTAAACGAACTGGATCACATCTGTGATTCTGTATTATAGAAATGAAGCCGCTGTGCGCTGTTAGCACGCGGCTCATTCGCATTCACGGGAGGTTTCATTCATGGGCGCAATCAACTATACGTGGCTCGAGCAATATGGCCGAATCTCGACAAGTCCCGCTTCTAACCCGGTTTATGATATACTTCTGGCTTCGTTACGGGATACAGCGCAGGCAGAGGATATGCTGAAAGTATATAACGAACATTTGCGGGCAGATAGCTTGCGAACCGCGGCGGTGTATTTCATGCATTCTGTTCGTGGACTGCTGCTGGGCATTCATTATATGAATTCAATGTGTGACACAATGCTGGATATTTCTCTGGACAATATTCGGCTGCAGCTGGTTGTACAAGACGGCTATCCGGCATTTCACTTTCAACTGCTGGATGGTACCGAGCATGTACATCCTGCGCCTCCTGGTAAGAACGAACATGAATCTGCAGCAGCCGGATTGGCAAGAAAGGCGATGCTTACGGCTTACTATGGAGAACAGCTCCGGCCTCTAATCGAGGGTGCAGCCGAGGCTGGAGGGGCAAATACAGGCCAGATGTGGGCTCAATTGGCATCCATTCTGACATGGTTTAAGACGATGGCAGTGCAGATGGACATTACTGAGGATGAACGTAAAGCGGTCATTCAAGGGTATGAACATGTGATTACGATGCCGCCGGAAATTCTGGGATTGCGTAAAAATCTGCTGCACTTCAAACCGGTAGAAATCGATAGTCCGTATCAACCTGGAGAAAAAATGCTGATGAAGTCAACCTGCTGTCTGCATTATAAGGTATACGGTGGTCAAGATTACTGTTACAGCTGTCCCAAGTTGAGCAAAGCCGAGCGGCAAAATCGCTATGAGATACTTGCGGCTTCTCGGTGAATTTGAAGTATACCCCGAAACACGGCTATAATTGATTACAACCCCAAAATTAATCGATGTCATAGGAGGAATCAGCAATGTCCGTATATTCGTACAAAGCGGTAACCACCGCAAATCAGGAAGTGCCGCTGGATATGTATCAAGGTAAAGTGCTCGTTATTGCAAACACAGCCAGTAAATGTGGACTGACACCTCAATATGGTGAACTGCAGAAGCTCTATGACCGTTATCGTGATCAAGGTTTGGTGGTGCTTGGTTTTCCATGCAACCAATTTGGTGGACAGGAGCCAGGTACAAGTGAAGAAGCGGAATCCTTTTGCCAGATCAACTATGGCGTAAACTTTCCAGTGTTTGCAAAAGTAGATGTGAACGGAGAAGACGCACATCCTCTGTTTCAATATTTGAAAGAACAGCAGCCAGGTACAGGTGAAACCAGTGATATTCAGTGGAACTTTACCAAGTTCCTTGTGAATCGCGAAGGTGAAGTCGTGGGCCGGATCGAACCAAAAGAATCACCAGAGTCGATGAGTGCTGCGATCGAGCAGCTGCTCGGTTAATTCGCCGCACGTGAGATCAATATATGACGAGAAGCCTGCCCCATTTACGGGACAGGCTTCTTTTGGTTTTCTTTTTAGTAGAACGTCTCGGCTCGGTGTGATCTGATGATCCAGGTTTTCGGTAATGGAATTGAACTATTTGGAGGGCATAAGCAAAATGTAATTCGGGGAAAATGAAGTTAGTGAGAACATAGGAAAGAAGTGATTGTAGACGGGGGCAGGGGGCCTTCTTTTTCTGAAAGAACAAATTATTTTGCTTAACCTATTGCAATGTGAAAAATATCACATTATAATAGGTGTATAAAGTGAAATAAATCACATACACTTCATCGATCTAATACTCCAAGGAGGAACTACTCATGAAAATCGCAGTCATCGGATGTACACACGCAGGAACGGCAGCTATCGTAAATACCGCTAAATTATACCCGGATGCCACCATTACCGTATATGAACGCAATGACAACATTTCATTCCTCTCCTGCGGGATTGCGCTCTATGTTGGGGGCGTGGTGAAAGATCCTGACGGCCTGTTCTATTCTTCGCCGAATCAGTTGGCGGACCTTGGTGTTGAAACCAAGATGCTCCATGAAGTGACAGCAGTTGATGCCAAAGGTCATACCTTACGGGCTAAAAACCTGCAAACTGGGGAAGAATTTGAAGATACGTTTGACAAGCTAATTGTGACTACAGGTTCATGGCCTGTCGTTCCGAAGCTGGAAGGCATCGAGATGGACAACATCCTGCTCTGCAAAAACTACAATCACTCCAACACCATTATTGAAAGAGCGAAGGATACCAAACGCGTAACGGTTGTCGGCGCTGGTTACATCGGCGTTGAACTGGTGGAAGCCTTCCAGATGAACGGCAAAGAAGTGACACTTATTGATAGCGTGGATCGTATTTTGAATAAATACCTTGACCCTGAATTTACAGATGCCATCGAAGATACATTGACTGGAAAAGGAATTAAATTGGCTCTTGGGCAGACGGTACAGAAGTTTACGGGCGAGAATGGTAAAGTCACCAAAGTCATCACATCCAAAGGGGAATTCGAGACTGATCTGGTCATTCTCTGCATCGGGTTCCGCCCGAATACGGAGCTGCTCAAAGGTCAGGTGGATATGCTTCCAAACGGCGCGATCATCGTGGACAAATATATGCAGACCAGCCAGGAAGATGTCTTTGCCGCGGGTGACAGCTGCGCGATTCACTACAATCCTACCGGCAAAGCGGCTTACATTCCACTGGCAACAAACGCCGTGCGGATGGGTACACTCGTAGCGCGAAACCTGGTTCGTCCAACGACACCTTATATGGGAACACAGGGCACATCGGGTATCAAAATTTACGAGCAAAATATTGCAGGAACCGGCATGACCGAAATGTCTGCCGCCGAAGAAGGACTTGTTGTAGAATCGGTTGTTCTGGAAGACAGCTATCGTCCGGAGTTTATGCCAACCGCCGAGAAACTGCTGCTGAAAGTTGTATACGAGCAGGCCACTCGCCGGATTGTTGGTGCACAGGTTATGTCCCAGGTCGATCTGACACAGTCGATCAATACGATCTCGGTCTTCATTCAGAATAACATGACAGTGGATGATCTGGCTTTTATCGACTTCTTCTTCCAGCCGCACTATAACAAACCGTGGAACTTCTTGAACACTGCAGGGCTGCAAGCTCTGCCTCCAGTAGAAGTTAAAGCACCAGCCCTGGTCTAGGTTAATGGCATAATCGACAGCTTAAGTTAAAAGCAGATTAAGCGCAAGAAACTAGACAGAATCCGGGTACATCATACAACAAAGAGAAGGAAGAACGGCGATCATATCGTCAGTCTTCCTTTTTTTCGTCTGTGCCAACTATGTCAGTTTGCTGTTTACTTATTTATTTGTTTATCTTGATCCTCCGGATTTTGGAGAGAGGCATTGGAAAATGGGATCATCTTCTTGGATCACTTTGTGATTATTTGCACAAAGTTTTCCGGGAGGTCGATATACAATGAATTCATGGATAGATTTGCTTGGCATACGAACGGATAGAAGATAAAAGGAGAGGATGACATATGGCGGCCAAAACACCTCTGGAGGTTGCACAATATACGGTACAGTCCGGTGTGAAAAAAGCACAAAACCCTATTTCCTCCGTGCTGATTCTCGGTTTTCTGGCAGGAGCTTTCATTGCGCTTGGTTTCCTGCTGGATATTCGCGTGATTGCGTCTGCACCAGCGGAGTGGGGAAGCATTGCGACATTCATCGGAGCGGCTGTGTTCCCGGTGGGACTGATTCTGGTTTTGATCGGTGGTGGGGAACTGCTGACAGGCAATATGATGGCTGTGCCGCTTGCTGCAATCACACGTAAAATTTCACCAGCCAGCATGTTGAAGAACCTGCTGCTTGTGACATTGGGCAACCTGCTGGGCGCGCTGTTTGTCGCTTTTTTCTTTGGTCATGTGCTGGGCTTGACGGCTGATGGTGCATATTTGGCCAAGGTGGTTGATATGGCGGGACACAAGCTTCATGACAGCTTTTTGCAAGCATTTATCTCCGGGATCGGCTGTAACTGGCTCGTGGCCCTTGCGGTCTGGCTGTCATATGCTGCCGATACGATGAGCGGTAAAATTCTGGGCATTTGGTTTCCAACGATGGCGTTTGTGGCCATCGGCTTTCAGCACGTTGTGGCGAACATGTTTCTCATTCCGGCAGCGATCTTTGAGGGTCATTATTCCTGGGGGCAGTATGTTATGAATTTTATTCCGGTCTGGTTGGGTAATCTGACAGGCGGCGCTTTGTTTGTAGCGGCTGCGTACTGGATGGTGTACTTACGGAAGGTTGAGCCGGCAGCGAAGCCGGAAGCCGTGGTTCCTGTTCCGGCACCTCCCGTGGAAGCAGAAGGCAGAGTAATGTGGGGCAAACAGGCGTAACGGATCATATAAGAGATTTATCAATAAGAGTTAAAGCTTAGTAGAAACGAAGATGATACATCCTGCCGTTTCACGATAGTTCGTCGTGGCGTTGGAGATGCAGTCATCTTTTTTTTTGCACAAAATTAAATTCGCCATGACAAGGTTCGGGGGAACGAAACCTGAGCATGGCGAATTTCGGGAGTGGTCCATGATATGGCATGAGGAGGAAGTGGGGAAACACCAACCTAATGCCTTGTTTTTAATTTACCCCTGGATTCAGAGAATGAATCAAAGGGGTAAAAATTTTTTTGAAAAGTTGGAATATATCATGGAATATAGATTGGTGCAGCAGCAGCCTGCCCGGCAATCATGAAGATTTAACCGATTCACTCTTGTTCTCTTTACGTTTCAGCCTCAGACGGGATATGATATAGGGATAGCTGTTGAATGAGGAGGGCCAGAAGATGATCGATCAGGAGAATGGTGTATTTCCAGCGGTATGCCCGCTCGATTGTCCAGACACATGCGGTCTGCTGTTACATAAAGAGAATGGTAAAATTGTTAAGGTAACCGGTAATCCGGACCATCCGATCACAAAGGGTGCGATCTGTAATAAAGTTCGAAATATGACGGAGCGGGTGTATCATCCCGAACGTCTTCAATATCCGATGAAACGAGTCGGAGCCAAAGGTGAAGGCAGGTTCGAGCGCATAAGCTGGGACGAAGCAATTCAGGAAATTACGGGAAAGTTTAAAGATTTGTCTGATACGTATGGACCTGAGAGTATTCTGCCGTACAGTTTCTATGGAAATATGGGTGTGCTTGGTGTGGATGGCATGGATCGGCGTTTCTTTAATGCGCTGGGGGCAAGTGTGCTGGAGCAGACGATCTGTAATGCTGCAGGCAACACCGGCTGGAAATATACGATGGGCGCCAATCACGGAACGCTGCCGGAGGATACGGAGCATGCTGATTTGATCGTGGTCTGGGGCGGTAACATCGTCAGTACCAATATGCATCAGGTGGTACTGGCGGAGAAGGCTCGTAAAAAGGGTGCCAAAATCGTTGTCATTGACGTTCACCGCAACCGGACAGCACAATGGGCAGATTGGTTCATTCCAATCTATCCGGGCACAGACAGTGCGCTGGCACTGGGTTTGATGCATGTGCTCTTTGAGCAGGGACTAACGAATGAAGAATTTATGCAAAAATATACCATAGGACATGAAGCGCTGCGCGAGCATGTACGCAGCTGTACACCGGAACGCACGGCACGTATTACAGGCGTGCCAGAAGAAACCATTGTGGAGCTGGCCCGGCTCTATGGGGCTGCTCATGCCGCTCATATTCACATTGGCAATGGCCTGCAGCACCATGACAACGGGGGCATGAACGTACGCAGCATCGCCTGCCTGCCTGCGATTACAGGGCAGTGGCTCAAGCGCGGCGGGGGTGCGGTACGTACGAACAGCTATGCAAGTACGAACAGTGATGCGCTGGAGCGGCCTGACCTAAGGCAGCATGCCGAGCCGCGGGTTGTGAACATGAACCGGATTGGCGAAGCGCTGCTGGAAGCGGAGCAGCCGATCCGGGCCATGCTGGTTTACTGCAGCAATCCACTGGTTGTGGCACCAGATACGGAACGAGTGGAGCGAGGTTTTGCACGAGAGGACCTGTTCACGGTGGTTCATGATCTGTTCATGACCGATACAGCGAAGTATGCCGATATTGTGCTGCCGGCGGCGTCTTCTTTTGAAGCGACCGATCTGTACATCTCCTATTGGCATCAGTATGTGCAGCTGCAGGAGCCGGTCATTGCACCGATTGGAGAGAGCAAAAGCAATGTGGAGCTGTTCTCGCTGCTCGGACAAGCGATGGGGTTTGATGCAGACATCTTCGGTGAACAGCCGGAGCAGATGATTGATAGCGCACTGCAGGGCACAGAAAATCCGTATATGAACGGAGTTACGCTGGACAGGCTGAAGCAGCATCGCTTTGTGAAGCTGGATATGTCAGCACACGCCTCTTTCCTCGACCATCTGCCTACACCATCAGGCAGAATTGAATTATATTCCGAGCAGATGCAGCAGAAGGGGCTTCCGCCGCTGCCAACCTATGCTGCACTGGTTGAAGGATACGACGGCGAGAATCCGGCAGGGCCGAACGATGCATATCCGCTGATGTTTGTATCCCCGCCGAATCACAATTTCTTGAACTCCAGCTTTGGCAATTCGGCCAAACATCAACGTCTGGAAAAGATGCCTATACTGCAGATTCATCCGGAGGACGCGGCTCGCCGCGAAGTACAGGATGGCGATGCGGTTGTAGTATGGAATGAGCGCGGACGCATCGAATTAACGGCCAAGGTGACAGATGCAATGCTTCCGGGTACGGTAATCAGTCAAGGACTATGGTGGGATGGCGATGGCAAAAAGCAGCGCTCCAACACGCTGACCTCCAACCGGCTGTCGGATATGGGCAATGGCGCAACCTTTTTCTCCGCCACTGTTGAAGTGAAGCGGCAGTGAGTGTGCTTGCGGTCAGATTGTTTTGATGTAATATAGATTGTGTACTGTAAAATATTTCAACTACAGGCTTCCACCGCGGCTGGTCAATGCCAACCGGGTGGGAGCCTTTTGTGCGGAAACAGGCTGGCGGATGCCCGGTTTGGGTGTGTCTGAAAACGCTGATGGAAGCAGATTTCAAGACACGCCTTAGTCAGATGTAAGGAGTTTTGGTGAAAATGATGAGATGGCTGCATAACTATCCAAAAGAAGTGAAGGTGTTTTTGCTTGCAAGTCTGGTGAATGCGACGGGCAGTGCCCTGATGTGGCCGCTGACAACGATGTATGTGTTTGATGAGCTTGGGCGCACGATGGCGAACGCGGGTTTTGTCATTTTGATTCAATCCCTGGGCGGTATTTTTGGACAGCTGCTTGGCGGCTCATTGTACCATCGTGTAGGGGTGAAAAAGCTGATTATCGGTTCGCTGGCACTGAATGCAGCTGGATTGTTTGCCCTGCCGTGGATCAGTGCGTACTGGGTTATCTTTATCTGCGCGATGGGCTGGATTGGCCTGTTCAGTTCGTTATCGCTGCCAGCGATACAGGCGTTTATCGGCTTTCGGTTTGCAGAACGTCGCGGAGAACTGTTTAACATTATTTATGTTGCAAACAATATCGGAGTAGCCATTGGTACGGCGCTTAGCGGATTTCTCGCTGATTTTTCATATCACTTGAGTTTTGTATTAAACGGGGTGACCTCAGCAGGCTTTGCTGTATTCTTCTGGTACTATCTGTCCCGGGCCGAACCGGAGCAGGGCGAAGTGCATCTGACGAAACGCAAAACCGTACCCGAAGGTCCGGGCATCTGGTCGCTGCTCAGCAACACCCGACTGTATCTGTTTATGAGCCTTGGTGTGCTGTTCCTCTTGTTTGGCAACTCCATCTGGAATACGGGCGTGTCACCCTATATCATCTCTGAAGGCCTGGAGAAAAGAATGTATGGTCTGCTTTGGACACTTAACGGTGTGCTGATCTTTGTCGGACAGCCGTTCACCAGTTGGGTGAAACGTACGATGGCCCGCACCTCCAGCGCGCAGATGATGGCAAGTGCCGTATTTTACGGTTTGGCTTATATTGTTATGATCACCATATACAGTTATCCGGGCATGGTGCTTGCGATGGTGTTGGCTACCTTTGGAGAGATGTTAATCTCACCTGCAGCGCCGGCTTATATATCGGAGCATGCCGGAAGAGCTGCCCCTTTCTATATAGGTATCTCGGGTGGAATTGGAGCAGTTGGACGTGTTATAGGGCCGTATGTCATGGGGGTTATGTTTGATAAACAAGGTCTCATCCCGGTGGCGTGGCTGGCAGCCGGAATGGCTGTGATTGCTCTGCTTGGATTTGTACTGCATGCTGCGCTGAACCGCAGCCGGGAGATGAAGGAGTATGGCATGGATGCATAGGAATGCGTTCTATACGAATGGACGAAATGGGTGAATTGAACGTAGTGAACCTAATCAACCTGGTCGACTCGAAAAATATAGATTCCAATGATCTCATCTCAAAATGAGATTGACAAAAAAAATTATTTATGCTATAATTTACATATATAAATCTTCCGTATATACTAAGGTTCTCCTGGCCAGGGGGAACCTTATTTTTGTTGATACGGGAGGTACATGTGATGAGCCAGAAGAAGGAATCCAGTATAACGTCTCTGATTTTAGCGTTTGCCCGAGCCTACCATGTAGAGCATGATGAACCAATCATCTTTAATGATTTTGCAGCCCGAAAGCTGATCACTCCAGAGGAGTTTGCAGCTATTGGCGAAAATATGATTCGGGGCATCGATTTCTTCCGCCCGGATGCGGACCAACAGTTCAGGGGTGACCCAGATCAAATATTAAAATGGATCACCCAAGTCCAGCTGTCACCGATCACACTGGCTCGCGCTGCCTATAGTGAACAGGTGATGCTCCAGGAAGCTGAGCTGGGCGCGAAGCAGCTGATTATTCTTGGAGCCGGTATGGACACATTTGCGATTAGACACCCGGAAATGGAGGATACGTTGGATGTATTTGAGGTGGATCTTCCGTCTGCACAGCAGTTAAAGAAAGAGCGTTTGAGGCAGGCAGAGCTGGTTATTCCACGCAATCTTCATTTTGTGCCCATGGACTTTACCCGCGATATGATTCAACCCGATGGTTGGGGCAGCCTATTCGGCAATGTGAAAACTTCGTTTACACTGCTTGGTGTTTCGTACTATTTGTCCAAAGAAGATCTCTTCCGTTTAATTCATCACGCTTTTGCAGCTCTTCCGGCTGGAAGTTCAATCGTGTTTGATTATGCAGATGAACATCTCTTCCAGGAGAAGGGCAGGTATAACCGGGTCGAAAATATGGTCAAAATGGCTGCGATGGGGGGCGAACCGATGCTGTCCTGCTTCACGTATGAGGATATGGAGCATCGGTTGGAGGAAGCAGGGCTTCTCATCTATGAGCACCTATCCCCTCAAGAGCTGCAGGAGCGGTATTTCAGTCAGCGGACAGATGATTTGGCTGCGTTCGAGACGATTCATTTTATACATGCAGTAAAAAAGTAAGATTCGACTATACATTAAAGGGGAAAAACTATATATGAGCCAACAAATGTAATATATGTTGCGGTTCTCTTCATGCTAAAAAACGCCTGGAAAGCTAGCTAGTCTCTCCAGGCGTTTGGCACTCATGATTGCTTTATTTGCGATTCTGGGCAGCACGCTCTACGATCATATCTGCCAATTCTTCAGCCTGACCCTGAATTGCAATCGGGTCAAAGTACCAATACCGATCCTCCTGCAATTCATACACCTGATTGTTTTTTACTGCGGGAAGGGACCTCCAGACGGAATCACCCTGAACATTTTTATTGTTCTCACCAACGGTCAGGAAAATATGATCACCTGCATAATCACCAACAATCTCACGTGAAATCTCTTTCCATTGGGTATCGCCCATCAGCTCTTTTCTGGTACGTTCTAGCGGGGCAAGTTCCAAAGCACGGTAAACTGCTTGTCCTCCTCGACCAAAGTTGTCTCCGTATCCATAATAACTCTTGTCCGATACTTCAAGGATCGAGAAGGTTTCCTCTGGACGGATGACCGCCTTCACCTTGGTGCGAGCGGCTTGTATCCGTTCGTCGTATGTCTTCAGCCAAGCTTCGGCTTCTTCGGATTTGTTCATGAGCTCTCCGAAGCCACGGATCTCATCTGGTACGTTTGTAAATGTACCGTAAGGAATAACTACGGTAGGTGCAATTTTTTGATAATTCTCAATCTCCTGAGCTTGGTTAGAGTAGGTAATAATCAGATCCGGATTCAAGGCAGCAACCTTTTCCATGGATACAGCATTCCGATCACCAATACTTTCTATGCCTGCTACCTGGTCCGAATAGAACGGGTTCTCGAGGTAATGTTGTACAGCACCAACGGGCTTGATACCCAGTACAAGCAGATTACTTACGTACATATCTGTAACAATACGTTGGGGTTCAGCCGGAATTTCAACATCCCCGCTTAAGGACTTGTAGATTCGTTTAGCATCCGAAGGAACCGAACCGGATGACGGATCTGTGTTGGCTTCGGAAGTTCCAGATGTGACTTCTGTTCCCGCTCCGCTACCGCAAGCGGCCAGGATCATAAGCATGGCAAGCATAAGCAGCAAGCCAGAGAATTTGTTTCTAAAAGCATACATGTACTGATTCCTCCCTATGTATAGTCCATAAATAATAATGATTATTATTCTCATTAATAACATAGAGGAAGATGTCTGATTTGTACATGGACAACGATGATCACTAAGGCATGGATAGATGTGATGTGAAATGATGCATTATGTTTTTTAGTTGCTTTACCATGGATAGAGGGTCAAAACCGTAGAACATGTCTGCATCAATTTCGTATACACAACCGTTACGAATGGCCGCAAGGCTGCTCCATGATGTTGAATTCATCTGTAAATGGACGGCTTGTTGTTCTGCAGCTTCCTCAGGATAGGCTGCAAATATGTGATCTGCTGCATACAAATGAATATCGGACAGAGGCACATGGATGTATCCGTTTGGCAGCCGCCCATCCTTGAGCATACGTGTCGGTGGTTGAAATCCAAGAGACTCATACAGAATATGAGAAGCTCTGCCCCAACTATGACCAAAGACGTATGCACCTTGTTCCCCATACAGGAATAAACATACCGCTGAACCGCGATTTTTGCCCATCAGATTGTCCAAGGTCTGATTGGCCTCCTGCACCAACTGGTGATAATGTTGAATGACAGCTTGGGCCCTGGACTCCAGTCCTGTAATTCGACCGATCTGTATAAACTGCTGCTTCCAGTCCAGTTCTTCAAACGGCATCAGAATTGTTGGCGCAATCATTCGCATTTTATCCAGAGCTGGATGAGGTGCGTAGCCGATGATTATGTCGGGATTGGCCTCCGCGATCAACTGCGGATGAGCTAACAGTTCATGCTCCGCATACTGCCTCATCTGCTGTTGTACTTGCTCATCAAGACCGGATTCCATCCAGCTCGCAACAGCTCCTATGTGGGGAATACAGCCCAGTGCCAGCAGGGAAGCCGTGTAGTTGAAGGTCAGAGAGACGATTTTCTTCGGAGTATGCCGGTAATGGGTTGGTGCTGCACCAACGATTTGTTTGAACTTGCGGCTTAGATAGAACGAATCTTTATATCCGGTCAGTCTAGCCACTTCCTGTAATGTAGGACTTCCCAACAGCAGATGTTCTTGAGACATCCTGATCCTTAAACGGGATACATACTCGACAAAGGTAAGGCCGGTATAGCGTTTAAATTCCCGCGAAAAATGTTCTGGGCTGATGTTCGAGGCTTTAGCCAGTTGCTCACGGGTCAACGGATGTGCATACATCTTATGAATATGGCGGAGTACACCATCCAGCCAAGAGTGATCTGGTTGAGAAACAAGAGCGGCTTGCTCCTGCAGCATATCCAGAAGTTGATAGAAAAGAATATGCGGTCTGAACGGATTTGCATTTTGCTCTGTCATGCATACCTGGGCCAGTTCTACTGCCTTGTCAACAATCAAGCGGCTGGATGTTGGAGCTGGGGCACCAAACGGCCAGAAGCGCTGTTGTTGATCGGTAAAATCGAAGGCGATGGCAATGCCCTGGACTGGCGATAGAGTACCTCGATAACAGTCATGCTGCAGCAGGTGGCCTGCCCGGCGAATGAATGCGGAGCCGGGAGTGAGTGTCAGTTTACCATCTGCTCCGATGAGTCTGGCCTGACCTGCGGTTATGACATATAATACATGGAGCTTGCTCCAGGATTTCTCGATATGGGCGAATGCTTCACGGTCATGAAGCTGAACGAGATGTATCAGCTTGAATGGAGCGCCAGGAATAGACTTCATGTATGGTAAGGAAACGAGCGAGGAATCTTCGTTGACTTGATCAGCAGGCTGTTTGTTTTTCATGACGTAACCTTCTCCTTATTATGATTTGGAAGAGCTGTAACACTGCATCGCACTTCTTGTACTGGTCAAATTGATAAATTTGAACTATTATGCAGTATATAATAAACAAAACTTCGTGGACAAACGATCGAAAATTGGACTTATTTCTACGAAAATTAGATAAAATGGTTGAAATCGCTATCACCAGCGACTATAATGATAATGTCGAAACGTTTCAATCTAGTATTTACGGCAGATTGACTGAAGTTTGTGCATCGAGTGATGCAGAGTTCCCATCTAAGAAGGACCGAGTTACGGGCATTGCTCCGTCTTTTCACAAGGAAAAATAAGCCTGAATTATTTTTTTGGAAACACCTCGAAACGTTTCGATTGTGCTGTAACGAGGAAGATGGCGAAGTGCAATTAACAATCTAAGCTAGAAGTGCCATAAGCGGCACGGTATATGCATCATAATGAATGATAACCATGACTGGAGCAGTGAACGGGGCTGCATGGTGTTGGTTTTTATTTAATACATGCTGTCTGATGAGATAATAAGTAATGAATGAGCTAAGCAAGAAGGGGCGAACGAGGAATGGCAACGATCAAGGATGTGGCAAAGCTGGCGGGTGTGGCGCTCTCAACTGCTTCCTATGCACTGAACGGGGACAGCAAAGTTAGTGCGAAGACCAAAGCGAAGGTGCTTGAGGCAGCACGAGAACTGAATTACCGTAAAAACGGCTTTGCCATGGATTTGAAACGGAGTCGGACCAATACCATCGCGCTGATTCTGACAGACCTGTCGGGACCATATTACTCAGAGCTGATTCGCAGTGTGCAGGATGTAGCACTGGCGAACGGGTATGATCTGATTGCCTGCAGCTCAATGGGAGGACGGGATTCAACAGCAGTTCGTTTTTTGCGTGAAAAGAGGGTGGACGGAGCCATTATACTGGCTCACAACATCCATGATGACATTCTGGTTGAGTCCGCCGGATCACGCTTCCCGATTATTGTCATGGATCGTCAGCTGTCCGGTGATCATCTGGTCAATGTGCTGGTGGATGGCGAGCAGGGCGGATACCTTGCAACCCGCCGTTTGATCAGAGGTGGTCATGAGAACATCGCTTATATCAGCGGTCCATCCAACTCCTATGATAATGCACTGCGTTACCAAGGTTTCCTGCGTGCGATGCGGGAAGCTGGACTTGAAGAGAAGTCAAAATGGCGTCTGAACGGTAATTTCGTGCGCGAGGGCGGCTTTAATGCAACCAAGATGATGATTATGCAGGGAGAGCTTCCATCAGCCGTATTTTACGGAAACGACGAGATGGCCATTGGAGGGCTGAAAGCATTTGAAGAGAGCGGTATCTCGGTGCCGGGTGACATTTCGGTCATCGGCTTCGATGACATCCAGCTGTCCGAATATGTTCATCCTCCGCTGACAACGATTCGTCAGCCCAAGCACGAGGCTGGATCACTGGCGGGGCATCTGCTGTTCCAGATGCTGAATGGAGAGAGCGTTAATCCATCCTATACGCTAACGATTGATCTGGTGGAGCGTGGTTCTGTAAGTTCTCTGCATACTGACGAGTCAGGAAAATAACGGTTGATTTCTTTATCGAGCGGCTTGAGCGCGGATCGGCGTATCTGGATACATAACAGGTGAAGCACGGTCTGTATGTGAACGTGTTGTTTGACATGACAGGGTTATCGTTGGAACGGGTCTCGCTGGGCCGGTTCAAGGGAACCCTATTCTTTTTCAATAGTATCGAAACGTTTCGATATTGAGTGGTAAACTAATTTAAGGAGTGGTAGAGAGATGGCAGCAACGATGAATGAAACGATTCGGCTGAACGCCGGAGAAGTCACATTTACTTTTTTCAACAGTGGGGATCTGGTTCAGGCTGTTTCCGGCAATACGATGCTGAATCAATTGATCAGCAACCCGATAGATGGGTCTTTGAATAATCTATACCTGCGCGTACATGAGAATGGCGAGATTACTTCCTTCCCGCTGCTCGGCGTACACTCCAACAGCAAGGTATCCACAAGCAAATCGCATGGAGACCGTCAGCTGATCTGGACAGGCCATGTGCAGCCGAAGAACGCTGCGGAAGCGATCAACTATCAGGTCGTATTTACGCTTACGCCGCAAGGCATCTGGTTCTGGGATGTGAAGATTACCGGACAACAGCAGCGTGTTGATGTGGTCTATGGACAAGATGTAGGATTGGCTGATCCGGGTGCGGTACGCAGCAATGAAGCATATCTGTCCCAGTATATTGACCATACCGTGTTTGAGGATGATGCTAAGGGGTATGTGGTATGCTCACGTCAAAACCAGCCGCAGGGAGGAGCTTTCCCCTACATGCAGCAGGGTTCCCTGACCAAATCGGTCGGTTACTCCACGGACGGCTTCCAGTTCTTTGGGCTGTCTTATAAAGAAACCAATCAGCCTGAAAGTCTGACCCGCCCAACACTGGCAAACGAAACGTACCAGTACGAGTTTGCTTATACTGCACTGCAATCCGAGCTGCTGGAACTAAATGGTGAGGCGCAGGTTGTATTCTATGGATTGGCGAAGGCTAGCCATGCATCGGCTATTACCGCACTGGAGTTCGGGGATGAAGTTGCAGCGGCATGGAATGAAGTGAAGACTCTGAATGCAGAACCGGGTGAAGTATTCGAACAGGTGAAGCGTTCCTCATCTCTGGGTGGGCCGCTGGCCGCACTCGATCTGACGCAGGAAGAGATTAACCAGCTGTATCCCGACCGTCACCAGGAAGAACGCAGCGGGGATCAGCTCCTGTCCTTCTTCACGAATTCTTATGAGCATATCGTATTGAAAGCCAAAGAACTGCTGGTGGAGCGTCCACACGGACATATTCTGATGAGCGGCGGCAATGTCAAACTGGGCGCGCAGGTTATTACTACGACATCGTATATGTACGGAATGTTTAACTCGCAGCTTGTTATCGGCAACACTAATTTTAACAAAATGATCAGTAATGCCCGCAATGCTTTGAACGTACCAAAAACGGCTGGACAACGCATCTATGTAGAGATCGACGGGCAATATCGTCTGCTGACGATGCCTTCCCTGTTCGAGATTGGGTTTAACTATGCGCGCTGGATTTATAAAATGGAGTCCGATACACTCATCGTAACGAATTATACAACGACGCATTCTACGGAAGTACGCATGAATGTACGTTCTACAAGTGGAAAAGCCTATCGTTACCTGGTAACGAACCAGATTACGATGAATGTGAATGAGTACGAGTACCCGCTGCACATGACACAGGAAGGCAGCACGCTGACTTTCAAAGCTGACCCGCAATCTTTGAGTGCTGGAACATATCCAGAGCTGGAGTACCGCATGACGGTTGAAGGTGCTTCTGTACAAGCTGGGGACGAAACGCTGCTCGCCAGCGGTGTTCGCAGCGGCTCGGCCTCCCTTGTAACCCTTAGCTTGGAAGAAAGTGCGGCATGGACGCTGAAGGTTCAGGGTGTCCTGGAAGATCAGGCTGCTGCAGGTACTGAAGCTGCGGCTCCGAGCCTTTCTTTTGAAGAAGAAGTGCATGCGTATCGTGAGTTCTTTGCAGGGGTTATGAACGGGTTCCGTTTGTCCCGCGGCGAGAGCCAGGATGCGGAAGACTTGTTCAAAGTCAACGCGCTTGCTTGGTGGTATACGCACAACATGCTGGTGCATTACTCTGTACCTCACGGTCTGGAGCAGTACGGCGGCGCTGCATGGGGTACCCGTGATGTGTGTCAGGGTCCGGTGGAATACTTCATGGCGACTCAAAAATATGAGCAGGTTCGCGATATCATCAAAATGGTGTATACGCACCAATACAAGGATGACGGCAACTGGCCGCAGTGGTTTATGTTCGATAAATACTTTGCGATTCAGCAGGAAGAGAGCCATGGCGATATCATCGTATGGCCGCTGAAAGTACTGGCAGACTACCTGACTGCAACTCGCGACTATGCGATTCTGGAAGAGAAAGTGCCTTACACGGTTAAGCATAGCTTTGGATTCACAGAAGAGACAGCAACGGTACTGGATCATGCGAAAAAAGAGATCGAGTACATCCGTGCACACTTCCTGCACGATACGTTCCTGTCCTCCTATGGAGATGGAGACTGGGATGATACCCTTCAGCCAGCCAATGCACAGCTCAAGCAGTACATGGTGAGCAGCTGGACCGTAGCTTTGACGTATCAGTCCGTGAACGTGCTGTCACAGGCATTGAAATCCACGGATGGAGCTTTTGCACAGGAGCTTGCCCAACTCGCAGAGGGTATCCGCGAAGACTTCAATCGTTACATGCTGGGCACAGATGTGATTCCGGGCTTTGTGTACATGGAAGAGGCGGATCAGGCGAAGCTGATGCTGCATCCGACAGACACGGAGACAGGCATTCAATACCGCCTGCTGCCGATGACACGAAGCATGATCGGAGAACTGCTGAACGCAGAACAGGCCGAAGCACACTATGCACTCATTCGTGAGCAGTTCCTGTGCCCGGATGGCGTGCGTCTAATGAACCGTCCTGCACAATATGCGGGGGGTGTGAGCACTCACTTCAAACGTGCAGAGCAGGCATCCAACTTCGGACGGGAGATCGGTTTGCAGTATGTGCACGCCCACATTCGCTACGTGGAAGCGATGGCGAAGCTCGGTAAAACGGATCAAGTCTGGAATGGTCTGGCGATGATTAACCCGGTAGGAATCAGCGAGGTTGTGCCTAACGCAGAGATTCGCCAAGCGAATGCGTACTTCAGCAGTTCGGACGGCAAGTTCAACACCCGCTACGAAGCACAGGAACATTTTGACCAGCTCCGTAAAGGTACAGTACAGGTGAAAGGCGGATGGAGAATCTACTCCAGCGGCCCTGGAATCTACATGAACCAGCTGATCTCGAATGCACTGGGTATTCGTCAGGAAGGCGGCAATCTGGTCATCGACCCGGTACTGCCAGCTGAGCTGGACGGCATGCAGTTTGAATTCGAATATGCAGGCAAGCCGGTGACATTTATCTACCACCTGACTGAGGGGACTGTCAGCCGTGTAGCGGTGAACGGCAGCGATATTCAAGGCGAGCGCACAGCGAACCGTTATCGTCAAGGCGGGGTATGCATCACGCTGGATGCGTTCAAACAGGCAAGCAGCACCGCAGAGCGCACGATTGTTGATATTTATATGTAAGAGTTTTTCGCAAAAGGTTTACCAAGACCAGCACAGGAAGAACAGAATTAACTGTCTCTTGTGACATATTGAACTACAGCACCCCTTAGCATATTTAGGATATTTGTTATATCCAATTGCTGCTAAGGGGTGTATTTTTGTTTATATCAACTGCCTGAACGTTTAATATCTCACCTTAATGAATCGAAACTAACATATATAACTGAGGAGGTTAATCATTGGGATCGTACTGGGAAGATCGATTTCAGACAGAAGGGAAAGTTTGGGGAGAAACCCCCAGTGTAATTACAACCAAAGTCATTTCGTCTTTTCGGCAAAGAGGCGTGAAACAAGTGCTGGTCCTGGGGGCTGGATATGGGCGAAACACGAAGGAATTGGCAAAATATTTCAAGGTTGACGGCATAGAGGTATCTGGAGCTGCGGTTAAACTTGCAAGGGAATGGGATACCCATTCGAATGTTATCCATGCTTCTGTGCTGGATGTTAAACTGCCTCAGAAGTATGATGCTGTTTTCTGTTATAACCTTCTCCATTTGTTTAAGCGGCAGGAACGAAACGTGATTATAGACAAATGCAGCGAGTTTCTTCGGAAGGGCGGATCTGGATTTTTCACCGTATTCTCGGACGAAGACAGCAGCTGCGGAAAAGGAAGCCTGCTTGAGCCGAATACATACGAGTATAAACAAGGGAAGTTTGCTCATTTTTTTAATGAGCTGGACTTAAGCCACCACTTCGCAAACTACACCATCCTGGATACCGGTTCATTCCGAGAACAGCTTCACTATGCTCATGAGCATAGTACCTGGATTGATTTGAGATATGTTAGCTTTCTCAAGGACTAACAGCATATAGCCGATATATGCTGCTTGAATATCGCTTAACGCACTGGAACTGCAAGCAGTGTGTGCAGCAGCTCATTATGCCGCATATGCTTGATCTGGCAGCCTTGTTGAGTCAACCAGACGCACAGTTCGTCCAGCAATGGGAAATGACGCTCGCGCAGAGCCTGCAGCTGTTCCGCATTCCCGGCGGTTTCGGCAAGCTTTACATAGGTATCACGGTGCTCATGATTCGTAAACATCAGATCGGTAAGACAAATTCTGCCCATGGGCGTGGTCTTGAGAACGCGCTGCATTTCTTCCAATGCCAGCTGCTGCTGATCTGGACTCAGATGATGGAAGGCAAAGCTGGAAACGACAAAATCAAAAGATTGATCGGCAAACGGAAGTGCCAGGAAGTTACCAAGCTTTACGTGCATCTGTGGATATTTCCTGCGGCACGTGCGCAGCATCTCCCGTGACTGATCGATTCCGGTCATGACTGCACCCTTATCCAGCATTCTCCCGGCCAGATTGCCCGTCCCGGTTCCTATATCTAATCCGTATTCCCCAATTGCAGGAGAGGTCCATTGGACGGCCTGTTCCAGGGCTTCATCATAATTATGATATAGGTTGAAAGGCTTGTCCGCTTTTGTCCACGCTGTCTGCACCCGCTGATCATGGATGGCTGCTTGTCTATCATAATTCCAGCGATCATGCCAGTTCTGCCGTGCTTCTCGCAGACGGCGCGCACTGCCTGCCAGATTATGCAGATGGCTGACCTTCAGCGGTCCACCCTGACGATTCAGTTCAATCATACGCTGGGTCGTATCCATCATGCGTTTCAACTCTACCCACTGAGCATACATAACTGCCTGCTGCAGCTCGAGATATTCCTCCAGTCCCTGCTGGTTTCCCTGATCAATCTCGGCAAGTGCATGATGAATATCCTGCAGGGACATGCCGATCTCGCGCAGCGCTGCAATGGTCTGCAGTCGCCAAATATCATTTTCCGAATAGGTACGGTAGCCGTTACCCGTCTGTTTGGCAGGCTGGACCAACCCTTTTTCTTCATAAAAGCGAACAGCTCTTGCCGATATTCCGAGCCGGGACGCGGCCTCTTTGATATTCAATCCGGGTGCACCTCCTTGCTTCATGGAACCTGTATTATATACAATCACAATGAAATCAGTATAAACGATGACGTTACGGCAAGGTGAAGTGTTTTTTATGGGTCATTTCGATTTGGCTGATCTGGAGAACACCATGTATAAGTAACTTAGATGATCTCATTTTCATGGTTTGGTTATATGGGTGCGGAATTTAAGTCCATGCGTTGGCTATGCTACAATAGATAGCAGCATAAGGCACATCAAAAGATAGCGTAATGAGGTCAAGAAAAAGGATATTTCAATGAGGCAAAACAAAAAAAATATTGAATGAAATATACGAAAGGTTGAATCGGCATGCTCACCAGTCATACGTATGATATTCGTCCTTCCGAGCTTAAGGATGCGAGCCAGTTAATGGAGCTGGATATGCTGGTTTGGAACGCGTCCACTTCGCCTGCACCGATGCAGTGGCGTTCCAGACAGCAGTATTTACAGTACTGCCCGCCGGGAAACCAATTGATTGCGGTGCAGGAGGATCGGGTGTGCGGATATGTGGGCTTTCATCCCCCCACAGGAATGCCTGTGAACCGCCATGTTTATGAGATTCATATTGCAGTTCACCCCGAGTTCCGCCGCTCCGGCGTGGCGACAGCTTTGATGGAAGCGATGAAAGAGCACGCACTGGGGCAGGGAATACGCAAGCTCAGGCTGCGTGTACTGTCAAGCAATCCGGGAGCGGTCGCCTTCTATGAGCAGTGCGGTTTTATAACGGAGGGCAGACTCGTATCCGAATTTCGAATCGAAGGCAGAGATGTGGATGATATTTTAATGGCCTATTTTATTGGATCATAGACGGTCAGCCTGTTATAGGTGATGCATCAGATACAGCAAAGAATTGGCAAAGGGAGGAATTACGATGGATATGGGACTTCGCGGTAAAAAAGCACTGGTGCTGGCCTCCAGCCGGGGCCTGGGCAAAGCGGTGGCAGCACAGCTGGCACTCGAGGGCGCCGATGTCATGCTGGCCAGCCGGAGCGAGGACAAGCTCGCCGCGGTAAAAGAAGAACTGCTCGCCCTTGGCGGCGGTGGACGTGTCGAATATGCCGCCACAGATGTAACCCGCAAAGAGGACATTGCAGCACTTATTCAGAAAACAGCTGAACAATTTGGACAGATCGACATTCTGGTCAACAATTCGGGCGGTCCGCCTTCCGGTACGTTTGAGTCTCTGACAGACGAAGACTGGGAGCATGCGTTTGAGCTGAATATGCTCAGCTATGTCAGACTGATTCGAGGTGTACTTCCGTATATGAAGAAAAATGGAGGTCATATCGTCAACATTGCTTCCACTTCGGTCAAGCAGCCGATCCCGGGTCTGATACTGTCGAATACGTTCCGTACCGGTGTGTTTGGCCTTGCCAAAACGCTCTCTCAGGAGCTTGCACCTTATGGCATTTTAATCAACACCGTTGCTCCTGGCCGCATCGCAACAGATCGGATTCGTGAGCTGGATACGGCGCGGGCTGAACAAAATGGGGTCAGTGAAGACGAGATTGCCGAGCAGTTCCGTAAGGAAATTCCGCTGGGGCGCTACGGTCAGCCGGAGGAATTTGCCAAAGCGGTAGTGTTCCTGTTATCCGGGGCTAATTCTTACATTACCGGAACTTCGCTGATTGTGGATGGCGGCATGGTGCGTGCTCTCTAAATGTTATACGGCTTAGTAATAATTAAAGGTCCCTCCTTCACCGCTGTAAACAGCGTGAGAAGGAGGGACTTGGCATGGATATGGAAACGATGGAAACGATCTTTTGGCGTTCCAAAGATAAATGGATATTTCTCTTATGCTCTGCTTGCATACGTTTATTGTTCCTGCTTGCCCGAAATCGAAGCAGGTGACGTGAGCTTATTTATACCGTTGTATCAGACGCCAATGGTCGGATGGGTGTTATGGGTGCTTCGTAGAGTGGTTAAGCAGGGTCTTTGCTGCTATCAGAGGTGCTCGTTTCTGCCTTATCTGTTGTACCCGCCTTGTCTATCTTGTCGTTCTCTGGTAAAGGTTTAGCTGGAGCACCGGACTCGTCTTTCAAACGAGAGCCATGGTGATGCTCGGGGCGAGCGGATGGTCGTGTGCCATTAACTAGGTCTGTGATGTGCTCCGTTAGGTCAGCAGCCCGCTCATCATACTGAGCCTGCGTAATTTTACCGTCCTTCAACTCTTGCTGCAGATCGGACGTTCTATCGGTGACGAGCTGCTGAATAAGGGTTTGCACGTCTACTTTCTGAGCAGATGCAATCTCAGCAAGAGTATCCCCATTTTTGAGTGATGAACTTAACTCATTAGTGGTCACTCCAAGAATGGAAGCGAGCTTGTCCAGGTTACGATCGACTTCAGGACCAAACCCCCGTCCATGCAGGCCAAGTTCAGGCGCACCATGTTCAGGTTTTTTCGCGCGTAATTCGGACGGTTTCTCGTTTACCATTGCACTGATGCGCTCTGTCAGAGCCGCGAGGCGCTCATTATACTGAGTTTGAGTAATCTTGGAGTCGGTAAGCTGCTGCTGCAGATCCTTTTTCTCCGCGGCAGCAAGTGTTTCGATAAGCGTCTGTGTCTCCACATTTTTCGCAGCAGCAATTTCCGCAAGCGATTGGTCTGCTTGAAGGGCCTCTTTTAACTCATCTTTCGTTATACCCAGCACAGATAGTACCTCGTCGGCGCGAGGACCAAACCAAGGTCCCAATCCTCTCTCGGCTTTGCCAGATGGCTTTAATGTATGGGAATCAATCGGGGCAGTGCGTTTGTTCTGGAGTGCATCGGATGCTTTCGCCGCAGGGTCTGCATGAACTGCAGTTGCTGCCACCAAGCCCCCGCTAAGTGCAAGTGTTAAAGCTAAAGCGCTGGTGACCTTTACTGCTCTTGATGTTGTGGTTTTCTTCATCCGTATCATCCTTCTTCCTGTCATAGAGATTGTGGTTGTAAAGCCACAATGCTATCTTAGGCACCGAGCATGAAGCAGAGATTAGTTCAACCTTAATGGGAAGTAAAAATTGGGGCTGTAACCACAATAACCCTTCATCTGTGGGACATGTGCTGTCACAGACGAAGGGCAGGCGGATATAAGGGATGCGTTAATGTATTTTCATAGTCATTCGATATACTCTAACGTACTCCGAGTGACTTTGATTCACTCTCACGTGCTTTTATTTATGAAAAGGTTATAACAAGTTCGATTCAGGTTCATTATGTAAGGCTGTTTTATCGCAAAAGTTCCCATTCATGCTGCAGCATGCCGTACACCGCATGGTTCACATATCCTTTAGGCAGTTTCTCTGCCTGGCGGATCACGCCTTCAAGCACGAAGCCAAGTCGTTCCGGAATGGCACGGCTGCGTTTGTTGTTTGTGGCACAGCGAATTTCGACCCGGTTCAGATCCAGTGTCACGAGGGCGTAATCCACTAGGACACGGCAGGCGCTGGTCATCAGGCCTTGTCCTTCGAATCCTTTGCCAAGCCAGTATCCGATGCTTACGGAGCGGCTCGTCCAGTTAATCTCGTGGAAACCGATGATGCCGGCCAGTTCTCCTTTTAACCAGATGCCAGCCGTGAAACCGCCGTTCTCCGCAGCTTGTTTTAACGCGCTTGTAATAAAGTTCGATGTATGTTCAATCTCGGTTACCTGGTCGACCCAAGGCAGCCAATGTCTAAGTTGATCCCTGGAACGGTCTGTCAGTTCAAACAGCGGTTTGGTGTGCTCCATCAAAAGCGGGCGAAGCTCCGTATATTCATCGAGTGAATAGGTAAACATGATTGCAACCTTCTTTCTTTATATAATAGGTAGATTAGCGGGGAGGCCGGGGCAATTTGCGCTCCAGAGCAAACAGATCTTCTTCTATGGAGGCCATGCGCTGGTTTACCGTTGTGCGTGCGTCACTGAGTGCCTGATTATATATGTAGGGAGCAAGCTGTGTCATAAACAGGTCGAGGACGCCCCATGCTGCCAGATCGCCCAATTCTTCGCCGCGTTCCTCTTCAAAATACGACTGGATCGTGCGAATGGCTTCATCCTGCTGTTCTTTGGTCAGTTTTAGCGCGTTCACTTGGGAAACCCTCCCTTAAATTTAGTTTTAATCATATGCTACATGATTCGTGCGAACTCGTCAAAATGGTATTAGGCCTAACTTGCAAGGATGCACATATAATGTCTGATCCTGACTTTGGTACTGTTATTTATTGAACTCCTCCCCCGTTAAAGGTATATTTAAATGAAACGCGTACGAAACTTTCCATGAAAGTGGATATTTTCAGGAAATGACTTCGTATTTAAGGAATTTAAACCGGAATTGCTGCAATTCCTGCAAGCTCCAATCCATTCATGAAAGGTTTGATACTCGTGGACAATCGATTCACAACCCCACCTAACTTTATTAAAAATATCATTACCGAAGACCTCCGGTCGGGCAAAGTCCAGGAAGTTATTACCCGTTTTCCTCCGGAACCGAACGGTTATCTGCATATTGGTCATGCGAAGGCGATCTGGATCAACTTTACGCTGGGCGGCGAGTTCGGCGGCAAAACCAATCTGCGCTTTGATGACACGAACCCGGTGAAGGAAGACGTGGAGTATGTAAACTCCATCCAGGAAGACGTGAAGTGGCTCGGATACGAGTGGAACGAGAAACGTTTTGCCTCGGATTATTTCGATGAGATGTACAGCCGTGCGGTCCTGCTGATTCAAAAAGGTAAAGCCTATGTCGACGACCAAAGTGCCGACGAAATTCGACAAATGCGCGGAACACTGACCGAGCCGGGCAAAAACAGCCCATACCGTGACCGTTCGGTGGAAGAGAATCTCGACCTGTTCACACGCATGCGCGCAGGCGAATTCAAGAACGGAGAAAAGGTGCTGCGGGCCAAGATTGATATGGCTTCGCCTAACATCAACCTGCGTGATCCGGTTATTTACCGTATCTCTCATGCACACCACCATAACACGGGCGACAAATGGTGCATCTACCCGATGTATGCATTTGCACACCCGCTTGAAGATGCGATTGAAGGTGTGACACACTCTCTGTGTTCCCTGGAGTTTGAAGATCAACGCCCGTTCTATGATTGGGTCATCGCCGAGTGCGAGATGGAGAGTCAGCCGCGTCAATACGAATTTGGCCGCCTGAACCTGTCCCAGATGGTAACGAGCAAACGTAAGCTGAAGCTGCTCGTGGATGAAGGCCATGTCGATGGCTGGGATGATCCACGGATGCCAACGATTTCAGGTCTGCGCCGCCGGGGGTACACACCGGAAGCGATTCGTGATTTTGTATTCGAAACAGGCATTTCCAAAAGCCAAGGCGTGATCGATCTGCAAACGCTGGAGCACTTTGTTCGTGAGGATCTGAAACTGAAAGCCCCGCGCACCATGGCTGTGCTGCACCCGCTCAAAGTGGTTATCACCAACTACCCTGAGGGACAAGTGGAGTGGCTGGAAGCGGAGAATAACGTGGAAAATCCGGAGATGGGCAGCCGCCAAATTCCGTTTTCCCGTGAGATTTATATCGAGCAAGACGACTTTATGGAAAATCCGCCGAACAAATACTTCCGTTTGTTCCCGGGCAACGAAGTTCGTTTGAAACATGCCTACTTCATTAAATGTAATGACGTAATCAAGGATGCAGACGGTAATGTCGTTGAGATCCACTGTACCTATGACGTAGAAACGAAGAGCGGCAGCGGCTTTACGGGACGTAAAGTGAAAGGCACGATTCACTGGGTGGAAGCGACTCAAGCGGTACCTGCGGAATTCCGTTTGTACGAGCCGCTGATTTCGGCAGAAGCACCCGAGGCGGAGGCCGAAGTAGAAGCAGCGATAGCAGGAGCTGAGATTGAAGCGGATGTAACGGGTGCTGGAGCAGAGACTATCGAGCAGCCGGAGAAAACGTTCCTGGATCAGCTGAACCCGAACTCTCTCGAGATCGTTCACGGCTACGTGGAGCAGGAGATGAAAGAAGCACAACCGCAGGACAAATTCCAATTTTTCCGTCACGGTTACTTCAGTGTTGATCCGAAGCACTCCGAGCCAGGCCGTCCGGTATTCAACCGGGTTGTATCGCTGAAAAGCTCGTTCCAACTGCCAAAGGCCTAAGTTTGGCTTGGGCTGCCGAGCATTAAAGCGCAAACGGTTATAACATTGAAGAAAAGGCGTTCCGTCATGATCGTGACGGAACGCCTTTTTTGTGATTGGGGGAGGAACCCAAAAAACGACCAGGCTTCGAGCAGTCAAGTGATCGGCAAGCCTTTGGACTAGACATTTAGACTAGATAATAATCTAATGTACACATCATCATACCGTGGCCCATCAGCTTGGCTGTAAATCATTCTAACGATCTCAGGAAACGCTATTTGCCCGTTTTTCGGCACTTCTGAATTCTAACGATTCGTACGGACCTTACCCCCTTGAATAATTCCACTAATACGAATTGATACTACCTGTCCTCATCCATGCTGCCCATCTCTGTGAGCACCGTAGGCTGGTATCCATTACGGCGGTTCCACAGCCACATCGTGGCGAAGCCGGCAGCGCCGATGAGTGAGAAGAAGACACCGATGCTGTACATCACCTCAGCCCCGAAGCTCTGGAACAGCCATCCACCGAATAATCCGGCGATGACACCGGAAAGGCCGCCCCAAGCCATTGTATACACCGCCTGCCCGGAGGAACGATAGGGCCTTGGAATAAACAGCATGGTGAGCTGCGTACCGACATAGAAATAACCGCCAAACGTGACAGAGTGCATCAACTGAATAAATACAACCTCCAGCGGGTTAGACGCCAGAGCCATGAGCTGCCAGCGCAGCGCAAACAACAGACTGACCACGATGAGCGAGCCGAGCAGCATGCTCATTTTGCGTTTAAGCAGCCGGTCAAGCAGCAGGAACACACCCACTTCAAGAATGGAAGATGTGAAGATGGCCCAGCCGACCATCTGCTTGTCGCCGCCCATCTCTACAATATATAGCGACATAAAGGTACTATTCATAGCATTAGGCACCGAAACAAGCACCCCAAGTCCGATGAAAATCATAAAATACGGATTAAACATAACTTTGCCGAACCGCCGGAATGTAATAACGGGTGTGTCTGAGGCGATGGGCTGCCTTGGCAGGAACACGGACAAGACAAAGGCAGTAGTGATCATGCATGCAAATATAATGGATACACTGCTTACGCCATAACGGTCAATAACCGGCCCGGCGGCGGCCGCGGTCAGTGCCCAACCCAGCGAACCCCAGAGCCGAAAGGTGCCGAATTTTTTCCCGGTGCCATCAATGTACCCAAGAATCAGACTGTTGGTTTGAGCGAATAGCGGACTCTGAAAAAAATAAAAGATAATCATAGCTGCATATATCCAGGCATACGTGGGCGCGTAAAATACCCCTTGTGCGAGCACAAAGGTACCTCCCATCATGATCATCAGCACGATCCGAATATTGCGTGACTTATCGCTCCAGTAGCCCCAGAACGGATTGGCAAAGAGGGATACAAAGGGACCGATGGCCATCAGGCTGCCAATCTCCAGTTTGGTCATACCAATCTCTTGTAGATAGAGCTGCAGGAATCCGGCGAAGATCGAAATGGCTCCGTAAATGAAAAAATTATATAGTTTCAATGAGGCCAGCGAAGATGTGCCTCTCACAGGTGCAGATCTGTCCAATTGAGCCATTCCTTTCCGAATCAAATCATATTGTTCAATGTATCATTTGTTGAAAGGGGATTCAATGTATAGAATAAATGGATTAAGGTGATGTCCTGCTCCAGCGAGTAATGTAAATGCAGGATGATGACCCACGGTCCACCGTGTAAACTGTAACTCATATGATAGCTGCGATATCCGAACTGAACTTCCAGGACGTGTAGTTAGCCTTAAATGAATCATACTTTTATTTTATTATAAGCTCATGGTACTACGGGGAGGAGGTTGGCGATGGAAGCAAAAAAATGGACAGGCATTATACTGGCAGGCGGATTATCCAGGCGAATGGGGACCGACAAAGCACTGCTTGAACTGAACGGCTCGACCGTTCTGAATCATATTGTGAACACGATGAAACCTGGAGTATCCCGAATTGTCGCTGCAGCAGGTCCGAATGAAGCAATCTACAGCGCAATGGGGTACGAAGGCATTGAATGTGTGCAGGATGAATATCCCGGCAAGGGGCCGCTTGCCGGCCTTCATGCCGCACTGTCTGCATCAAATACCGACTGGAATCTGGTCTGTGCCTGCGATATGCCGCTGCTGCAGCCTTCCTTTTTCAATGGAATGAAGAGGTTGGCACTGCAGGATGAAACATATCATGTCATCATTCCGCATGTGGATGGACGCATTCATCCGCTTGCAGGAGTGTACCACAGACGTATACTTCCCGAACTGGAGCACTGCCTGATTCATGACCGTCTGCGTGTGATCCGCTGGCTGGAAGAAATGGAGTGCCGCTATGTCGAAACAGATGAACTGGAGCAGGTTGGTATTGAGCAGGCTGCACGGCAGTTGAGTAATATGAATACCCCGGAACAGCTTGATTACATAAAGGCCCAAGCTCGTCTTCAAGATTCGGGCGGCCCGCCTTCAGGGCGGTGAGAAAAAGGTTCACGGCTGTTCTCGGCATGTTGGTTCCGGTAGAGAAGCGGGCTTTGACCTGTCCAGCGTTTGAACTGTCTGCTGAAGTGGGACAAGTGTGTATAGCCGAGTTTGATCGCAATCTCCCCGAGAGACAGATCGGGCTGCTCCATCAGCATTTTGGCTTCCTGCAGCTTCAGATCCGACAAATATGCACGCGGAGATTGTCCAAATACTTTACGGAAAACTTGTAAACCGTATCCTGGGCTGATGCCGAGCGATGCAATAATCTGCTCCACCCTGACCGACGAAACACTGCCGTCCCGCGCTCGGAGCTGGGCATGAAAGGCCTGTTTGATCGCCTCGGCAACTGCCCCTGCGTAATGCATGGCTGTTGGAGCCGGAGCTTGAGAGGCAGAGGCGGAAATAGCCGATTCCGGTGCAGAGTCAGCAGCCTGGGACAGCAGCGCGAACAGCTCAAACATACGTGCCTGCATCAGCAGTTTGTCCGTGGAAGTGTAAGCTTCGGCAGTATTGATCATGCCCATCCAGCTCTCCAGAACAGCTCGTATTTTTATATTATCTTCTGTACCTGCGGCATAGATTCTGCTGCGCTGAGATATCAGCTTTAAAGTGAATACCGGATCATCTACATTAAAATGTGCACTGAAATACGTCATGCCTTCTGTAGAAATACATTCATTTGTATGCCTGAATCCGGGAGGAATAAGCAGGATGGACCCTTCCTCCACTGTATAAGTGTAACCGTGAATCAGGCTCTCCTGCGTACCCCGAATGATCAGAATAATTTCAAATCCGGGATGTGTCTCCTCAGGCATAGCCCACCCGCAGGGTACTTGCTGGCTGTGTGCACCATAGAATTTGAGATTACTATCGATAATCGGAAGCCAGTGAGCCAGCGTATGGTACGGCATCTCTCGAAGCTGTGAACGGATATCCATGACTTTCACCTCGGAAAAGGGTAAAAAATACTCGCCTTGTGCCATCGGCACTATGCATGCACTTCATTATAATCAGTTTAACACCCGCAGCTTAATATGATAAGGATATGTAGTCTGGAATGATTAGATACGGTATAAAAATGCACAAATACCATTATTAATGTAAACGCTACCATTAAAAACGGGAATATGTCAACGCGGCGAGTTGACTATTAAGGAGACTATATCAATGGACAAGTTATTATACGGCGCAGCCTATTACGATGAATATATACCATACGAGAGACTGGACAAAGACATTCAGATGATGAAAGATGCAGGCATCAATGTCGTGCGCATCGCTGAATCAACGTGGAGCACACATGAACCGCAAAACGGCGTGTTTGATTTCACTTCCGTCGATCGGGTGCTGGATGCGATGCATGCGGCGGGCATTCATGTCATTGTAGGCACACCCACGTATGCTGTTCCAACGTGGATGGTGAAGGAGCACCCGGATGTTCTGGCGACAACAGCACAAGGTCCTGGGAAATATGGTGCAAGACAGATTATGGATATCACCCATCCGACGTACCTGTTCTATGCAGAACGCATCATCCGCAAGCTGATCTCACGCGTGAGTCGACATCCGGCTGTCATCGGATATCAAACAGACAATGAAACGAAGCACTACAACACAGCTGGAGACAACGTGCAGTTACAGTTTGTTAAGTATATGCGCAGCAAGTTCAGCTCTCTGGACGAGTTGAACAAGGAATTTGGACTGGACTACTGGAGCAATCGCATCAACAGTTGGGAAGACTTCCCTTCCGTTGTGGGCACCATTAACGGCAGCCTGGGAGCTGAGTTTGCCAAGTTCCAGCGGCAGCTGGTCACGGATTTCTTGGCGTGGCAGGTCGGGATTGTGAATGAATACAAACAGGAAGGTCAGTTTGTTACCCAGAACTTTGACTTTGAATGGCGCGGATATTCCTACGGCATTCAGGGGGATGTAGATCACTTTGCAGCATCCCGACCTTTTGACATCACCAGTGTGGATATTTATCATCCTTCCCAAGACGAGTTAACCGGAATTGAAATCTCGTTCGGGGGAGATGTGGCGCGTTCCACCAAACAATCCAATTATCTTGTTCTGGAGACCGAAGCGCAGGCATTCTGGCATTGGGTACCTTATCCGGGCCAACTGCGATTACAGGCATTCAGCCATTTGGCTTCAGGTGCGAACATGGTGGCGTATTGGCATTGGCACTCGCTGCACAATTCGTTTGAGACCTATTGGAAGGGTCTGCTGAGTCATGATTTTGAACCGAATCCGGTGTATAACGAAGCAAAGACGATTGGCAGCGATTTTGCCCGCCTGAGTCCTAAGCTGGTGAATCTGAAGAAAACAAATCGGGTCGCCGTACTGTTTAGCAACGAGGCGTTAACCTCCATCAAGTGGTTCGGCTTTAACTTTACCAGTGACAAGAACTACAACGACGTTGTGCGCTGGATGTATGATGAACTGTACAAAATGAACATGGGCTGCGATCTAATCGATCCTTCCGTGGAGAGTTATGCAGGTTATGATGTGCTGGTGGTGCCAGCTCTTTATGCAGCATCCGATGCGCTGCTGGAAAAATTAAATCAATTTGTACAGGATGGCGGACATATCGTGTATTCGTTCAAAAGCGGCTTCGCCAATGAACACATCAAAGTTCGCTCTACGCGTCAGCCGGGACTGATCAGTGAAGCATGCGGTATCAGCTATAACCTGTTTGTTGAGCCGAAGCATGTCGCGCTGCGCGATGATCCATTTGGCGTAGGTGAGGAGCATAATCAAGTACACACCTGGATGGAGCTGATTACACCGACGACTGCGGAGGTACTCGCATGGTATGATCATCCACACTGGGGAGAATATGCGGCAATCACGCAAAATAACTACGGTAAAGGCAGAGCAACATATGTTGGCTGTTATACGAGCGCTGCCGTCATTCGCAAGGTGCTGGAACGTGTAATGAAAGATGCGGGTGTATGGGGGGCGGATCAGGAGCTTGCTTTTCCACTCATTGTGAAGACGGGTATTAATGAACAGGGCCAGACGATTCGCTATTATTTCAACTATTCCGACGAACCGGTTTCCTTTCATAATCCGCATGGGGATGGGACAGAGCTGCTATCAGGAGATTCGATTGCTGCTGGGCAGGAGTTGGTGCTGGGGCGCTGGGGTATCGGCATTATCGAACAAAATTAGGGAATAATAGTATAACCGCTGCTCTCCAGGTTATTCTGTCATCGAAGTGGCCTGTGTAAAATCTTAGTTCAACATTTACTTCATATTTTCCGAAAAAAATAACAAGACCATGGCGCCCTCGGCTTTGATGCCGGGGCGTTTGTCTTATTTTAAGCTCAGGAGTGATGCGCTGTGTTTAACGAATTCTACCGTCGGCTGATCGATCCTTTCAAGCGCAGCATTCGTAATAAATTGATACTGACGATGACCTTGGTTGCTGTACTGCCAGTCATTGTGATAACTGCGGTAGCTGCGGAGAATACGCGCTCCTCTATGGAAGCCGAGATTGTGGATACGAACCGGGTCAATATGAATTGGGCCTCTGTCTATTTGGCAGAACAGTTTACCCGCATGAATAATATCATTTATTCCATTCAGATCAGTGATGAGCTTCATCAGTATATGGCGTTAACTCGGGAGGCACCAGCCTCCAGCCGTTTCGATGAACAGAAAGCCGTCTTTAATATGCTGAACAGTGTGTACTATTCTGCTGGAAATTATGTATTCGGTGTCGAACTGTACTTGAAGGAGCAGGACACGTTGTTCACGTTTAACTCGATGGAATCTCGCATTAAGACGGTTCAGGATGTTCCGGAAGGATACGATAAGCTTTTTACTGAGCGTAAAGATTTTACAATTATCAATGATCCGATAGATCCGGCGAAGTTTCATATGACCCGAAGTATGAACCGCTTTGAGGATCAGGCTCAGATCGGGGCGATCAGTCTGGAGATCAAATGGGCTGAGTTTAATCAGACGCTTGAACTGCTCGACAGCAGGGGAGATTATACCGCCTATATCGGGGATAGTTTAGGTCATCCGGTATATCAGCCGAACTCCTCCATCCAGCCATCGGATGAAGCGTTGAAGCGGCTGAGTGAAACGAAGAATAACGCAGGTTTTATTCGTACAGCCCAGGAATACATTTTCTATCACGATATTGAGTCGACAGGACTGCGGGTGATCAAAATCGTACCGGATCATGTCATTAACGAGAGTGCACTGGAAACGATGAAGTATGGACTTGCCGTGGGTGGAGCAGCAGCATTGGTATCGGTTGCTCTGGCAGCACTGGTGGCTTGGCGAACCTCTAAACCTATTGTCAAACTGGCGAATTCCATGAAGGGCATCCAGCTGATCAAGGATCGTAAAGTAGAGCGCAGCGGACGAGTAGATGAGATTGGTCTGCTGGAGAAAAATCTGCACGGTATGGCGAGTCGAATCCGCGAACATATCCGGGACAACTATTTGATGAATCTGGAGAAGCAGACAGCAGAGCTTAAAGCGCTGCAATCTCAAATTCATCCCCACTTTTTGCAAAATACATTACAAATGATTGGTGGTATGGTCTATTCGCAAAAGCCGGCAGACAGCTACAAGGTAATCCGGGCTCTAAGTGAGATGTTCCGGTATATTGTGCGGGCACCCGACGGCCTTGTTCCCCTGCAATCCGAACTGGATCAATTGGAGCATTATATGCTGATTCAGAAGCAGCGCTTTGCCAGCCGGCTTGAATATAAGCTGGAGATTACAGGAGAACTCAGAGAATGTTATATTCCGAAATTATCGTTACAGCCGATTGTGGAGAATGCATTCCTGCATGGGCTGGAGAAAAAGCCTGGAGAATGGAGACTGGGCATCGAAGTGGTCTCTGATCCGCAGCAGGGTTTGGTGACTATTCAGATTTGTGATAACGGCATGGGTATGGAGCCGGAGAAGCTGGCAGAGATGCAGTCCAGACTGGAGCGCATCACGCGGCAGACCGACCGCGTATGGAGCTCAGGCACAAGTATCGGACTGCTGAATGCAGCTTCACGGATTGTGATGCATTATGGACCGGATTACGGTATGCATATGGAGAGCGAATATGGACAGGGAACCAGGGTGATCGTACGTATTCCCTGCACGACAGGAGGCGAATCCTTGTGAATAAGGAGTTATATAGAGTGCTGCTGGTGGATGATGAGCCTTGGAACCGGGATATCATCCGCAACCTTGGTGAATGGAATGAGCTCGGCTTGGTTGTCTGCGGTGAAGCAGAGGATGGAGAACAGGCGGTAGGGATGGTCAAGGCACTGGAACCGCATATTATTATTACGGATATGCGTATGCCAGGATCGGACGGTGTCGAGCTGATGCAGACGCTGAGCAGTCAGTACCCGGAGATTAAGGTTGTTGTGGTGAGCGGTTATGATGATTTTAATTATGCCAAACACGCGCTGCGGTATCGTGCAGCGGATTATCTGCTGAAGCCGGTGAACCCGGAAGAACTAAATGCTGCGCTGGCGAAATGCAGTCGTGAACTGGATAAGGCTGCTGCAGCACCGGAAGTGTGGGAAGCTTATCCGCCTTCATTCGCGGGAGAATTCTCTCTGTTCCAGCAGCAGGCACGTCTGCGCTTCAACGACCTGAACCTGCCGAGCCTGCGGGAATGGTTTCAGCAGCTAGAGCGGAAGATGGAACAAAACGAGGTCCGCAGACCCCGCCAGCTTGGACGCGCTGTCTATGAGATGCAGAATATGCTGGATGAGCTGTGTATGTCTAATGGGCTGTCCGATCGCCCGGAAGACAGGGGGCTGCCGCCTGCATCGGCGCTGGGTTCGATCCGGGCGGCTGTAGGATGGATCTCCGCTTCTTATTATCAGGCGCTGGAACAATTAATTGCACAGCGCAAGTATAAGAATAAGCTGAACCTTGAAGATGTGAAGCAGTATATGGAGCAGCACTGCATGGAGATGATTACACTGGAGCAGCTTGCCCAGATCTTTTTTGTCAGTAAGGAATATTTAAGTAAAGCCTTCAAGAAAGAATATGACGTGAACGTGACCGATTATGCGGTGCAGCTTCGAATGACCAAAGCAAAAGAATGGGTGATGGATGATCAGATTCCATTCAAACATATCGCCGAAATGACAGGATATGAAGATGTGTCCTACTTCTATCGGGTATTTAAAAAGCATTTTGGCGTGTCGCCCGGAGAGATGCGCAAGGGCCAACATAAGTTGTCTAACCCATTCCCCGAATGATTCATTCGGGGAATGCTGCTTGGATTAAGGTTTAAAATAATCCAATGGAAGAGTCTAATTTTGTCCAATGAAGCGCTTACATTTTGCGATATATAATAAGCCTATGAAAGACAAACCAGTCACGCCGGGAGGTCATAAGAGATGAAAGTATGGAAAAGCGTTGTAAGTGCGGCACTGGTCAGCGTTCTGCTCGCAGGCTGCGGCTCGAATGCAGGCACGGATAATGAACAGAACGAAGTCAAAGCTGGCAGCACCGTAAACCTCAAAGTATTCATTGCTCAACCAAGGCTGAAAGAACATTACGATAAATATATAGAACAGTTCAAAGCCAAGGAAAAAGCAGATAAAAACATCGAAGTGAATGTGCAGCTGGAGATGCCGCCAGCAGATAATGCACCTCAGATTTTGAAAACAAGACTAGCCTCCAATGACGCACCGGACGTATTCGCGCTGCACGCGGTCAATGAGATTCCACCTTTCAGCAAAGCCGGATATCTCGAAGACTTGTCCAATCAACCTTTTGTAGATAAACTGCTTGATTCGGTCAAACCTTCGGTAACGGATGCAGGCGGCAAAGTCGTTGCGGTTCCGCTGGAAACCTTGTCATGGGGTTATCTGTACAACAAAGATATCTTCAAGGAACAAGGGCTTGAGGTTCCAACAACGTTGACAGAAATGAAAGCGGTTGTAGAAAAGCTGAAAGCAGCTGGCATCACACCGTTTGAGCTTTCTTACAAAGAAGCCTGGGTTCCGCAATTGTTCCTGCCGCTGACAGTAGGGGCACTGACACAGACGGAACATAAAGATTTCGTGGAAAAAATGAACAAGGACGAAGCTTCCTTCTCGGATATGAAAGCCCTGTTTGATGTGTTCGATCTCGTCAATGCCAACGGAACGGATAAAGCGCTTGAAGTCGGAGCGGATGACGGCGCAGCGGCTTATGCCACAGGCAAAGCGGCGATGTGGATTCAAGGACCTTGGTACGCAGAGACGATCCTGAAGTCCAATCCAGACATTAATTTCGGTGTAGCTCCAATGCCGCTGAACGATAATCCGGATGATACCAAAATCAACCTGAGTACATCCACGTCACTGGCTGTATCTTCGTCAAGTAAAAATAAAGAAGTGGCGCTCGACTTTGTAAACTACATTCTCGATGACAAAGACTCAAGTGCATTCTATGAAGCACTCAAATTCAATCCGGTTGCCAAAGTGCATACGTTCAAGAGCTTCCCGTGGGTAGACGACGCCCTGAAATATGTAAACGAAGGCAAAGCTTATCAAGATCCAACAATTCCTCAAGCCGTGAAGGATGAGTCTGGTAAAGCACTGCAGGGGTACTACTCCGGACAGTTAAATCAACAGCAGGTGATTGATGCGCTCGACAAGGCGTGGAAGTCCTACAATAAGGTCAACAAATAAGAGCCGGATGCTTAACAATTAAACGCCTGAACGATCAACAAGGTTGAGCTGTAAGAAAGCAGTACCCGCGTTTGTTGACAAAATCTCGTGCATGTCCGTATTGATCTCGGGGTTTTGTCAACAGATGAGCGGTACTTTATTTCTTCACAGTCTCGAAGCAGATGAAACGGCTGGCTGAACGATCTTCGTTCCCCCGTTAACCTTCATCCGCTGTGCAAAAAGGGGGAGAAGTTATGGCTACGAATGTGTTCAAAAAGTATCTTTCACTGCTCGCGTTCACAGCGCCAGCCTTTGTAATCTATGCGATTTTCCTGCTGTACCCGACGTTTAGCGGGATGTTCTACAGCTTGACGGACTGGAACGGTTTAAACCGGGACTACAGCTTTATCGGGCTGGGGAACTTTGTGGAATTGTTTAAGGAAGATCCGGACTTCCTCAACTCGCTGTGGTTTACGATGAAATATGTTATTTTTATGCTGATTTTGCAAAATGTCATTGCATTGCTGCTCGCCGTGTTCATTGAGTCACGTACACGCAGCAAAGGGTTGTTCCGCACGTTATTCTTCATGCCCAACATGATCAGTACAATCATCAGTGCATTCATGTGGACGTTCATCTTTTCCCAGGTGCTGCCGCAGCTGGCTGAGAAACTGGCTGTTTCTTTTCTCGACCAACAATGGCTCGGTGATCCGAAGTTCTCCTTCTACTCGATTCTAATCGTATCGCTTTGGAACGGTGTGGGCTATATGATGATCATCTACCTGGCTGCATTGCAGGGTGTACCGAAAAGCCTTAAGGAAGCCGCGGTCATTGACGGCGCAAATGCGTTTCAAGTGTTACGTAACGTAGTACTGCCGATGATTACACACGCCATTACAATCTGTTTCTTCCTGACACTGAATGGGGCATTCAAAGTGTTCGAGGTTGTCTATGGATTGACAGGCGGCGGCCCGGGTCGGGCTACACAGGTGATCACGATGAATATTTATGAAGAAGCGTTCTCCAACAACTTCAGATACGGTTATGCCAGTGCCAAATCGGTTGTGCTGTTCATCATCGTACTGATCTTTACACTCATCCAGATCACCGTTATGAAGAGAAAAGAGGTGGAAGCATGAGAATGCAGCGACTGAATAACTACCTGATTCGGCTGTTATTGATTCTCGGCTCACTGCTAGCCATGCTGCCGATCTACATGGCTGTAGTGAACTCTTTTAAAACACAGGGTGAGATGTTCCAATCGTTTATCGCTCTGCCGAACACATTACATTGGGAGAACTACACGGATGCGTTTAACAAAATCAATCTGCTCGGCAGCTCGCTGAACTCCGCGATTGTGTCGATTCTGGGTATCGGGGGAATTGTGTTCTGTGCTTCGCTTGCAGGTTACAAGCTGTCGCGGACTTCCGGCAGGCTTAGCAATCTGATCTTCTTCATGTTTGTCGCTTCTATGCTGGTGCCGTTCCATTCCATCATGATTCCATTGACGCGTGTAGCAAAGGGTATGGGAGTGCAGGGAAGTACTTATGGATTGGCTCTAATCTATATCGGACTTGGTGTGAATATGGCGATCTTCCTCTATCACGGGTTTGTGAAGTCCATTCCGCGTGAACTGGAAGAATCGGCTCAGATCGATGGATGTAACGAGTTCCAGACGTTTTTTCAGATTATTTTCCCGCTGCTGCTGCCAATTACGGTGACAATTGCAATTCTGGACTTCCTATGGATCTGGAACGACTTCCTGCTTCCGCTGCTCATGCTGACGGATGTGAACAGATATACGCTGATTCTGTCCACGAACATGCTGTTTGGCGAGTACAACAAGGAGTGGCCTTTAATTCTGTCCTCTCTTGTCCTGACTGCGATTCCAGTCATTCTGATCTATGCGTTCTTCCAGAAGTTTATTATGGAGGGTATTGCAGAGGGTGCGGTGAAAGGATAACGGGCAGGGAGGCATGTTCCTGTAATCCAACTCCTCACAGTTAAGTTTATAAAAACTCATGCTTACTGCCTTGAACTGCGGATGTACTCCGTTAGTTCAAGGCTATTCTCATTTATGGAAAGACAGGGAAACCCAGATGAGCACCAAAAATAAGCGCAAGGTGTGTATAAGAAGAGCAGCGGGAGGACATATATACTGCCATTTTGCAATGCATAGGGCTGCCTCTCACAAGCTGGGTGCCATTAGCTTGCGGGCTTCTTGTGCAAGGACAATCAGTCCGCGCTCCATCTCATCTTGCGAAGCATAGGCATAAGAGAGGCGAATATGACTCGCATCCAGCCGATCATACAAGTAACCTGGATGGATCAGCACGTCTTTTTCCAGACAGGCATGGAATAATCGGCGGATAGATAATGAATCGGCTGTGAACCGAAGCCAGATATAGAAACCGCCTTTGGGTGTTGTCCAATCCGCAATGTCCTGAAAATAACGATGCAGCAGCTCCAGCATGAGGTCTCGGCGTCTTCGCAGCTCGGACCTTAGCCGTTCCATATGGCTTGCATGATAGCCTTCCGCAAACCATAGTGCCGCTGCTTCCTGAGCAAGTGAACTGGTGCCGTAATCCGTCTGCATTTTAATATCGGCAAGGCGGCGGATCACGGGCACAGGGCCGACAAGCCAACCGAGCCGAAGTCCGGGACTGACGGCTTTGGAGAGTGTGCCCATATGCAGCACGCGGCCCTCCTGATCACCTGCTTTAAGTGAAGGTGGAGGAGGCTGATCCAGCCACAGCTCTTGATAAGCTGCATCCTCCAGGATAGATATGCCAGAACTGCGGGCAATGGACATCAGTTCTTCCCGGCGGCATAGACTCATGACGCTGCCTGTAGGGTTATGGAAGCTCGGAATGGTATACAGCAACGGGAAGGATTCGATGCCTGGTTCACTTTTCACCCTTTTTGCCGATTGTATTGCGCCTTCCAAAAATCCCGGTTGTAAGCCCTCTTCATCCACAGCAATACTGCTCAGCTTCAAACCGGCTGATTGAAACGCATGAATAGAATAGAGATAAGATGGTTTCTCCAGCAGTACAGTCGATCCGCGAGGCAGCAGTCCCACCGAGATCAGATGCAGTGCCTGGAGAGAGCCGGACACGATCAGAATCGAATCAGGTGAAGCTTGAATGCCGTCAGACTGTAAGTGAACGGATAATGCTTTTCGAAGCTGCAGACTGCCTTGGGGTTCGATGTAGTTAAGGGTGCGTGTACGTCTGGACATGGCCTGAAGAATCTCGTTAAACGCTTCATTAGGCATCTGGTCCGGTGCAAGTTCACCTGTACCCAGCCGAATAATGCCGGGCCTGAACTCAGCCTGATTAATCTGCTGAATCTCAGGCAGATTCGGATAGTACCAGCCTTCCTCGGCAGCTTCACTCCAGTTGGGCACAGCAGCATGGGCCATGCTGTGCCACCCCGAACCGGAGACATAAGTTCCGCCGCCATGCCGCCCTTCTATCATACCTGCTGCTGTCAGGTTATCCAGAGCGGTAACCAGCGTGCTGCGGTTTACTCCCATCGATGCAGCCAGCGTTCGCTGCGAAGGAAGACGGGTTCCGGCAGACCATTCACCAGTTGTGATTTTTTGTCGGATATAAGCTTCGATCTGGCGATACAAGGGCAAGTCAAGCGCAGGGTTTGGCTGCCAGCTGCGATTAGATGAAATATCGGATTGTTCACGTCCCATTCAGTTAGAGTCACCTCTCATCTTATTTGTACCGTCCACTATACCATTTGGTTGGGATCAATGCCATCCAATTGGTTGGTTACGTTTTTCGTATATTCATCTACTATGGTGAGATAAATAAGGGGGATGGAACATGGGAGTATTTATCCATGCAGTGGTGCTGGCGTTTGGCCTGATTCTGCCGCTGGGTGTTCAAAATGTTTTTATTTTTAATCAAGGATTGAGTCAGAAGAAATACCTGCATGCACTGCCTGCTGTTGTTACAGCAGGGATCAGTGACGCACTGCTGATTAGTGCGGCTGTTGGGGGCATGTCCCTCATTTTAGTTCAATGGCCGCTTTTGATAAATGCTCTATATGGGGCAGGCATCCTGTTTTTGCTCTATATGGCCTGGGGATTGTGGAAGTCGTCTGCTTCGCCGGATCAAGCCCCTGCGGCGATGTCTGCGGGACGGCAAATTGCTTTTGCCGCTTCGGTATCCCTTCTTAATCCGCATGCGCTGCTGGATACTGTGGCTGTCATTGGCACCAGTTCCCTTCAATATGAAGGGGTACAGCGATTTTATTTTGCAATGACCGCGTCGGTGGTATCCTGGGTTTGGTTTGCGGGGCTGGCAGCTGCAGGCAGACTGGTTGGGAGCCGTGACCGTACCGGGACTGTCCGGTATGCACTGAATCGCTTGTCTGCTCTGATCATGGTTGGAATTGCGCTGATGATGTGCTGGAAGCTCTTGTATTCATAGGTCATGATCCTAAGCTAAGGTATAGGCGGAAATGCTTCACATTCAGAAAGACTCCCCGTTTCATAAACATGGGGAGTCTGACACATGGGTTATTCGGCCTTTAGAAGCATGGATTCGATGAATACTTTGAGATCCTGACTTGTTGCGTTCAAATGGTCAATAATCTCACTGAACTCGGTTACGAGTTCTGACTGTTCATTGCTGGACTGAGCAATGGAAGTGATCTCCTGCTCCATCTGCTGAATGGAGGATTGTACATCCTTGAGAGAGCGTTCGATGTTTACTGTAGCCTCTTTGGTTCCGGTGGACAGTTTACGCACTTCGGATGCAACAACGCCGAACCCGGCACCTGCCTGACCTGCACGTGCGGCTTCAATGGCTGCGTTCAGGCCGAGCAGATTGGTCTGCTCCGAAATCTCGCGGATAAATACGGCCACTTTGTTGACCTCACTGGAGTTTCTCACAGCGAGTCGGGTATTGTCCAGAATCTGTGTGGAGGATGCTGTGAGCTGCTCGGATTGTGCCGCTACCGTCTGTACCATATCCGACAGCCTGCCGCTGATACCTGTAATCAGGTTGGTAAAGTACTCCAGTTTTTCTTCGTTTTGAAGTGAAAAACCTATAGCAAGCGTACCCGCAATCTTTCCTTCATCATCATAAAGCGGAGTGGCAGCCGAATTAATAGCCGTACCATAAAACTTGGCGTCAATACGATTGGCTGAAGTCTCACCATGTACAAGTGCGCGGCGCAGTGTAGGGTCTTCTAGGGAGATCGGATCTCCAGCCTTGATGCCAAGATCAAGCTCGCTGCTCGGAACGTAATACCAGAATTTTTCGGTATCGGTTACGGCAATCATGATATCATGTTCCTTCAACATAATTTTAAAATAAGGACTTGCTGCAACGAGTGCTTCAACGATGTTCAATAAGGTCAGCTCCTATAGTATGTGTGTATATCATCTGGGTGTATATTATACATCGTCAGATCAATTTGCAAATTTTAGACCTGATAAAGGCATAAAGACTATTACATTTTCTGCAAACTTTTGAATCAGAAAAAGGGTTTGATTGTTTATAAGTGAATAAAAAATGCAAAAACAGACGGAACAAGCCGTTCCTGTCTGTTTTAATTACATATGGACTAGTAAAGGTGGTTGGGTCTAAAGCCGATCGGCAGCATTCATTTTGCTGAAAGCCTGCGTAGTTGGTTTCACGTCTTACTTCTATCCGCCAATCTGTGACATACGCCGTACTGTAGGGGTATGAGATTGCATCTTTTTCTCCAGTGCCATAGCCATCTCATGATTTTTCGGTTTGGTGCCGAGTGCTTTTAGAAAGAGGGCTGCCATCGCATCCGGATCATCCACATAACGGCGGACGTTATACTCATCTGACCAGTACAGACAAGCTTTAATATGTCCATCAGCTGTGAGGCGCAGCCGGTTACAGTTATCACAGAAGTGATCACTCACGGGATGAATCAGACCAAATGTACCTTGGGAGCCGGCAATACGCATATTGCGAGAGGGGCCATTCCCGGCAGGGCCCTCTGTATTCTCGACCGTCCAGCCCGCTTCTTTACAGACATCGCTCACAGCCTCCAGCGGTAAATACGATTTGCGCCAGGAATCGGAAGCGTGTCCGATCGGCATATATTCAATAAATCGCACATGCAGCGGCTGATCAATGGTCATGGCGATGAAGTCTTTGATTTCATCATCATTAATACCTTTCATCAGCACAACATTCAGCTTAATCGGTGCAAGACCGACGGCAGCAGCTGCCTCGATGCCCTTTAATACTTTATTCACATCTCCACCACGTGTGATCATCGAGAACCGATCAGCCTGCAGCGAGTCCAGGCTGATATTGATACGGTTTAAACCTGCGTCCTTCAACGCCTGAGCTTGTTTGTCCAGCAGCAGTGCATTGGTGGTCAGTGCGATGTCATCAATGCCGTCGATAGCAGAGATCATACGAACCAGCTTATGCAGATCTTTGCGTACCAGCGGTTCTCCACCGGTGAGCCGAACCTTACGCATACCCATCGGGGCGAGCACTTTCAATACTTCCGTAATTTCTTCGTAGCTCATAATTTCATCATGCGGGGCGAACTCCATGCCTTCCGCAGGCATACAGTAGACGCAGCGCAGATTGCAGCGGTCCGTAACGGAAATACGGATGTAGTCATGTATTCGGCCAAATGAATCCTGAAGCAGTTCCATGCAGACCACCCTTTCAACGGTTCAGATTGGATATCTTCTATATAAAATGATACGACAATTATAAAAGCAGCAGCTGCATCAAATTTTAGCTATTTCTCCAATCCGCGTCAATGCTGACGTCGGGTGACAGCAATCAGGCAGGCTGATTCAACTGGAACTGACCGACAACCTGCCGCAGGAACAGGGTGATCGTTTCTACATCATGGGAAGATTGCTGCACCTTCAGCATATCCTGAATCAAAGCCATCATCTCGGCTTCCACTTCGGCGGAAGTCGCACGATTCTGGTGGCTGATTGCCGCGATATTTTCCATCAGGAACACGACTTCATCTACTACCTGTGTGCGCTCAGCTTCTTCCGCAGTTGCTTTCTTGAGAAGCTCTGATGCGGCCTGAACGAGAGTAGTCCCTTCTGCAAGCACCTGATCTCCTTCGGTAATCTGCTTGGAAGCTGTGCCTGCAGCATTGGAAATGCGATCCAGAATTTGATGGATATCCTCTGTCGAGGAGCGAGACACATCAGCAAGCTTGCGAATCTCTTCAGCGACGACAGAGAAGCCGCGCCCATGTTCTCCGACACGAGCAGCTTCAATCGTCGCATTCAGTGCGAGCAGATTGGTCTGTGCGGCTATTTCTTCAATGACCGCCAAGGCGCGATAGATGTCTTTCATGGTGCCGATGAACGATAGAATTGTCTGATTCGTATCGGATACGGTGCTGGATATTTGAATCATTTTGTCACCGATGCGATCTACTTCCTGTCTGGCTACCCCAATCTGCTCACTTGCCGACATCTCCAACTGCTGCAGCGTCAAACGCATGTGATCGGCAGCCTGCTTCGCTTGATCCAAATCCTGCAGTTGGGTGCGGATGGCCTGAATCATGGAACCGAGCTTGAGATTAACACGATCTGTAGTAACCTGGGTTGTCTCTGTGGATGTGCGCATGAGGTGCTGATTATCCATCACATCCTCTGTGGCCCGCTGTACTTTGAGCATGATGCTTTCGAGAGAATCGATCATATTATTAATCCATTTCGCCAGCTCGCCAGATTCATCTTGAGCAAAAGCGTTCGTGTCAAGACGCTGGGTCAGGTCACCCTTGCCCTCTGCATTAATTCGAATGAATTGACTGAGGCGGTGCAGGTCTGCATGTACCCGGTTGTACTGTTTACGATGAAGCTGCAGTGCGCCAAAAAATCCGAAGATCAGATTAAAGCCGGCAATCGCAGCAGCGCTCCAACCACTTCCTGTCAGAGCAAAGATCAGGGCAGCTGCAAGTAAAGCGGAGAGTACAATATAGATGCTGTGCTGTTTGAATTGCCGCCATCCAATACTGCGTATGCGGTACACCTCTTCCAGATCGCCTTCACACATCATGCCCCAGCGATCCGGGCAGTGGGGTAGCTGAAAGGTAATGCCCTTACCTATGACGGAAATATGGCGATAATCGGAATAACCAGGATAAGCCGCGAACAGGTTGGACCCATTCTGAATCGTTTTCGATACGCCCGGGTGTAATTGGCCCGTGGAAGGGTCTGTGAACATAAGTTCAAGCTCCGTATGCTCCTGCACACATACAGTACCCCAGTCGGTGGTTACGCCGTCTTTCAGGTTTTCACCATGGGTAAACGTTCGATCTTCGAAGCGGCTCCGTGACAAGGCAGTCCCCGGCTGCAGTTCAGGTCGCAGTACGGATGCAGCCATAAACAGGTAGTTATCCCCCGAGTCCGGATAGATATGTCCCGATTCGCGCTGAATGAGATCACCGAGTACATCACCGGGAATACGACTGCATAATGCACCTAAATATTTACCATGACGTACAATCGGGACAATGAACATCAGGGTGATGGCGTCATGAAACGTAGATGAGCGTGCTCCGATCTCCAGCGTAAGAGGATCTGAATAAGGGCCATACAAGCATTTCCTGGCGGGTGTATCTGTCAGCACATAGTTTAATCCGGGTCCAAAAGAAGAATGCTCGTGCGCAGTATAGCGTTGACCTATATGTTTCTGATATGTAGAAAATACAACCTGATGCTGCTCGTCGAGTAAAAACAATTCGGTACTATCCTGTGATCGGGTATAACCTGCCTTAAGCCAGGTTTTCAGTTTCTCTGTCCGTGATGATTCAAGCTTCATGTCTTGGGTGATCTCTGATTCCATCTGGTGAAGCATTCGATCCAGATGATTCCACTGATCATTCGCCCAATCCATCATGATCTGTCTTCTTGTCTCAGCGATCCCTTCAAAAATCTGCTCTACATCATGCTTCAGGTGTGCGTTCAACCGATAAGACCACCACAGCGGTAATCCTTTTCTCCATCCCAGCCAATCAAACATCATAACCACCCCGACTTCTGGATTTTGAACAGCTATTGAATCGTTTTGTTTTCAGAGAGTTCAAGCTAATTGTTGCTTGGAATGACAGCAGTGCCGCCGACTGCATATACTCTTTTCTATGTCTATATCCAACGTTATACATGAAATCACATGTGATTACGAGGGGATATGTACAATTTTCCGAATATTTCATCAATTAATACAAATGAATATACGCTGTTTGTAAAGGAGAATAGCTTAGCAGCGGCTGCGGGGCAGAGCGGGTTGGAGGCAGGTGAGGACAAGGGCGTTAGGTTAGAGACATATGTCTGTCCCCCAAGAAATAAAAAAACCTGACAGGCGCTGGAATAAACAATCATTCCGGCACCTATCAGGGACAATCTTCCCAGTGCGATAAATGTCACATCGCAGCTGCGATGCACATTAATCTACGATCTTTTTCTTTTTAAACTTCATCAGGAACTCATACACAATCGGCACGATTACAAGCGTGAGCAGTGTGGAACTGATCAGACCGCCGATAACGGTAATTCCGAGTCCTTTCGAGATGATACCCGCGCTTTCTTCGAGACCTGTTACCAGCGGAAGCAGAGCGCCGATAGTTGCGAGAGCAGTCATCAGGATTGGACGCAGACGTGTAGCCCCTGCTTCCAGCAGCGCTTCACGAGTGGAGAGTCCTTCATTTTCCTTATGAATAACACGGTCAATCAGTACAATGGCGTTGGTAACAACGATACCGATCAGCATCAATGCACCCATCATAGCCGATACGTCGAGCGTACCTCCTGCGATGAACAATCCAACCATGATCCCGATTACGGTAAACGGCAGGGAGAACAGGATTGCGAATGGTGCAAGTCCGCCGCCAAAGGTTACGACAAGCACAAAGTATACAATTGCAATGGCTGCCAGCATCGCCAGACCGAGCTGCGTGAACGTATCATTAATCTGTTCTGTTGTCCCGCCAAACTTCACTTCAACGCCATCCGGCAGGTTCAGCTTGTCGATGCTTGCCTGCAGGTTCTGCGAAGCTTTGGTTACATCGGATGCCAGAATGTTCGCTGTCACCTGTACAACCACTTTGCCATCAATCCGCATGATGGAGTTCGGTGAAGTACCTTCTTCCACTTTTGCTACATCTTTAATTGGAACCTGGATACCCAGTGGTGAAGTAACTGTTTCATTTTCAATATCCTTAATGCTGCTGAATGTTTTATTATCCGTTTCAACATAGACTTTGTAGGTCTTGTTATCGATGTCGACTTCCGTGAGAACCGGACGTTCCCGTACCGGACTGAGTGTCATCGCCAGTTGACCTGCCGTAAGACCGAGCTTGCTCAGCTTCTCCTGATCGGCAACCAGCGTATATTGACCGTATGTGTCCGAGATGGAGGTGCCTGCCTTTTCAAAAGAGTCCTTGTCCGCCTGAACCAGCTTCAGAACTTCTTCAGCTACAGGCTTCAACTGCTCCACATTGTCCCCGTAGATGGACAGACTCAAATTGCTGCCGCCGAATCCGCCGGACATGTCGAGTTCTTTCCATGAACCTTTGGTAACTTCCTTCTGCAGTCCTTCAACCAGCTGTTTTTTCACATCGGTGAAGTCTTTCGTGTCTTTGTTGTACTGAATGTAGAAGAGTGCCGAGTTTCCGCCGCCTCCACCCATACTGGCGAGTGGACTGCCGCCGCCGATAGAATACTGCATTTTCTCCAGACCCGGCTGTTTGAGCAGCCATTTCTCAGCAACCAATGCTTCTTTTTCTACATCTTCACGAAGTGAACCTGTTTCCGGGCTGTACGTGATCGTTACAAATTTATCTTTCTGCTCCGGCAGGAAGCTTGCGCCGATGAATGGATACAGGAACAAACTGCCGACCAATAAGATAACCGCAATAACGAAGGTAATGATCTTATGTGAGAGGGTCCAGTTCAACAGACGTTTGTAGCTTTCAGCCAGTTTGCCTGGTTTCTCATGATTTTGTTTGTTCTTGATCCCTTTGCGGAACAGGCTGTGTGCCAGCATTGGAACAATCGTGATCGCTACCAGCAGGGATGCCAGCAGGGCGAATACCATCGTTAAGGCAAACGGCATGAACAGCTCTCCGACCATACCGCTAACGAGAGCCAGCGGCAGGAATACCGCAATCGTAACAATGGTAGAGGAGAGGATCGGGATAAACATCTCGCGAGTGGCTTCACGAACCAGTTCCCGGCCTTTCAGTTTCTCATTTTTGAGTGTCAGTCTGCGGTAGATGTTCTCGATAACAACGATGGAGTCGTCGACAACACGGCCGATCGCAACGGTCATCGCTCCCAGAGTCATCATGTTCAATGTAATATCCATCAGGTCGAGCGCCGTCAATGCCATGAGCAGGGAGAGCGGAATCGAGATGATGGAGATGATTGTTGAACGGATGTTGCGCAGGAAGAGCAGGATAATCAGAATCGCGAACAGGGCACCGAAGACGGCTTTGCCCAGCATCGTATTCACGGAATCCTGAATAGGCTGACCTTGGTCAAGCAGGATAGTCAGTTCAGCATTTTTAAACTGTTTTTGCAGTTCTTCTGCTTTGTTTTTGACCGCCTTAACGACATCGACCGTATTGGCATCATTGGATTTTACCACGGAGATACCGATAGATTCCTTGCCGTTGGTGCGGGAGATCGACTCAGCTTGACCAATGACTTCGATCTTGGCAACGTCACTCAGTTTAATCGTTGGAATTCCGGCAGCACTTCCGCCGCCTGCTTGACCCGCTGCGGGGTTGGACCCCTGTACAGCGCCTGCTGCATCCTGTCCGGCTTGAGCCGAGGGATCGGCAGTTTGCCCAGTGGCTTGGCCTGCTTGAGCACCGCCGCCTTGGGAAGCCCCTGGCGCAGCAGCACCTTGTTCTGCCGCCGCTCCAGCACCCTGGCCGGAAGAAGCGCCAGCTCCGCTTGGCACAACGGGGATGGCCAGATTTTTCAGATCATCAAGACCGATGATATTGCCGTCTACAACTACGGCTTTTTGCGATTTGTCCAGTTCGAAGAGGCCGAGCGGCACACGAATGGATGAACCTTTCACAATCCCGTTCACCGTATCTTCGCGTAGTCCGAGTTCAGCCATTTTGGCCTGGTCAAACTTCAGCTTCACTTCTTTGACGTATTGACCGGAAACCTGAACTTGCGCTACACCGTCAATATCTTCGATGGCAGGTTTGATGTCTGAGTCTACAAGTCGCGTCAGTTCCTCCAGATCACCGCCGTCTTTATCGGACAGGCTCAGGGATACAACGGGGAATGAGTTAATGCTGAATTTGGAGATCGTTGGTTTCTGCACACTGTCCGGCAGCTGCACCTCGTTGAGTGCTTCGCGGACCGTGGCGGTTGCGTTTGTCAGATCGGTTCCGTAGTCGAACTCAAGTGTGATGGATGCTGCATTCTCCATTGATGTGGAGGTGACTGTCTTCACACCATCGACGTTGCGCAGTTTCTGTTCGAGCGGCTTGGTGACATCTTCTACAATACCTTCTGGAGCAGCACCCGGATCAATCGCTGTGACATTCAGAAACGGTACATTGATGTTCGGAATGGTCTCCTGTTTCATCGTCGTTCCGCTGTATAAACCTGCGAATGAGATGATGATGGTCAGAATCCAGATTGCAAACTTGTTGTTCAGTGAAAAGTTAATAATTCCTTTCATATGTTGGTTACTTCTCCTCTCTGTTTCTCCTGTTTATGTTTGTGACGAGTCAGCCTGGATAAACCGGTTATACATGGTATCCATAATGTACTGAAGCTCGGAGTGCATAGGTTTAAGGATAGTCACGCCTTCCAGGTTACGCATCATGCCGAGAATGATCGCGCGTCTTGGGGAAAATTCCATGATCTCCTGCCTAAGTATGGCAAGGGTCTCAAGTACATCATTTCTGGATTGTCCTGCAGGCAGCTCGCTTGAAGCAGTATCCTGCATCTGTTTCAGAATATGGGCAGGATGGCGCAGCATGGTAACATCCGATTGGGGTTCGGCGATCCAGGCAGGCCACTGCTCTAGTGGAATGAGCGGTACGGGCCGATGCTGCAGATAACCCTGTGCTGCATAATCCAACGACAGCAGGAGGTTGGCTGCCATTTTGTTTACCGTAAGGTTCGGCATTTCAGTAAACCAGATTTTCACATACGATAGAAGAAGCCCATTCGTTAGTAAGATGAGATCGATTGTATAAGGTTCAATCTCGGAGCCGTACAGGTCCTCCAGCTTGCTTTTGAACCAATGCAGTGTACGAATCTCGATATCTCTTTGCTGAGGGGTGCAGCGTTCCTTACGCAGCTGCTCATCGTCCATCATCATGCTTCGCATCTGCACGCGCAAAAATTCCTTTAATTCGGAGACGTGTGTCAGCAGCACCTCGATCTGTTTCTGCAGCCGCTCTCTGGATGACAGGCTGGTTTCCTGCTCAATCTGGGACATCTCGTCCATCAGAATGTATACACAGTACTCCAGGGTACTCGCTTCCAGCTCTTCTTTGGACTTGAACATCAGATATAAGCTGCCTTTGGACATCCCGCATAACTCGGCAATCTCCTGCATGGAGGTGGCGGCACTGCCCTTGGCAGCAAACAGCTTGAGCGCTGTAGTGATGATCAGTTTTCTCTTTTCGTTCATCCCATGGATCGGGTTCATGAAGGGTACGTTCACCTCACTGGGAACTCTTGAGTTCTTGAATTGACTTTATGGTCAAACTAAGTATAAACGATGTAAATGAGGGATTACAAATGTGCGCGATGCAGGGGGTGAAAACGAACCTAAATTCGACTGAGAGTGAACTGGAAAAAATGCATTGAACAGGCTCTGAAGCCTCCTCAGGACAAGAGAATGAAGAGGAAGCAAAGTTTAATGAAGTGGAGGCAGAGCGAAGGTAAGAGAAAAGAAAAGAGACTATGCTCCCTGAAAATCGAAAATAGCAAGCATGAGAACTGCTGCCAGAGAGACGAGATAGAAGAGTGCCAGTACTATCAAAATGGAGTACCCCGTGTATGCACTGATACGTACCAACCATTTTTTCTTCAAGTAATCCCCTCCTTTATTCCGCTGAGCTAACAAGATTTGCTCACGTATTACATTATATCCCAAACGGCCTATCATACCTAAAATATTCTACCTGAAAAATTGTACTTACAAAAGACGACTTCCTGATTGAAGTCGCCTTTCGGAATGTATAATGAGCCTCATGCTGCATTACATTACGTAATAATTTTCAATCCAACCGCTGCCACCAAAATCATCGCAATGAACAGCAGCCGCTTCGCTTCCTTTCGCTCCCCAAACAGAAGCATACCCGTTGCGGTACTTCCCACCGTACCGATTCCTGTCCATACCGCATAGGCTGTACCCATAGGAATGGATGTCATGGCATAGGATAACAGCGAAAAGCTGAACACAAACGATACCAGCATCAGGACAATATAAGGCCAGCCCTTGCGCGTAGAAGCCCCGTTAATGCCGATGACCCCAAAAATTTCACAGATTCCCGCACCTACAATTGCAAGCCATGCCATTAGACGGCACCTCCTTTAACCTGTGGTTTCTGATTTTCCTGCTGGTCTGTTACCAGCTTCAGTCCAATGACGCCGCAGAGGAGCAGTCCGATCAGCAGCATTTTAGTCAAACGGAACGGCTCACCGAACAGCAGCATTTCGGTCAACACTGTACCGGCTGTACCAATCCCTGTAAACACGGCGTAGACCGTACCAACGGGCAGTCTTTTGGCAGCGGCAATAATAAGCCCGAAGCTGATCATAATGGCGATTGCTGTCAATGCCCATTCCCAGGCATTCGAGGCATGCTTCAATCCGCTGACCCAGACAATTTCAATGATTCCTCCTATAAAAACGTATAACCAGTTGCGGTTCATGATGTTTAATCTCCTTCTGGCACAACAGGAAGTGCCTCTTTATTCATGCTGTGTATTCCAATCCAAAAGACGGGCCAGGCTGCATCGAGGCGTCGTTTATACCGACGTGAGCTTCCGTAGATAATCTCAACCGTAATGCCATCGAGAAATGTCATAAAAGCGATGGCGGCCTGTTCGGCAGAAACAGGCGGAATATCTCCTTCGCGAATTGCTCGCTGTAGCAGTCTGGATAAAGTACGCTCCATCCCATCCAGAAATGGATACACCAGGTCCATCACATGACTGTACAGATCCGGCGGCGGATAATAACAATTGCGGAGCATCAGCCTGGCAGAAGCATGATCCTGATATTCCTGTTCAAACCACACCAGCAGTCCCCGCAGACGCTCTTCCAGCGGCAGGTGGGCATGATCCCGGAAATATTCCAGAGTGTGCCGACGTACTTCATGAAATGCATGGTCCAGCGTGCTCATAAACAGATCTTCTTTGCCGCTGAAATGCGCATATATAGAGGGTTTCTTAATCCCGACTTCATCAGCGATCGCTCTCAGCGAGGCCCCTTCGTAGCCGTCTCTTGCAAAATGAAACAGGGCTGCATCCCGGATAGAATATGCAGTCATTATATTCACCTTCCTAACGGTCGTTAGGTAACATTTTTTCACGATTCATATTATATGTCAAGAATGAAAATACATCCGCCGCACGTGAAGAGTGCAGACGGATGTATTTCGCTAAGTGGATAAATTTGAATTTTGTTGTGATATGAAGTCGTTATATAGGGCTCAGCAGATCCATTCACAAAACGGAGAGAACGGATAGAGCCTGAAAAGTGAACGTGTAAATACCCTTTTGTTCAACGGGTACAAATGCGCCGATCATCAGAAGGTAGTAAAGCCGAGAATAAGCTGCAGTTTGTACAGAATGCCTTTCAGGAAGGTTGTTTTCTCCTGAAACTCCTCCAAATTCAAAGTGAACTCGGCATCCTCGTTCGTCCAGATACGCTTGAAATAATTTGCAATGTCGACGGTAAATGCATTGTCTGCCGGGGCTGCAGCCCAAATGTTATTTTCCAGATTATAATCATTCAGATTCCGGGGGGTGAAATTGGTTGACCCGCCGAGTACGATATGATCTCCAGCAGCCTTCGCGATATACATCATCTTGGTATGGTACTGCTCTTTGGTGGTGTTGTACCAGCGAATCTGGATTTTTCCGTTCGATTTGTCATGCAGCTCAGCGGCCACAGGACGATTGGGGATACCGATCTTCTCCTGACCGAAGGCATTTTCGTTGGGATCAAGTATAAGCCGGATGTCGGCTCCTCGCTCCGAGGCGTCCAGTAATGCCTCCAGTACTTTGGGTGAAGCGATATAGAACATGCCCATCCAGATTGTATCCCCTTTTTCCGCTTGGCTAAGCTCACTCAGCAAAGCATCATTGACTTTGCCTTCGGTCAAATATCGCAGGCGAATAGGTCCATCATTTTCGCTCGGTTTCCCGGACGGGGAGGTCTCGGAAGTATCGGTATATGTGGGCAGCTGACCTCCACCGGATATATCGACAACAGCCTGCTCCGATTGAATGATATCACCAATGATTGGCCCGTTGACTTCAAATCCAATGTTGGAATGGTACGCGCTGGGATCATGAATGTTGCCTGAGGATACAATAGCCGTCTTTTCACTGGCAACCACCTTGCGGTGATTTGCCTTCACGTTCAGCAGTTTTAGATACGAACGCAGCGTGACATCGGGACCATCTGTCGCCATCAGGTTAGGAATCCACCCCTTCCCGGACTGACCAAACCACTGGAAGAACGTGCGCCAGACCGCAGAATACACCGGTGTAGAATCCCGTAGTGGATCATCATTAGTGACAACGACCTGTATGTCAGCCTGTTTCATCTCTTCCAGTAGTTGATTGGGAGCGGAGTTATAGTTGGTGTTTACTTCATCCGTAATGAACCAGATGTCCATGTCGGGATGCTTCATTTTTTTGGCAATGAGCGCATCGGTAAACTCTTGACTGACAGGTGGGAAGTTCTGCCCCTTGTGCTGGTAGTTGTTGAATAGAAACATATCAACCAGAACAAACTGTTCTGCATCCTCGACGACCTGCAGCATGCGCTGAAAAATCTGCTGTTCATGCTGCATCTGTCCATCGGAAGAAGGGTATGTGAGATCATGAAGGAACTCCATATTCTTCACCCGGTATTCCTGGCTTTCATAAGAGATGCCTGGCGGCAGCGGTTTATAGGTCTGATAGAGCATAACCGCAATAAGCCAAAGGATAAGTAATACAAGTGCTGTGCGTATGTATGGAAATTTGCCACGAGAAGATCTGCGGTCAGAGGTATGGCGGCGCAATGAAACCAACGGTGGATTCCCCCTTTTCTGTTTGCTGACGTTTATTACCACATGGATAGCGATGTTGACGCAGGAGACATGATTCGGATGTTGTGTGGGTGACATGAGGGTCTGTTACAGGCCGAATCAGGTAATTTGATTTGGATGAATCGACAGCCGCAGAGCCGTTGTGTATAATGAACGTATTATTTTTGTAGAACGTTTATGGAGAGAAAGTAGGTAATCGCGTGTATTCCATCAAACAAGTCGCTGCTATGCTGGGCATTCAGGCGGTCACGCTCCGGGCTTGGGAAAGTCGGTATAATGCAGTCACCCCTGAGCGGACGGATTCGGGTTATCGCATGTACACGGAAGAGAATATTGCGGATCTGCGCTGGCTGAAAGAACAGATTGATCAGCATCAGGCCAGCATCTCCGAGGCTGTACGCATGTTAAAGGTCAGGAAAGCGAATGTGCCCGATGCAGAAGCTGCTGCAGCCATGCCGATGGTTCCACCGGTACCTGTGATGGAAGAGGCTTATGCACAGATGGCAGATCAGATCTATGACTCTCTTTACCATTTTCAGGGTGAGCGTGCCAACGGTTTGATTGATTTTGGCTTCACGATGTACGGATATGACAGCATGTTCTACCATGTGCTCGTACCGATTCTTGTTCGGGTTGGAGACGCATGGGAAGAGGGGCGTGCAACGGTAGCGCAGGAGCACTTCATGACACAGCTGATTTCACAGCGGTTTTATCAGTTTTTCCATCTGTTCCCGATCTATCCGCATCTGCCCAAAGTTCTGGCTCTTTGTCCGGAAGGGGAGCATCACCAGGTTGGTTTACTGCTGTTCTCTCTATTTATGCGTAAAAATGGAGCAGAAGTCCTGTATCTCGGAGCCAATACGCCGGAAGAAGGGGTATTTCCAATCCTCCGTGAGCAGAAAATCAAATTAGTCTGTCTATCCATCACAAACCCTGGACTTGTTGAAGCTTGCGACCAGTTGATTGGCCGAATTCAGGACGAGTTCCCTCAGATCCGTTTCGTGCTTGGGGGCAAAGGGTTTGAACGTGCGGAGAATGCTCGTTACCCGGAGTGGATCATGCCTGAAGATTCGGCAGACTGGCAGTCTTGGATCGAACGAGAATATTTTACAGAACGACCGTTCGGGGCTGAACAGGCGAGAGGATAACAATTAAACATACGGCGACTGCTGATCGAACGGACATAAGGCGAACGTCGGTGGAATAGATTCATATATAGCGGACATCCTCTGATCGAAAGATCAAAGGATGTTTTTTTTGTGGTGAATAATGAGGATATCGGGACAAAGTTGAAAGATGATATTTTTCCTGTTAGGTGCCATTTTGAATGGGGTGTTCAGGACATTAGCGTATAAAAAGAGAATTAATTTGACCCGTCGGTCATTTTATGTTTTACTTGTCGTATAATATTTGTACATCATTTGTATAATGTTTTTCGGTTTAGCCGCTTAAAGTGTTACCGAGCGGTTTAATAATAGGTTAGGGGCTTGAGAACTAGAGATATTCCCTACATAGAAAGGTGAGTGGCATGATACCGAATCAACAACGCAAACGTGCAGCTGTCATTGGCGCAGGTCCGGGTGGACTTGCAGCGGCCATGTTATTGTCCGGTCAGGGTTATGAGGTTGACGTGTACGAGAAACAGCAGGCCATTGGCGGACGTTCTTCCCGTCTGGAGCTTGGTGAATACAAGTTTGATCGCGGGGCTACGTTTTTGATGATGCCTCAGCTGATTGAAGAAATGTTTGACGTGGTCGGACGCAAGCTGTCTGATTATGTAGATATGAAAGAACTGACCCCGCTGTACGCTTTGAACTTTGGAGATAAGGTATTCACGCCTTCACGCAATCGGGAGGATACAGCAGCACAGATCAAGGAGCTGTTCCCCGGCAACGAAGAGAATTACCTCCGGTACATGCGGGACGAGGAAGTGAAGTTTGGCAAAGTCATGCCGCTGCTCCGCCGTCCATTTGGCAAACTCACCGATTATTTACGCAAAGATGCGATTACCGCACTGCCTAAGCTTGATATAAATAATACCGTGTACGGCATTCTTTCCCGTTATTTTACCGATGAACGTCTGCGCTGGGCATTTACGTTCCAGTCCAAGTATTTGGGCATGTCCGCATGGGATTGTCCGGGGACGTTTACGATTCTATCGTTTATCGAGCACCAATACGGACTGTTTCATCCAATCGGCGGCGTGAATCGGGTATTCCAAGCGATGGCCGATGTCGTTGAAGAGAATGGCGGACGTATTCACACGAGTACACCTGTGAAGCAGGTTATTGTTCGTGATGGTCGCGCAGAGGGTGTACTGCTTGAAAACGGTGAACGGATTGAAGCCGATCATGTCGTAGTCAATGCCGACTTTGCCCATGCAGTGAACCATTTGTTCGAACCTGGCGTACTTAAAAAATATACACCCGAAAAAATGAAGCGAAAAAAATATTCCTGTTCCACAGCGATGCTGTATCTGGGTGTAGATGGCGAGATCGGCCTGCCGCATCATTCGATCTATTTTCCGGAAGATTACCGGGTAAACGTAGACGAAATTACCAAACACAAAATACTGTCTGCAGACCCGTCTCTATATGTTCATAACCCATCGAGGCTCGATCCGACACTCGCTCCGGCAGGAAAATCTGCACTTTATGTGCTGATGCCGACACCAAACCTTACAGGAGATATCGATTGGGAGGCCGAACGAGCGAAAGTGCAGGAAGCTATGCTGAAGCGGCTCGAAGCGATTCCTGAACTGGCAGATATCCGTGGGCGCATTGAAGAATGCATGATGTTCACCCCGCTGGATTGGCAGAATGAACTGGACGTATACCAAGGGGCTACGTTCAACATGGCTCATAACCTGGGTCAGATGATGTATCTCAGACCGCATAATCAGTTTGAGGAATTGGAACGCGTTTGGCTGGTGGGCGGAGGTACCCATCCGGGCAGCGGCTTGCCGACCATTTTCGAATCGGCGCGAATCAGTGTCAGATTGATTCAGGAAGAGGATGCACGGAGACGTACCAAGCCATCCTCCTACGTGAAGACTGCCCGGGCCGGAGGACACTCATGAAGCGGGCTGCTGTTGTAGGTGCAGGAATTGGAGGGCTTACCTCAGCTTTGCTGCTGAACCGTCAGGGATGGGATGTTACGGTGTACGAGCGAGGCTCCCGCGTAGGTGGACGGATTGCTTTTGAACAGGAAGGGGATTACCGGATTGATCAGGGGCCAACGATTGTCCTGCTGCCCGAGATGCTGCTTGGCATTCTGGAAGAGGCCGGTGTCGATCGCTCCAAAATTGAGCTGCTGCGCTGTGATCCTTTATACCGGGTGCACTATCACAGTGGACGTGTTATGACCAAGATGACAGACCGGGTGGAGCAGACCGCAGAGATTGAACGGTTGTTCCCGGGAGAAGGTCGTGGATTCACGAGATTCATGGAGGATATGGATACGTTGTTTCCCGCAGGACGGGCAGCCTTTCTGGAGCAGATGTTTCCTCGCAAAAGGGACTTCTTCACCCCTTCGCTCATGGCGCTTATGGGCAGGCTGCGTGCGCACAAGAGTGTGCGGAAGGCAGTAGGGGATTATTTCGAACATGAAGAACTGCTCGATGCGTATTCGCTGCAAAGTTTGTATATCGGTGGATCGCCCTTTGGCACACCGGGCATTTATTCATTGCTTCCTTACGCCGAGCATGAGTATGGCATCTGGATGGTGAAGGGCGGTTACGCGGCTCTGCCCGTTATTTTGGAGCAGGAACTGCTCTCTCGCGGCGGCAAGATCAAGCTGAATACAGAGGTTACCGGATTGAAGATCAGCCATGGAGTATGCGAGGGTATTGAAACGGCTGAAGGTGCTGAAGAGGTGGATGCCGTAATCTACAACGGGGATTTTCCGAACTTGAGCGGGCTGCTCAAGCAGATACCGGAAGCACCCGTGAAACGCAAGCCGTATCGGCCTTCATCGGGATGTGTACTGATCTATGCTGGAGCAGACAAAAGGTGGGATGATGCCGCAGCGCATCAGTTTTTCCTGCCGCCAAGTCTGGATGGTAGTTTGCGCCAAGTGTTCAACGAGCGCCGCATTCCGGCGAAGCCATCCTTTTACGTATTCAATCCGGCTGCGGTGGACGAGACAGCTGCACCTCCGGAACAGAGCGTACTGTATTTTCTCATTCCGGTACCGGACGCAGAGGGCGTGCACTGGGAACAGGAGAGTGAGGCGCTGGCAGAACGGGTGCTTCAGGAAGCGGAAGAGCGGGGATTCCCGGGACTGCGTGCAGCGCTGCAGTGGAAAAAGGTACGTACACCAGCCGACGCCGCGCGTGACGGCCTTTATGGCGGAGGAAGCTTTGGCATTGCTCCTGTCCTGTTTCAGTCCGGAGTATATCGCCCGCAGCCTAAGCCGTTTCCGAAAATTCAAGGTTTGTACGCTGCCGGGGCTTCGGTACATCCAGGAGGCGGCGTGCCTATTGTGATGCAGGGCGCAAGGATGGCTGTCAATCAACTCATGAAGGAGATGGGGAAATGAACGAAGCAATTTTGAGCAGGTGTGAAGAGTTGATGCAGAAGGGCTCCTCGTCTTTTTATCAGGCATTTAAAGGCCTGCCAAGTCCCCGCCGCGAGGCGGTGTATGTTATCTATGCGTTCTGCCGCATGATTGATGACAGTGTAGATGAACCCGAACAATCAACATATACGATCCATGAGATTCGTGATTTATTTGAACACCTCGAAGAGGCGGAAGGACATTTTATCTGGCCGGCCCTGAGATGGCTGTTCAGCAGCTTCCCTCATCTGGACAAAGGCCCGTTTTTCCGTCAGATGGAAGGACAATTAACGGATCTGGAAGTGACCCATTATACAACGCTGAAACAGCTGGAACACTATTGTTATCTGGTTGCTGGAACGGTAGGGGAAATGCTGCTGCCTGTGCTGCGTAATGATAACGGTGCGGAAGTGGCGATGAATGGTATTGCACTGGGTAAAGGCATGCAGATCGTGAACATTATTCGTGACGTAGGTGAAGACCGGGCCAGAATGCGCCGCTATGTACCGCTGGAGATCATGGAGAAACACGGCTACTCCGAGCAGGACTGGGAAGACGGTGTTGTGGATGATCGATTTATTGCCATTATTCAGGATTTGAAAGATGCAGCTTTAAACTGGTTCCGGATCGGCATGGATCGTCTGGACACCTATCCGGTAGAGAGTGCCTTTTCGATTGAGTTAGCCGCGGCCTTCTATTCGACGATTCTGCACGCCGTGGAGCGTAACGACTACGATGTATACACGAAACGGGCTTATGTCAGCGATGAATTGAAACTGGAGATGCTGGGTGCGATTGTGAAACGTTATCCGATGCTGGCGTATCAAGCTTCCCGAATGGCGGTATCCTGATGGTTCAGTGGGTATACTGGGTCTGGTATGCCATCGGTGCCATCCTGATGCTTACGATAGGTGTGCCTGAGGCGTTATCTTTTTCCAATGGACTCTTTCTGGTGTTTTACGCACTTTGTGTACTGGATCTTATCTATCAGAAGCAAAATTACCGATCTGATCTGTCCGACCAGTCAGTCAAATGGCTGCGTCCCGGCCTCTGGATATCTTCTTTCATCATCTGGCTGGGCGGGATGGGCGTGGAATGGATCGGTGTACATACACACTGGCCTTTTGGCGAGTACGCTTACTCGGATTTCTTCGGCATACATCTGTTCAGCGTTCCGGTAACGCTTGGATTTGCCTGGATTGCCGTCGTGGGCAATTCGGCACTGATCAGCGGCGGCGGATCAACGTGGGGTGGTAAGTTAGTGCGAGCCCTCAAAACGGGATTTTGGGCCATTGTGCTGGATTTGGTACTTGACCCTGTGGCTCATGCAAGAGGATTTTGGGAATGGCAGGCTCCGGGCGGGTTCTATGGTGTCCCGTGGACAAACTACATCAGCTGGTTCATTATGGGCGCATTGCTGTCTCTCTTTTTGCCGGCTATGCCGAAGGATCGACGTTCTTTACTCCGGGCAAAATGGCTGTACCAGCTATTTATTCTTTTGTTCGGTCTGCTTGCCCTTAAGGAAGGGATAACAGGCAGTTTCATCATTGCCATTGCAGGTGTGCTGCTTGCTGAGGGGAGCTGGCTGTATGATCCGCGCCGCAAAGTCCAAAGCGTTTGACCGAGTCTTCTCGCTGTACAACCATTATTATTTGCTGCGCAGACATTTCCGTTCGTTTACGCTCTCGGGTTCGCTTGACCCGCAGATGATGGAACGTAATGGCGCGAAAGGGATGCTGCCTATGGCACCGGATCAGCCTGTTGTTTATTTCATGAACCACAGTTCGTGGTGGGATGGACTGCTGCTGTATCATGCGGCGAAGCAAACCTCGCGCGGGGATCATTATGTGATGATGGAGGAGCGGCAGCTTCGGCAGTATGCTTTTTTTCGCAAACTTGGGGCGTATTCAATTAATAAAGACAGTGCTTCTGGTGTGCGGACATCGCTGCAGTATACGAGTGAGCTGCTGGCTGCTGGCAAAAGGGTCTGGATTTTCCCGCAGGGTGAAATTCTTCATCAGGAGGCGCGGCCGATTCAGTTCCGTCCGGGTATCGGACTTGTGCTTCGTCGTTTTCCGCAGGCTGCTGCCGTGCCAGTCACCTTATGTCATGGCATGGTTCAGCATGACCTGCCGGAAATTTCAATGAAGGCTGGCCCACCAATCATGGAAAATTGGAACGTGTGGAAGAGTGAAGAGATCGCAGAGCGGCTGGGCATTGTACTGGAGCAGCAGCTGAATGATCACAGATCAGCGTTGATTCGACTTGGACAAGGAAGTCTACCGGATGCGAGGTCATTGATTCGGGGTATGCGTTCCACTAGCGAGAAATACGATAAGGCAAGAAAGCGGGTGAACCGATAACATGAATGGGAGTATGAGTACATCTGAAATGCTGTGGATGTGTCTGGCTGGATGGCTGATTGTGCAGCTGCTTTTTGCGTTATGGAATGCGGCCTGTCTTCCTAAAGTACGTTCATTCCGTAAAGCCAGCCTCCAGCCTCCCGATCTGCTTGTTTCGGTATTGATTCCCGCCCGAAACGAACGAATACATATCGAAGAATGTTTGGAAAGTGTGCTTGCCAGCCACACAGATGGGTTCCGCATGGAAGTGCTGGTACTGGACGACCGCTCGGAAGACGAAACCGCGGCTTTGGTTCAGGCCATCGCTGAGCGGGATTCGCGTGTACGTTTGCTTCGCGGTACAGAGCTGCCGGCGGGCTGGATGGGGAAGTCCCATGCCTGTCACCGATTGGTGCAGGAAGCGCAGGGGGACTGGTTTATGTTCGTGGATGCAGACGTTCGGGTCAAGCCGGACGCCATTGCGCAGACACTTGCTGCAGGGTGCGCGCAGGGCGGCGGTCTGGTTACCGGATTTCCCTATCAGGTCGCCAAGACCTGGATGGAAAAGCTCGTTGTGCCGATGATGATGTTTACGATCATCAGCCATCTACCCATTTTTATGATACGCAGGTCAGCAAGTCCGATGTTTGTCGCCGCTACGGGGGCTTTTTTGCTTATTCATCGAACAAGTTACGAAGCTTCTGGCGGTCATGCAGCGATTCAAGGGCATCTGGTGGACGATATGAGTCTTGCCAAAGCGGCGAAACGTGCGGGTCACCCCGTGATGCTGGCAGATGTCCACGATGTGACGAGTACGCGGATGTATCAGAACGGCGGTGAGGTATGGAACGGGTACAAGAAAAACATGTATGAAGGCATGGGGCGCAAAGACGTGCTGCTGCTTGGTACGATGCTGATGTATTTCATGATGTATATGGTACCGCCGCTAGGTCTGGTGATAGGGCTGTTAACGGGAAGTGATACCTCGATGCTGTATGGATTCATAGGCACGCTGCTTGGCATGGCTGTAAAACGAGTATCCGATTATATCGGAGGTCAGCCGTGGTGGCTGGCTCTTTTTCAACCGATCAGCATGGCATGTGTCATTGCCATCGGTCTGGCCTCATGGCAGGCGGGTCGATCCGGTAAAGGATACGTATGGAAAGGCAGGCGGTACAGCTGATGCGTAATATACAGGGGAATGGAAATGGTGACGGTTCAGAAGATACAGAGAGAGACAAAGGTATAGGAGAAGGTAGAAAAGGGGCAGGAATGCTGCTGGGAGAAGAGATGAAAATGGATAACGGGCACCGGGCGGAGGCCTCAAACGGGAGCTTAAAACAGGATGTCATTATAATCGGGGCAGGCTTCGGTGGTCTGTCCTGTGCGATCCGTCTTGCCTCAGCCGGCTTACGGGTAATGATTCTGGAGCGTCAGGAGCATGTGGGCGGCAAGCTCGCAGCAGATCCGGCAGGCGGGGTATCACTTTGACCGCGGGCCGAGCACGATCACGATGCCGGATGCGTTTCGCTCGGTGTTTGATCATGCAGGCGTGGCGATGGAGAACTATGTGCAATTGTACGAGCTGGAACCTCGAACACGTAATATTTTTGCTGACGGTACCGTGGTCGATCTGTCCAAAAATCGTGGCTCGATGAAAGAACAGATCGCTGCGTACAGTTCAGAGGATGCCTTACGTTATGATGCCTTCATGGATGAGTCTGCTGCATTGTACGCAGAAGCGAATCGTCATTTTCTCGGTAAACTGCTGCTGAAACCGTCTGACAAATACAATCTGCAAATGCTGCGCAGTCTGCTTAAGGTGCGGCCTGCGGTCAAGTTGGATAAGCTGCTGCGCAGGTACTTTAATCATCCGCATACCCTCGCGATGTTCGGAAGGTATGCTACGTACGTTGGATCTTCGCCGTATCTCTCACCCTCAATCTTCGCCATGATGGGACACGTGGAAGCAGAGGTGGGCGTATACGGGGTCAAAGGCGGAACGTATCAGCTTATTGAAGGTATGACTCGGCTTGCGTGCGAAAAAGGTGTGCAGATTCTGACGGGTGTAGAGGTGCATCAGATTGCAATTCAGAATGGCAGGGTGACGGGTGTGGATACAGATCGGGGTTTTATGGAGGCGAAGCAGGTTGTGGCTAACGGAGATGTGCTTAGTGTAAACCGGCTGCTGCTTGCACCTGAGCATCGGAAACGCATGAGCGATGCCCGGATTGCAAAGTACGAACCGTCCATTTCAGGCTTTGTCACCCTGGCCGGGGTGCGCAGGCAATACGATCAGCTGCTGCATCACACCGTCTTTTTCCCAGAGCAGTACGAGCCGGAGTTTGAACATATTTTCCGTAACCGCAGCATGCCTTCCGATCCAACGATATACATCTGTTACTCCGGGTACTCCGAAGCAGGCATGGCTCCAGAAGGAGCCAGCAATTTATTCATTTTGGTGAACGCGCCATATTTGTCCGAAGCGTGGAACTGGGAAGAGCAGCAGACACGCTATGGAGAATTTGTGCTTGAACGATTGGAGGCACGCGGGATCAGCGGACTAAAACAATCGGATGTGCTGATCCGTTATACCCCCCAACATATTGAACAGGATACACTCGCTCATCAAGGATCTATCTATGGAATCTCCTCCAATTCGGTGAAGCAGACCTTCATGCGCCCAGGTAACCAAAGCAAAGATGTGCAGGGACTCTGGTACGTTGGCGGCACCACCCACCCTGGCGGTGGGACCCCGATTGTTACCTTGTCTGGTCAGCTTGTGGGTGAGCAGCTTGCAGTGGAGCTGGGAAAATAATATAGGTGCGGCGAGAAATAGATTGTTCTGAAACCTGATGAAATTAACGAGGTCAGATCAGTAATGCGAAACTTTATTGACTTAAACACTGAGGTGAAACAGGTACTCTGGCATCTCAATAAGCTGGTACACGTGCTGCGGGTCCAACTACGGAGAGCGGCTGCTTCAAGGCTTCAGTGAGGCGTTACGTAAGGGTGCTCCAAAACCTTTAATGAGGTTATTCATCGAACTCATTTGGTTTTGGGGCGTCCTTTCATTAGGTGAAGAGGAACGGTATACTGGAAAGAGTTGTGCATTGATAGAATACAGTCATGTTTGGCGTGATAAAGAGTCGGATGAACAACAAGTGTGGCGGCAAAAGCACAGGATGGATTATTTCATATGTGTTATGTGTGGAAGGCGAACCGTGATCGCTGCGGATGTTCATTCCACTGCATTTCATTTACATAGAAACAAGGGGTACAGAGCAGCCAAACATGGGGTAGGGAGCAGGAAGCAAATGCAGGCCAGCCTACCCTGCACATTATTCTCACTTAGGAGGTCTCATCATGAATGAACAAGAGCGAGCCGGCAGACGGCTGCTGCCCGAAGTGGCAACGGGAGAACGGAAGCTGGAGCACGTGCGCCTCTGCTTGGAGGAGAATGTGGCAGGAGAAGGTATAACGAGTGGACTGGAAAAATATGCGTTCCGGCATCATCCGCTGCCAGAGTTAGACTTTGAAGAGGTGCGTCTAGACACTTCGTTCCTTGGCAAAACAATGCGTACACCTCTGCTCATCAGTTCGATGACGGGTGGAAGCCAAACCACAGGCGCTATCAATGAGCGCCTGGCGAGGGTAGCGAACGCCAGAGGTTGGGCGCTCGGTGTAGGCTCGATCCGGGCTGCCGTGGAGCAGCCGGAACTCGCAAGCACATTTAATGTCCGCCGCTGGGCACCGGACATCCCGGTCATCGCGAACCTGGGCGCGGTTCAGCTGAACTATGGCTTCAGCACAGCTGATTTCCAGCGTGCCGTGGATATCGCTGGCGCGGATATACTCGTGCTGCATCTGAACACGCTGCAGGAGGTATTCCAGCCAGAAGGCAATACAAACTTCAGCGGACTATATCAGCGAATCGAGACATTATGCCGTGAGCTGGAAGTTCCTGTCGGTGTCAAGGAAGTTGGCTTCGGCATCGATGGCGTGACGGCACAGCGCCTGTACGAAGCGGGCATAGCATTCATCGATGTGGCTGGCGCGGGTGGTACAAGCTGGGTACAGGTGGAGAAGTACCGCAACAATAACCCGGTACGCCGAGCGGCGGCGGAAGCCTTTGCCGACTGGGGCATCCCCACAGCCGAGTGCATTCAGGACGTACGAGCGCTGAACCCCGATGGGGCGCTGATCGGAAGCGGCGGACTGTACACGGGCGTGGACGCCGCCAAAGCGCTTGCGCTGGGTGCCGACCTCGCAGGCTTCGGCCGCTCGCTGCTCGAATCTGCCGTCACGTCCGACGAAGCACTGGATCAGCGACTGGAGCAGGTCGAATTCGAACTTCGCACCGTCATGTTTGGCATCGGCGCAGGCAGCATCGCAGGTGTGAAGCAGACAGAACGTTTGGTAGAGCGGCGGTAAGGTTGGCGGACGGGGACGCCGAGGAGTCAGAGTGGAGAATAAAAGGTTAGTAAGCGGAGGGCTGTATCGGTTCAGTAGCTCTAACGATCACCAGAAGCGCTATTTGTGCGAAAACCTCCAATATTTTGTGAAAAACGTGGTTTTCAAGTAAATAAGCTCCCTGGTGATCGTTAGAATTTCAAAAGTGACCAAAAAAAGGAAAATAGCGTCGCTGGTGATCGTTAGAATTCGTGGTGTCCCATCTGGCATTCGCTGATCGTTCGATGTAGGAATGGAATATGCGAGTGAATGGGATCTCGTGGTGCGAACCCCAAGCTCACATGATTTCCCCGGGGGATTCGCACCAGTTTTCTTATGTTTTCGTGACCTTTTGGCAACAGTGTGTGGTTAAATTGGGGTGTTTTTGAAGTCAATGGTAAGGTTGTTTGATATAATATGAAGAAGATACGTCATGCGAATTAGATTTTACAACTTTACTACGTATTTTTTCGCTGTCGCACTCCGTTGGGGTGCGTGGATTGAAATAGCTGTTCACTAAACAGCAAATGCTGTTTATCCCGTCGCACTCCGTTGGGGTGCGTGGATTGAAATCAAGCGACGATACAGAAGCTCCGGCGTCCACATTGCGTCGCACTCCGTATGGGGTACGTGGATTGAAATAAAGAATACGGTACCGATCAACTCACCCGCTTTGGTGTCGCACTCTATATGGAGTGCGTGGATTGAAATCCGGTAGTCATTGGATGTCATGGGTACAAAAAAAGTCGCACTCCGTATGGAGTGTGTGGATTGAAAAAATTGTTTCCCATTCCTTCCTGACCCACCTCCAGAATCGCACTCCGTGTGGATTGACTTGATCTACGCAGAACATCTTCCATACATTTGTTTCCATACCATAGAAATGATAAAAACACCCAACCCCATCTTGTATCTAATCAGATGGGGTTGGGTGTTTCTTATGTTTAAAAGTGTACTTTTCATGTTCTTTGTTACGTGTGTAATACAGTTTATTTATCTTCTGATTCGTACACAAGCACGTCCGTAAGAGAGTAATCATTTCCTGTCATTGGACGCAACGTGTTTATAATATTGTTTAAAGTATCTAGGTCAAGCCTCTTTGTTTTTCCCTCGCACAAATCATAGATCAAGTTAGGTCGAACTTTCGCTTCTCTTGCTAATGCATTTTTAGTGATATTTGCTGCATCTAAAGTATGTCCTAATACAATTTTAATAGACAAAGCCAATCCCGCCTTTCATAGTAATCATAACCTAACGTTATATTGTTCGCTTTATATCATTAAACGTTAAACTGTAGTCGTTAATTTCGAACGGAGGTATTACTGTGAATTCCAAATTGGAGCTAGCTGCGTTAGTGCTCAGCCCTTTCGGTCAAGAGAAGAGGTATATGTTTGCCGAGGATATGTGTTAAGTTGCAGCTATATATTTTACGTTGATGAAAACACGCTCCTACTTCGGCATGTGCAAAAGGTTGAAGGTGTGGTGCATATTTATATTGATGGTCATTCTGGAGGAATAATTCTCGCTGAGAATGTTACAGGAAATACACAAGAGATGATTAAATCTATTGTGAACAGATTGAGTGGAATGGATGGATTGTCATTTCTTACGGATATCCTATTATGGACCCCAGAACGGATCGACATGAACTTAAAAATTGATCAGTAGTATACACTTATTATTTAGTAAAATATTTACAAGTAAAATATTGCTAATTAACACAATCTTATAGTATGATTTTATTGACCGTTGCTTAATTATTGATTGGAAGGTGGTGTTCCCGTTGAACTCAAATACCACAATACGTGAACATTTAGAAATTTATTTGAAAACAAATCATATGACTCTTAATCAATTTTCAGAAATTTCAGGTGTTAATTCTGGTACGTTAAGCGGGACGTTGAATGGGAGCCGCCCTATCGGTATGCAACAACTAGATCGGATTACGGAAGGTATGAGGTTGGAGGAAGGTTATTTTTACGATTTATACATACAAGAGTGTTTTGTGCATTCAAGCCCAGATTGGCGAAGGTTAAGACCGTTTTTGTATCGTTGTGCGGAACTTGATAAGGTTAAATATATGGAAGAAGCTGTTAACCTGATTATGGATAATCTGTCTTATGCTCCTCTCTTATTTGAGTTGGCAGAGCAGTTATACCATGAAGGGAGGCTGATAGCAGCTAGACCTCTCTATCGTTGCGTAGCTGAGAGTGAGAAGATGCAGCATTCGGAACGGTTGGCGCTAAGTCAGTATCGGTTGTTTACGATTGGACTTTCCAAAGATCAGATGAGTAACCTAGCACTTGCCACACAGTTTGAATTTTTTGTGGATCGTTTAGACGAGCCTTATCAACTTGATGGATTAAATGATCTTATTAATGTATATGCATCCTTGCGTCGATGGGATAAGTTATTAGAATTAGGGGAAAAACTCAAAGTGAGAGCAACAATTCATTATGAGTTGAACGGAAATAGAAAATCTAAGGAAACAAAAAAAGAGATTGTATTCTATGTATTGTACTCTTATTTAGTGATGGGAAGTGCCTGCTTTTACCTTGAAGATTACAAGACAGCCCTTCATTATATCACACAGTATATAGATCATAGTTGGGTACAGTGTCCTACTGAAGCTGAAGAACTTGTGATGCTTCAATTCCAAGAATGGGCTGAAGCGAATCGGTTTATGTATATGCTAAGAGATGGACAAGTACATGTGCTTCCTGATTACTTGAATTATATTTCCAATAAAGAAAATGAAGTGTTTCCAGCTTTATGTGAAATTGTAGTTGCGGCGAATTCATTCAACTTAGATATTGAACATGTTCTGAATAAATACGAATCTGTGTTCCTTTATCAGGAACAGGTTAGTCGAATAGGCAAGATGAGTAGTCAAATTACGAATGATCGTTACGCTCGTTTGTTAATGGGAATAAGTGAGTATTATTTTGGGAAAGAAGATTATAAAAATGGATTTAAAACATTACTGGATAGTTTATCCTTCTCTCTTGAGATCAACAATGGCTTATCTATGCTTAAATGTGTTGGGTTATTTGAAAAAAACCGAAGGTATGCATCCGATTCCCTAATAATGCGGTATCAACATCTAATTAGTGAGGTGCAAAATCTCAATGATAAAAAAATTAGTTTCTCTTATAGCAATATGTAGTGTAGTCATTATACTAACTGTTCCAACTCCAGTAAAAGAAGGTACTGAAAATCAACCAGATACCCGAATGACAACCAATAGTCATGGTCTTGGAGGTTAGTTTGCGAGTGTATTGAGTGATAAATCTTCTGAGCAACTCCCTGAGTAGAAGTAACTTCTCTACTGCAAAGGGGGTTTTTTGTGTTCCACTTATTGTTTAGAACTTTCCCTATTATATAGCCCCTGTTGGAGTTTATTTGAATTTTTGCTAATTAGCAGGATGTTCTAAAATGATACAGCAGGGAGGGGTGTTATGGATCGTAAAGAGCTCAAACTGCGAATCGAGGAAGCGAGGGAGAAACTCCATCAATTAAAAACAGAGTACGGCGAGCTTCTTCACCCTCAGGTGATCCACCAATCTATGGTGCTGGATGAACTGATTAATATGTACAACCATGTTAAAAGGATAAAGCCGATGGAGTGATCCATCGACCTCTGGGGCGAGAAACTTTGGCCGGTCGCTCGCCCTTCTATTTTAACATAAGTGGATGTGTAGAAAGAGAAACATTCAATTTAAGTACAATTTTCCTTCACAGTTATATTCTCGTTAGTTATCGTGATGAGGGAAGTTCCTGACACAGATTCTGTATATCCACAGGATGTTTTTGTATAGGTTTTGCCGCGACTGTCCTTAAGTATGACGTAGACGGAACTTTCGCCTAAATAATGCAATTTTGGAGTATACTTAATTTTTTTTCCGCTAACGATTTCTTCGCTAAAGGTATAGAGCAGGTCGGAATCTTCTGTTTTATCTGCTGTGCTCGCATCGAGAACGGGTTGCTTCAAACGGGTTATGCCTGTCTAATCTGAGTAATGTCATAGTCTGACTGATTATCAATCGTAATTCTGAGTTTGCGGAACGGATCGATGGCATTTAGAAAACTCATCACTGCGATGGTGCCTAGTGCAAGGATCAGGCCAAGGGCAATCGTAAGTTTTATTTTGGAAATGGGACGACGTGGTTTGGTGTGCATGGTTAAACCGTCCTTTCTATTCGATTGTTGTATACGGGTGTCTCGTATTAAAGATATAAACGAAGGATGTATGCAAAAGTTGGTGCAGGAGCATTATTTTATAGTTGATGTTCAGTGAATGAGGTACAATACGAAAGAGAACGAGTAGAGCAATAAGGGAATAATAATTGAAGAGGTGCTTGAACTGTACATAAAGATCAGATGTAGGTCATCATAACATTCACACCGAAGTGATTACACCCAGATGAGGAGGAGTAGAGAATGGAACTGTCCCCAATGAATACGGAACAATTTGCGAGTTTTCGCAGCCGTTCGATTGCGGATTTTGCACAGGAAAAAGTAGAAGCAGGCACGTGGGCGCCGGAAGAGGCATTAGAACGGGCAGAGGAATCTTATGAGCGTTATCTGCCGGAAGGTTTGGAGACGCCAGGGGCATACGTATACAATCTGGTGCATCCTGTGGACGGCATTGTCGGGTACATCTGGTTTAATGTTACGGAGAATCGCCGGGGGAAAGAAGCCTTTCTGCTGGATATTGTGGTGGAAGAGGTGCATCGCGGCAAAGGGTATGGCAAAGAGACGATGGAGGCGCTTGAAAAGAGCGCGCGAAGTCTTGGAGTAGATCGCATTGGGCTGCATGTGTTTGGACATAATGAGCGGGCGAGCAGCCTGTATCGCAAAATGGGCTATGAAGTGACGGACTTGACGATGTACAAAGAGATCAAGGACAAGGGCTAGAGCCGAGCTTTAACCCTGCAAATCCTATCATACTGCAAACGGATCATTCATTCAGGCCAAGCGAGCGATTAAAACATATGGTCCGAAGGGGATATCAACATGCAGGCAGGAAACAGCGATATGAAGATCGGAAGGACTGTTTATGATCCGGCGAAGTTCCTTGATGCCTTGGGGTTTGTCATATATAATGGTTAGGATTATCCATACCGAACAAGTAATGAATGAGGAGTTGTCATATACATGGCTTTGAAAGCTGGGATCGTGGGTCTGCCGAACGTTGGTAAATCTACATTGTTTAACGCAATTACACAAGCAGGTGCCGAGTCCGCAAACTATCCGTTTTGTACGATCGACCCGAACGTGGGGATCGTTGAAGTACCGGACGAGCGTTTGGACAAATTGACAGAACTGGTTGAGCCGAAAAAAACGGTTCCTACCGCATTTGAATTCGTAGACATCGCAGGTCTGGTACGGGGAGCTTCCAAAGGCGAAGGTCTGGGCAACAAGTTTCTTGCCCACATCCGTGAAGTCGATGCGATCGTACACGTGGTACGCTGCTTCGTAGACGAGAATATCACGCACGTCGATGGAAAAATTGATCCGATCAGCGACATCCAGACGATCAATCTGGAGCTGATTCTGGCGGATATCGAGAGTGTAGAGAAAAAAATCGATCGCTCCAAGAAAAACATGAAGGGCGGCAACAAAACGGCTGCTCAAGAAGTGGAAGTATTGGAGAAGGTAAAAGCAGTTCTTTATGAAGATATGCCAGCACGCAGCATGGAGTTGTCGGATGAAGAGCGTCTGATCGTACGTGATCTGCACCTGCTTACGCTGAAACCGGTTCTGTATGCGGCCAACGTGGCTGAGGACGAAATTGGTGATGTAGCGAACAATGCGTACGTGCAGAAAGTAAGAGAATTCGCTGCTGCCGAGAACGCGGAAGTGGTGCCAATTAGCGCGAAGGTTGAAGAAGAAATCTCCGAGCTGGAAGGCGAAGATAAACAAATGTTCCTCGAAGAGCTGGGGATTCAGGAATCTGGTCTGAACCTGCTGATTAAAGCAGCTTACAAATTGCTTGGCCTGTACACGTACTTTACAGCGGGTGTACAAGAGGTTCGTGCATGGACGATCCGTAAAGGAACAAAAGCGCCCGGCGCAGCGGGTGTCATTCACACCGACTTCGAACGTGGATTCATCCGTGCAGAGGTTGTTTCATATGACGATCTGGTTGCAGCAGGTTCCATGAACGGTGCCAAAGAGCGCGGCCAACTGCGTCTGGAAGGTAAAGAGTATGTGGTGAATGACGGCGACGTGATGCATTTCCGTTTCAACGTGTAATAACCGAGTAAACGGAAGTTCAGACGGGTTCGTATATACAAAGGGCACTAGTCAAAATTAAAGAACAGCATCGCTCTCTATCTTTAGAGAATGATGCTGTTTTTGTTTTACATTTTACTCGGAGGTGTGCCCGGTTATTGACGAAGATATGATTACGTTTTCACTGGATTGTTTATCCGTGATGGATATAATAAAAGGTAAGAAGTACTCCTTGAGGAGGTGGCGGCATTGGAGAATACGTCTAAGGTCGTTCGATTTGATCCTGCACTTGTAGAAAAGGCAGGGCTGGACAGAGAGACACAGGAGCTGCTGCTGCATTCTGGTCTGCTGCAGATCAGGATGAACGGTGAAGATATACTCGGTATCCGGTTTGACTCACAGACGAATCAAGGTCTGATATGGGCAGAAGATGATCTTCGAATGCTGCTCCCTATCGGTTATGAGTGGGATGAGAAGACGGCAATCCTCGGGCTGGAGGCTGGCACGGGGATACTATATAGAATAGATGTACAGACCGGAGAGTGTGCCGTGGTGAACAGCAGCATCCATCGGTTTATGGAATTTTTGCACAGGTACGCATCATTCATTCATGAGCATTCCAAGCAAGCTGCACCCAGTGTCATGACGCTGGAACAAGCGCAGGCGAAGCTGGAGGCTTTTCGGCGCGGAGAGATTAAACCTCGATCGCAGCAAAGTGACCGATCTACCAGAGATCAGGCGTTGAAGGATCTGCGTTTATTTTATACAGAGAAAGACCCGGTAAGTGTGCTGAATGAGGAGACTTGGTGGAGCGTTGTGCTGGAGCAGGTAGAAGATGGGGTGCTCTAGCGGGTCAAATGAATCCTGAAAATTTTAAGGTGCACACCCGGAACTGTTGCTGTTCAGAAGCATAAGAATATGCTATAATTAAGAGTCGTATACCGATGATGAACTGTTCGTTTCAATCGTTGAGAGGAGACGGAGGATTCCAGCAGGTAACGATTTCTTTATATCACTTTAAAAGTAAAGGATTTGATGACGTTGTAGCGAGGTTATACGTCGATCATATAAGACCATGTGAATTGGAATGACATGCTGCGGTCAAGGGATTCAGATGGAATCCTGTGGATTGTGGAATTTTGAATTATAGATATGTGATACGAATGGCGCAGTCGGAATCGTATATTGAAACCGGGATGTGCATGACAAAATAAAACGTGAGGTGACTATACATGTTGGATAAATTGCAGGCATTAGCCGATCGTTATGAAAAGCTGAGCGAGCTTTTGTGTGACCCGGATGTAGCCAGTGATAACAAAAAGCTGCGTGAATATTCCAAGGAGCAATCTGATCTTCAGCCGACATACGATGCGTACAATGAGTACAAACAAGTGAGCGAGGATCTGGAAGCGGCGAAGGAAATGCAGGGCGAGAAGCTGGATGACGAGATGCGCGAGATGGTCAAAATGGAAATCGAAGAACTGTCCGCACGTCAGAAAGAGCTGGATGAACTGATTCGTGTACTCATGCTGCCGAAAGACCCGAATGATGATAAAAACGTCATTGTGGAGATTCGCGGCGCAGCTGGTGGAGATGAAGCGGCGTTGTTTGCGGCAGATCTATACCGGATGTATACCCGTTATGCGGATGCACAGGGCTGGAAAGTGGAACTGATGGATGTGAACACGAATGACCTCGGTGGATTCAAAGAGGTTGTGTTCATGATCAACGGTCGCGGCGCATACAGCAAAATGAAATACGAGAGCGGTGCGCACCGTGTACAGCGTATTCCAACGACGGAATCCGGCGGACGGATTCATACATCGACTTCAACCGTTGCTGTAATGCCGGAAGCGGAAGATTTTGATATCGAAATTCACGATAAAGACATTCGTGTCGATACGTTCTGCTCCAGTGGTGCGGGTGGACAATCGGTTAATACAACGAAATCGGCGGTACGGGTAACCCACGTTCCAACGGGCATTGTAGCTACGTGTCAGGATGGAAAATCGCAGAACTCCAACAAGGAAAAAGCGCTGCAGGTGCTGCGTACACGTATCTTCGATATGAAACGCATGGAAGAAGAAGCGAAAATCTCCGTGGAGCGCAAAAGCAAAGTGGGAACGGGAGACCGCAGTGAGCGGATTCGCACGTACAACTTCCCGCAAAGCCGTGTTACCGATCACCGTATCGGTCTGACGATGCACAAGCTGGATCAGATCATGAACGGGGAGATCGAAGATATTCTGTCTGCACTGACGATTGCACAGCAGACGGAAATGATGGAAAGAGGAGAATAATCTGTGACGCGCGCTCAGTTTGTCATGACGCCGGAGCAGAGCTGCCGGGAAGCCTTTGTCGAGGCTTCCTCTTTTTTGGAGAAGTGCGGCGTGTACGAGCCGCAGAACAATGCCCGGCTGCTGCTGGAGCATGTGCTGGGCGTCTATGGCGCACAGTACTACATGATGCAGCCGGAGCCGTTCCCCGGGGAGCTGCGCAGCCGCTGGGAAGAAGCCGTTACGCGCAAGGCTGCGGGTGAGCCGGCGCAGTATATTATCGGCAGCCAGGAGTTTTACGGGCTGCCGTTCGAAGTCACGCCGGCCGTGCTGATCCCGCGGCCGGAGACCGAGCTGCTGGTCGAGGCTGTGCTGCGCGAAGCCGACCGCGTGTGTGCTGGCGCCGGCCGTGCAGTGCACGCCGTCGACATTGGTACGGGCAGCGGTGCCATCGCCGTGACGATGGCTTCGCTTCGCCCGCAGTGGCAGGTGTCCGCCGGGGATCTCTCGGCGGATGCGCTGCAGGTGGCCGCGCGCAACGCGGCCGCGAACGGTGTACAGATCGACTTCCGTGAAGGCGATCTGCTGGCCCCGTTCGCCGGGGAGCGGTTGGACATTCTGGTGTCCAACCCGCCCTATATCCCGGCAGGAGATATCGCCGGGCTGCAGCAGGAGGTGCGCGATCATGAGCCGCACCTCGCATTGGATGGCGGTCCGGACGGGCTTGCCCCGTACCGTATCATGCTGGAGCAGCTGCAGCTGCTGTCTGCGCCGCCGCAGATTGTCGGTTTTGAGCTGGGCATGGGCCAGGCTCGGGACGTGGCGGCGCTGCTGGAATCGGCGGGGCATTGGCCGGAAATTATCATTGTTCCTGACCTTGCCGGAATTGAGCGGCATGTCCTGGGTGTTCGACCTTCGGAACAGGTGACAAAAATGTAAGGCGCGTAAGTTTTCTTTTTGCCGCGAAATCCTCTACAATGGGGTATGCCGAAGATTTTCTGAATGCTTGGGGGAACATAATTACATGCTGCACAAATTCAAAAAGATCGACTACTCCATCGTTTTTATTTTGTTGATCCTGATGGTCATCAGTATAATGGCCATTTACAGTACTACGACTGGTCGTCCGAAGGTCGAGGGATTCACCAAAAATATGATTGTATTTTATGTTTTGGGTTTTGCTGTTTTTTTCGGAATGTCCATGATCAACTATAAATTCATCGTCAAAAATTATTTATATATCTATGGGCTTGGTCTGTTCCTGTTAGTTCTGGTTTTGTTTATCGGTAATGAGTACTACGGAGCCCAAGGCTGGCTTTCGATTGGCGGAGTCAGTCTGCAGCCTTCGGAGCTGTTCAAGCTATGTCTTATTGTCATGTTATCGACACTGCTCGCCAGAAAGAAGAACAGGCCTTTGTTTTTAGGGCGAGATGTCATTCCCATCAGTCTGTGTGTTCTGCCGCCCTTACTGCTTGTGCTGCTGCAAAATGACCTGGGTGCGGTACTCAGTTATATCTTTATCTGGATCGGTCTATTATGGATCGGCAATATCAAATTTTCACATGCATTGATTGGTTTTGTACTGGCGGTAAGCGCAATCGTTGCTGGCATACAGGCCTATATTCATTATCATGATGAAATTACAGGTTTCCTCAAAGATATTAAACGTGCACACTGGGCAGAGCGGTTCGACCCTTGGCTCGTGCCTGAACTGACATCCAGAGATGTATTATGGCAGACATACAATGCCAAACTTGCCATAGGTTCGGGTGGTGTTACCGGCAAAGGGTATATGGAAGGAACGACCATTCAATCCAATCGGGTACCCTTGGCTTACGCGGACTCGATTTTTGTACAGATCGGTGAAGAATTTGGTTTTGTTGGTGCTTCGGTACTGCTTTTATTGTATTTCATCCTGATTCATAGGCTGGTGTTGATCGCTTTGGAATGTAAGGACCGGGTAGGTGCCTATTTAATCGTAGGCATTATTGCGATGATTCTGTATCAGGTCTTTGTTAATATTGGTCCGTTTATAGGCCTCATGCCGCTGACCGGTATTACGCTTCCTTTTATCAGCTATGGGGGTACATCACTGCTGATCAACATGATCAGTATGGGCATTGCCATGAGCATCAAGGTGCACACCGAAGACAACGAAGATATTCTGGGATCAGCGGAACAGCCGAGCATTACGGAACTAGTGATGAAGCTGTTCAGACGCAAACCTGTGCAGCAGGAGCAGCCGGAACAGTAAACGTGGAGATTCCATTAATGTTTGCAGCGATTCTCTCATCAAAACTCGCAGTTACAAATGCAGCGTAAAACTTTTCATAAAACCTTAGAACCGATCTTTCCAGCATGGACTGGATAGACCGGTTCCAAGGTTTTTTTGTTTTTTCATAGGTAAGGCTGCGGCATGAGGAATGATGTCCCTGCTTCGTAAAGTGGAATTTGTCACATGATGATCGAGTTTCCATTCTCCCGACGAATTAGGTACAATGGTAATAATGATCTATATTGGGAATATACGATGTGAGATATAGGGGGATAATCAAACATCATGTGGAGAATGGTGAAAAAGCTGGACGGCATCATACTTTTTGTACTGCTGTTATTAATGGTTATGAGTGTATTTGCGATCTACAGCGGTACACGTTTTGATCCCAATCTGGCAAGTCATCATGTGAAAACCATTTATTTCTATGCAGCGGGGTTTATCGCTGTCATTGGAATTGGATTAGTCAACTACAAGCTGTATGTGAGATACGCATTTCTTCTGTACGGCATCGGTATCATTTTTCTAATATTGGCTAATGTGCTTGGAAGTAAGGTTAACAACGCGAACGGCTGGCTGAAGATCAGCGAGAGCATTTCGTTTCAACCTGCCGAATTGTTTAAAATGATTCTCATTTTGTTCCTCGCCCATCTTATTGTGAAGCGTAAACGAGGGGATCTGGGTTTTTGGAGAGACGTGGTGCCGATTGGATGTTGGACATTTATTCCGTTTGCCCTTGTTATGGCACAGAATGACTTGGGTAATGCTCTGGGGTATGTGATCATTCTGGCTGCAGTATTATGGATCGGCAATATCAAGCTGAAACATGCATTAATCGGGCTGACGATTATAGGTGCATTCTTTATTGGGTTCATCAAAGCATATACGTTCTACCATGATGAGGTGTTCTCATTTCTGGAAAAAATCAAACGGGAGCATTGGGCTGAACGGATTGATCCGTGGCTTGTTCCCGAGAAAGCAACTGCCAAAGCGATGTGGCATACGAAAAATGCCGGGCTTGCCATCGGATCAGGCGGGATTATGGGTAAAGGGTTCCTGGAAGGTACCTCTGTCCAAAGCGGACGTGTACCTTATACGTACTCGGATTCGATCTTTGTAGTGATCGCAGAGGAATTTGGTTTTGTAGGAGCTTCCCTGCTAATTCTATTATATTTTATCCTCATCCATCGGATGGTGCTGATCGCACTGGAGTGCAAAGAACGGGCCGGACCCATTATCATCGTGGGCATTATCGGTATGCTGCTCTATCAGGTGTTTGAAAATATAGGAGCATTTCTTGGGCTTATGCCGCTGACGGGCATCACGCTGCCATTTATCAGTTATGGCGGAACGTCTTTGCTGATCAACATGGCCTGTATCGGGCTGGTGATGAGCATTAAACTGTACGGGGACGAGGATGAAGATGAACTGCTCCCAGAGGAGCAGCCTCCGTCCTTCATGCAGCGAATCTGGGACTTGATCAAGAAGAGAAAAGAGAAAAGAGAACAGCATCATGCAGCTGTATTTACGTTGGAGGAAGTGACTTATCCTGTTCCCCAAGGAAATGAATCCAAGAGGTTGACAGGCCTGTGAGCAGGCCAGGGTCAGCCTCTTTTTTATGAATTTATTTGATCAAATAAGGATAAGGATATCATGGTCTGAAAGCGATAGGAGAGAGAGCATAAGATCAAGGCCATGGCAAACACATCGACGATGCAGCGCTTCGGTTATCGTTGTTTCTATGAGACATTTTAATAGATTTGTGAATATACTAGGTTTACTTCCCGCTCATCCGGGCATACTGATAGACATGAGAGAGTTGGGCGCTGGATACCGAGCCGAGGGGGAAGAACGGGATGAGCAGACGAATCGTGAAGCAAATTGGACTTATTATTGTATGTCTTATGATGATCATTATGATGTGGGAAGGTCAGAAAACGGATGCGGCTGTTGCAGCGACGGCGATACCGGAGCAGTCGATTCGATTGCGGATACTGGCAAATTCCGATGGGGCAGGAGATCAGCTTGTCAAACGTGAGATACGGGATGCGGTGGTTGCACAGATGGGCGAGTGGGTCGGAACCTTGGAAAATCCGCAAAGTCTGGAGCAGGCACGCCATGTGATTCGGGAGCATCTGTCCGAGATTGAGAATCGGGTAGGTGAAGAGTTAACGAAACGTGGACTGACCTATGATTATCAAGTAGAGCTCGGCACGGTTCCTTTTCCTACTAAGCTGTATGGCGGCACGGTATACCCTGCAGGTGATTATGAAGCGGTACGGATCACGCTGGGTGAAGGCAAAGGGCAGAACTGGTGGTGTGTATTGTTCCCGCCATTGTGTTTTATCGATGCGAGTACAGGGGATGCACTGGCTAAACCAGCTGCAGTCTCTGCGGCAGGAGCAGACTCGGTAGAGGTGAAGGCATCCATGCAGGGAGAGACGCCTGAAGCAAGATTCTTTCTATGGGATATAGCTGTGAAACTGTGGGATTGGGTAACAGGATTATTCTCCTAACAACGTGATTTCGATATGAAGTATTTGGATGGAAATAGGATATAAATCATGAGAGAGGCCTCTGCTGCGGGTGTGCAGAGAGCTTCTTTTTTAGGAACGAGGCTGTGAAGGGGAGCGTACTTATGGCTCGATCAAACCTGAAACGTGACAGATATGCTATACTAATATGTACTGAAATTGAACCTACTTGAAGTTTAGGGATGATGATATATATGAACAGAGAGCATGAATCTATGCAGCATCACTCGTTAGAGGATAAGTTGGTCAACGAGGCGGCAGGTACAGCCCAGGGTGGACATAACACAGCCTTTTGGGATGTCAGAGCGCTGCTGCAGGAACAAAGTGAAGCAGAAGATATGCAGGAGATTTCCCTGTATTCCAGTGTGAAAAAGGGGAGCGCCGCCCGTGAAGCGGCGCTTGCTGACCTGCAGGCAGCGGCAGCCTGCCTGGGTCAAGGAGAAACCGTGGCCTTCCCGACCGAGACGGTCTACGGTCTCGGCGCAGATGCGCGGAGCACAGAAGCGGTGGAAGCGGTATTTGCCGCCAAGGGTCGGCCTTCCGACAACCCGCTGATTGTGCATATCGCGCATCGTGACCAGCTGCAGGAACTGGTCACTGAGGTTAACGAGACAGCGGAAGCATTGATCACGGCCTTCTGGCCGGGTCCACTTACGCTGGTGCTGCCGGTTAGGCCAGGGGCGGTGTCCCCGCGCGTCACCGCCGGGCTGGATACGGTGGCCGTGCGCATGCCCGACCACCCGGTGGCTTTGCCGCTCATCGCAGCGGCAGCATGCCCTGTGGCTGCGCCAAGCGCCAACCGTTCCGGGCGGCCCAGCCCGACCCTCGCCGCACATGTGCGGGAGGATCTGGACGGCCGCATCGGCGGCATTGTGGACGGCGGCCCCACCGGGGTGGGCGTCGAGTCCACTGTGGTGCAGGCCGGTGACGACGGTACCGTCACCATCCTGCGCCCGGGCGGCATCACGGCGGAGCAACTGTCCGCCGTGGCCGCCCGTGTCGCCACGGACCCGGCGCTTCTCGCCGAGGGGGCCGGTGGCGACAGCACCAGCCCGGCGCCGCGCTCGCCGGGCATGAAGTACACGCACTACGCACCCGCAGGAGCGCTGTGCGTGGTTGAGGGGCCGCCCGAAGCGGTGGCGGCCTGGACCCGCGCCGCTCTCGCAGAGGCGGCGCAGCGCGGAGAGCGCACCGCGGTGCTGGCGTTCGCCGAGCACGCGGAGCAGTACCGCGCCGATGCCGTATTCTCGCTGGGCGACGCCAGCGAGCTGCAGGAAGCTGCGCGCAGGCTGTACGCCGCGCTGCGCAGCTGCGATGAGCAGGGAGCCACATATATTGTGGCGGAAGCCTGCTCGCGCGAAGGGCTGGGAGCAGCCGTCATGAATCGGCTGCTCAAGGCGGCAGGCAACCAACTCATCCAAGTTGGCTGACCTGCCCACCTGAACGCTCCTGACCACCGGATCAGGAGACCCGACGCTCCGCAGACAGACGCCGCGTTTAACGTGACAACCGATTGCTTTTTCATACAGCGAGCAAGCCTTGACCTGCCTTTTCTCATCGGAATGCTGCATCAACACTTCTTCCTTCCAGTTTCCCCGCATCCGTCATGTTTGAGTTCTTGTCCGCATATCGTGTACAAGAACCTTTATGCGACTTGGGGGAATGAGGATGTGGGATGTGTCTGCTCATGTGGGGCAGTTGGTAACCATTCTGATTATGGCCGTTGCGCTTGGGCTGGATGCGTTCTCGCTCGGTATCGGAATTGGCATGAAGGGCATACGGCTGCGGGACGTGTTGAAGATCAGTACGGTCACGGCGCTGTTCCATATCATCATGCCGCTTGCGGGCATGTATATGGGCAAGTATATGAGCTCCTTGCTGGGTGATATTACGAATTATGCGGCAGGCGGCCTGCTTGTGCTGCTGGGCGGTCATATGATTTTGAATGCGTTTCGCGAAGGGGAAACCAAGCTGGTGGATCACCGCTCTTTACTGGGTATTATTTTATTTTCACTCAGTGTCAGCGTAGATTCATTCTCCGTTGGCGTATCGCTGGGCATGTTCAGCAGCGATCTTGTTCTGACGATTCTGGCCTTCGGTTTCTGCGGCGGGTTGATGTCCATCTTGGGGCTGCTGCTGGGACGCCGGGTAAGTCAGAATCTGGGGGATTACGGTGAGGCAGTAGGCGGAGCCATCTTGCTTGCCTTTGGACTTTTGTTTATATTTTAAAATAAAACGTGCGAACGATACGATAGGCATATCACATCTTGATCTAATGGGGAGGCTAACACAATGAAACATATTTTATTTGTATGTACAGGCAATACGTGCCGCAGCCCCATGGCAGAAGGGCTTTTGCGAAAACTGGCATCCGAGCGCGGCATTGAGGTGCATGTTCGTTCTGCGGGTGTAGCCGCAGCGTCGGGAATGCCGATCTCGCGTCATGCCGAAGCGGTGTTGAAGGATCATAGTGCGGAGGGACCGTCCCATTCCACACAGCTCAGCGCAGAGCTGGTCGATTGGGCCGATCTGATTCTGACATTAACCCGGAGTCATAAGCAGCATGTGATGCAGGTGTTTCCGGATTCCATTCAGAAGACCTATACGTTGAAAGAGTATGTGGAGAATGATGAGCAGGTGCTGCAGGACCTGCAGGAATTGGACAGCCTGTACGCGACACTGGAGATGAAGCGTGCACTGGGGCAGGAGATTTTGGCATCCGAGCGGGAGCGCGCCATTGAGATCCGCCAACGTATACCGAGCTTTGATATCTCGGACCCGTTTGGCGGGAGTCGGGATGATTACAATATCGCTGCAGCAGAGATACGGACAGCTTTATCGCGGCTTCTGGATAAGCTTGAGTAAATTTCGGCAAAGATAGACAAGATATAGAAACAGAACATCAGATGTAAATTAACCGTTGATTTTAGAGTAGGGTTGATTTATGATGAAGGGGAAAACAGGGATCCGGTGTAACTGGCGACGAAGTGGGCACAACCACAATGGAGCACCGGAACAAACGGCCGGTCGCCTGGGCAAAAGAGCAATTCTGCGATACCCGCAGACTGCTCTTTTTTTCGTCTTTCGTCTGATTTTTCGCTATAATAGTACCTGAAATGCCATGAGCGTATGCAGAGGAGAAAGCAGCACGAGGCAGCAGGCATGATTTTATCGGGAGGCGATAGGATGACGATTGAATTGGATTCGGAACAACCTGGACTGCAGCAGCAGACCGCATCGATCCTGCGTGAACTGGCACTTGCCGGAAAGCTTGGAGCCGGACACATTGTTGTCATTGGCACAAGTACAAGCGAGGTTGCAGGTCGGCGTATTGGAACAAGCGGTGCAGTGGACGTAGCGCAGCAGCTGCTTGCGGGTATTCACGAGGTGCAGACGGAGTTTGGTTTCCATACCGTATTCCAATGCTGCGAACACCTGAACCGGGCGCTTGTGATGGAACGTGCGCTGCTTGAGCGTCTCGGACTGACAGAGGTTGGTGCAGTACCTGTACCAAAGGCTGGTGGTTCCATGGCATCGACTGCCTATCGATCACTGTCCGATCCGTGTCTGGCTGAGCATATTCAGGCTCATGCAGGTCTGGATATCGGGGAGACGATGATTGGCATGCATCTGCGTCATGTTGCGGTTCCTTTCCGTACATCGCTTCGCTATATTGGTGAGGCTCGTGTGACCGCAGCACTTACCCGTCCGAAGCTGATTGGCGGCGAACGGGCAGTATATCGTATGGAAGAGCAGCCTGATTCAACCTTTTGTGACTAACGTATAAAGCGAAATGATGTTTACACGTAAACGGAGAGTGCAGCACCAATCTGGAGAAGCAGCGCGTTCACGTTTATCACCGGATTTTCTCTTTGTCAAAAGGGGCTCAAAGAAATCTGGGGATAACAGTGATCGTAAGATGGTGATGCAATCGAAGTCAGGCGTGTAACCTGAAAGCTCGCTTTATAACTTCATTATAATCTAGGAGGAATTTAATCATGGAACAATTGCGCAAGAATGACCCTGCAGTATTGGAAGCGATGAATCTTGAACTGAAACGCCAACAGAACAACATTGAGCTGATCGCATCCGAGAACATCGTAAGTGAAGCGGTAATTGAAGCAATGGGCTCTGTATTGACTAACAAGTATGCTGAAGGTTACCCGGGCAAACGTTACTATGGCGGTTGTGAGCATGTTGATATCGTTGAAGATATCGCGCGTGATCGTGCCAAGGAACTGTTTGGTGCAGAACATGCGAACGTGCAGCCGCACTCCGGTGCACAAGCGAACATGGCTGTATATCTGGCAGCCTTGAAGCCTGGCGATACCGTTCTGGGGATGAACCTGGCGCATGGTGGTCACTTGACGCATGGTAGTCCGGTTAATGCTTCCGGTTTGCTGTACAATTTCGTTGCTTACGGCGTACAGGAAGATACATTCCTCATTGATTATGATGAAGTTCGCAAAGCAGCATTCAAACACCGCCCTCGTCTGATCGTAGCAGGCGCAAGTGCATATCCGCGTACGATTGATTTTGAAAAGCTGGCGTCCATTGCCAATGATGTTGGCGCGCTGTTCATGGTCGATATGGCGCATATCGCAGGACTTGTTGCAGCCGGACTGCATCCTAACCCGGTGCCGCATGCACACTTCGTAACGACGACAACACACAAAACGCTGCGCGGACCACGCGGTGGTATGATTCTATGCCGCAAATCCTGGGCAGCTGCCATTGATAAAGCTGTATTCCCGGGTTCCCAAGGCGGACCTTTGATGCATGTGATCGCTTCGAAAGCCGTAGCTTTTGGTGAAGCTCTGCAGCCTTCGTTCAAAACGTATGCGCAAAACGTAGTGAAAAACGCACAGGTGCTCGCTGAAACATTGATCGCCGAAGGATTGAACATCGTATCCGGCGGTACAGATAACCACTTGATGCTGATCGATACTCGCAGCGTGAATATCACAGGTAAAGAAGCAGAGCATGTGCTTGACTCTATCGGTATTACCGTGAACAAAAACGCGATTCCGTTTGACCCGACAAGTCCGTTCATCACCAGCGGTATCCGTATCGGTACACCTGCGGCGACTTCCCGCGGTATGGACGAGAAAGCGATGGCAGCCATCGGTAAGATCATTGCCAAGACGCTTAAAAATCCAAAAGACACAGCAACGCTTGATCAGGCTCGCGCAGAAGTAACGGCCCTGACAGATCAATACCCGCTGTACACAGACCTTAAATACTAGGACTGTTACTTCAACTGCTGAAAAACACTGCTCGTGCTGTTTGGTTTTGAAGGTTGTTAAAATGGAATACAGAGGAACGAAGTGAGCAGAATGAGGCCGTAGAAGCGAAGCGCTCGCATTTATCCCCGGATTTTTACCTACCTAAGGTGATTCATAAAATTCGGGGATAACGGCGATCGAAGGAGCATTCTGGTGGCGGAGTGGTGTTGTATTACAAAAGAGCATCTTTAGTGTTCACACGTATTTTGAGCATTCAAGTGACATAACAGCACGAGCAAACAGGACCGGATGGATCAATTTCCGGTCCTGTTTTTGTATGATTTGCTATTCTGTAATGATTAGGTGCCCTTTGATGGTGTAATTCAGTGTGGGTGATGATATAATATACAGGATTTATCGGGCCTGTGAATGACGGCTAGGTATATTTGGAAATGCTTAACACATGAAGAACTTACCGGAGGGACAATTTAATGGGAAAATTAGTAATATGTGATCACCCCCTGATTCAACACAAACTGACGTTTATACGCGACATGCGTACGAATACGAAAGATTTTCGTGAATTGGTTGATGAAGTAGCGACGCTGATGGCTTACGAGATTACAAGAGACGTTGAACTGGAATCCATCGACGTACAGACACCTGTAGCAGCAACCAAAGGAAAAGTGATTTCCGGCCGTATGCTGGGACTCGTACCAATCCTGCGCGCTGGACTGGGCATGCTGGATGGCGTGGTGAAGCTGCTGCCAGCGGCAAAAGTAGGACATGTTGGCTTGTTCCGTGATCCGGAAACACTGCAGCCGGTTGAATACTACACCAAACTGCCTACAGACGTAACTGAACGTCAGCTGATTGTGATTGACCCGATGCTCGCAACAGGCGGATCGGCAATTGCAGCCATTGACGTGCTCAAAAAACGCGGCTGCACGCAGATCAAAATGATGAACCTGGTAGCAGCACCGGAAGGCGTAAAGGCAGTACAGGATGCGCATCCGGATGTAGATATCTATGTCGCTGCACTGGACGACCGTCTGGATGATCACGGATATATCGTGCCAGGACTTGGCGATGCAGGAGACCGTCTGTACGGAACGAAATAAGCATATTTTCATGCGGATTAGAAAAGGGGCTTTGCTCGAATGTCCAACAAAATTAAAGTGATGACTATTTTCGGGGTGCGTCCGGAAGCCATCAAGATGGCTCCGCTTATTCTGGAATTGCAGAAACATCCCGAGTCTATTGAGTCGATTGTTTGCGTAACTGCGCAGCATCGCCAGATGCTGGATCAGGTTCTTGAAGTTTTCGACATTCATCCCGATTATGATCTGGATGTCATGAAGGATCGTCAAACCCTGAACGAGATCACCATTCGTGTTCTTGGCGGTCTGGAGCCGGTTTTGCGTGAAGCGAAGCCGGATATTGTACTCGTTCACGGGGACACATTGACTACCTTTGTAGCCAGTTATGCAGCGTTTTTACAGCAGATTCAGGTCGGACATGTGGAAGCTGGACTGCGGACGTGGAACAAGCTGTCGCCGTATCCGGAAGAGATGAACCGTCAATTGACGGGCGTTCTGGCTGATTTGCATTTTGCACCGACGGACTGGTCCTCTTCCAATCTTGCCAAGGAAAATAAACCGGAGTCTAGTACCTACGTCACAGGCAACACGGTAACGGATGTGTTTCAATATACAGTACGGGAGGATTACAAGCACCCGGTACTGGATTGGGCACAAGGCAAGCGCCTGGTGCTGATGACTGCTCATCGCCGCGAATCTCAAGGCGAGCCTCACCGCAACATTTTCAACGCCGTCAAACGGATTGCTGACGAATTCGAAGATATTGCCATCGTGTACCCGGTGCACCCTAGTCCTGCTGTGAAGGAGCCGGCTCACGCGATTTTGGGGAATCATCCCCGTATACAGTTAATCGATCCGCTAGACGTAGTGGATTTGCATAACTTTTACCCGCACACTCACTTGATCCTGACCGATTCGGGCGGTTTGCAGGAAGAAGCACCTTCGTTTGGTGTGCCTGTTCTTGTACTGCGCGATACGACAGAGCGCCCGGAAGGCATTGAGGCCGGCACGTTGGAATTGGTAGGGACGGAAGAAGAACGTGTATATGAACGGACCAGAGCGCTGCTTACAGATGAAACACTGTATGCAAGCATGAGTCAAGCTGCCAACCCATACGGTGATGGACATGCTTCGGAAAGAATTGTCAATGCGATTTTGCATCATTTCGGCGTGAAAAGCGAACGTCCGGAATCATTTCACAGAAAGTTCAAAAAATAATTCACATTTTCTGTTGGATTTACGAAGGGGATAGCATACAGTTAAACTGTACGGTTTACGCGGGTTTATGGACTTTATTAGGCTGTAGACCCGTCGTTTTTCCCTTTAAAACGCTAAAATCAATCAATTGACAAAGACTCTCATCATTCAGTAAAATTAACTGGGATTGCAAGGGTGGCGTGGAAAATGGCCGATTCGAACAAACCAAATTCATCCCGTAACCATGATGATAAGGTATGGAAAGCAATGGGGCTCGTGACAGCTTTTGGAATCGAGATTGCCTTGCTCGCTGTTGCCGGATATTACGCTGGCTCGTGGTTGGATAAAACCATTGGAGGAAGCGGAATATGGATCGCCGTAAGCGTTCTCTTTTTTCTTGCGGCAGGTGGGGTAAGCATTTACTTTATTGCTAAAAAATTCATGGGGGAAAGTGATGAGTGAACTAGCCAGATATCGCAGATGGATGACCGTTTCCGTCATGTACGTACTCATGATTTGTTTTCTAACGGCTGCATTCGCACCTCGTTTGGAGACGATTGCTTTGGGACTGGCCTTGGGCGTGATCATCAGTTTGATTAACGCATTCTACCTGGGCTACAAGGTAAGGAAGATGTCCGATGATGCGGCAGAAGGTAATCTGAAGCGTGTGAACCTGGGATTTTTGACAAGAGCGGCGCTCGCTGTGCTCGGTATTTACATATCGATGCGCTTTCCGCAGTACTTCAATACATATGCGGTTGCAGGCGGTCTGGCCATTGCGCAATTTTCCTTATTGATTATAGGGATCATCATGTCCCGCAAAGCAGAGTGATTTTGAGTGTCGCAGCTTTCACGTAGAGAAAGGGGTGAGAAAAAAATATGCATGAAGCTCCAGTGATTATGCTTGGTGGATTTCATCTGGACTTGTCCGTACTGTTGATGTTGATTGTAACCGGCGCCATTGTCTTCATTTTTGCCATCATCGCTACACGGAATCTGTCTGTGGATAATCCGGGAAAGCTGCAGAACTTTATGGAGTGGGCCGTTGAGTTTGTTCGCAATCTGATATCCAGCACCATGGACATGAAGAAAGGCAAACACTTTATTTCTCTCGCGCTTACGATGATTTTGTTCATCTTCGTAGGTAATATGCTTGGGCTTCCGTTTCAGGCGGTTACCGAAGTCAAGAGTGTCGAATCGGCTACTGTGTTCGGGAAACCAATCGTCACGGCGGTTGAAGCTTATGAAAAGGCTCATGCCAAGGACCCGGAAGCACATCCGCACATCGAGCTGGCTTGGTTCAAATCACCGACAGCTGACTTGTCCGTAACGATGGGACTAGCTCTTGTAGCCTTCCTCGTAGCACATGGACTTGGATTGTTTAAGAACACCAGAGGTTACCTGAAGCACTATGTGCAGCCGTACGCGTTGTTCCTTCCGATTAACCTGATCGAGACCGCGTCCAAGCTGCTCACGCACGGCATGCGTTTGTTTGCAAATATTTTTGCGGGTGAGGTGCTGATTGCAACCATCCTCAAACTGACCAGCTTTAAAGTGCTGGGCGCAATCTTCGCAATTCCGCTGCTTGCAGTATGGCAGGGGTTCAGTATCTTTATCGGCGGAATTCAGGCCTTCGTTTTCGTCATTCTGATGATGGTGTACATTTCACAGACCATCGAAACGCACGAAGAACATTAAGTTTTAGACCTGCGGAGACTTCTCCATCAGGCTGAACAATAAAATTGATTTATAATTTTAAGGAGGATATACAAATGGGAGCAATGGCATTAATCGCAGCAGCAATTGTTGCAGGATTGGGCGCTTTCGGCGCAGGTATCGGTAACGGTATGGTAATCAGCAAAACGGTGGAAGGGATCGCTCGTCAACCAGAAGCGAAATCCACACTGCAAACAACAATGTTTATCGGGGTAGGTCTGATCGAGGTATTGCCGATCATCGGTGTGGTACTCGCGTTCATGTTCTACGGTGCTGCTTAATTCATAACTCAGTACGGCGGGGAAGGCTGGAGCCCTCCGCGCCTTCTTTTTAGCTAGAACTTGTCCTGTAAGGGATAATGTTTTTAGGATACCTCCAGGAAGGAGTGAACAGATTGAATTTCTTATGGGAAAACACGATTCTTGCGATTATCGCATTTTTGATTCTATACTGGCTGCTTAGCCGCTACGCTTTCGGTCCGTTGTTCTCCATCATGGAAAAGCGTCGTGAACTCGTGATGAGCCAGATGAATGAGGCTGCTCAGACTCGGGAACAGGCGATTGCTTATGTGGAGGAGCAAAAACAGGCTCTGGAACAAGCGCGCAAAGAAGCTCACGACATTATTGAACAGTCCAGACAAACGGGCGGCAAGCAGGCTGAATCCATCCTGGCTGATGCCAAAGCTGAAGCGACTCGTCTCAAAGACGATGCAGTACGTGAAATCGAGAGCGAGAAGAACAAAGCAGTTGCCGCACTTCGCAGCGAACTGGGTACTGCTTCCGTACAGATTGCTTCCAGATTGATCAAAAAAGAAGTTGAGAACGGTCCAGCACAAGAGGAACTTGTGAACCAATACCTCAATGAGGTAGGGGGCCGACAATGAGCCGCGATACGATTGTTGCCAAGCGTTATGCAAAAGCATTGTTCGAAGTTGCTCTTCAGCAGCAGCAAGTGCTTGAAGTTGAACAGGAACTGCGTGCTGTTGTCAGCGGATTGACCGGAGATCAAGAGATTATGAAGTTTATCGTTTCTCCGAATATCTCTGATGAAGCGAAGCGTAATGTGCTTCATGCAAGCCTTGATGGCAAAGTGTCCGAACCTGTCCTTCGCACGGTTTTGCTTCTGATTGAGCGCGGCCGCGTGGAATTGTTGAACGAACTGTTGAATGACTACGTGAAGATCGAAGGGGATTCCCTTGGCATCGCTGATGCACGTGTATATTCGACTTATGCTTTGAATGAAGAAGAGAAAGAAGCGGTAGCCCGTGAATTCGGAGGCCGTGTGAATAAAAAGATCCGTATCGAGAACATTGTTGATCCTGCACTGCTGGGCGGATTGAAAGTCGCCATTGGCGATACGATCTATGACGGCAGCTTGGCTGGCAAGCTCGAACGTCTTGAGCAGTCTTTTAACAGACGAGTACAGTAGATTGGGGTGAGGACACTTGAGTATCAAACCAGAAGAAATCAGTACATTAATTAAGAGTCAGATCGAACAATACAAGACCGATATCGATGTAGTCGAAGTTGGTACAGTTATTGAGGTTGGTGACGGGATCGCCCGTGTATACGGACTCGAGAATGTCATGTCCAACGAGTTGGTTGAGTTCCCAAGCGGTGTAATGGGCCTCGCCATGAACGTGGAAGAGAGCAACGTTGGTGTCGTTATCCTGGGACCTTACTCGGATATCCGTGAAGGCGACCAAGTTAAACGTACAGGTCAGATCATGCAGGTGCCTGTTGGCGAAGCATTGATCGGACGCGTTGTGAACCCGCTCGGTATTCCGGTGGATGGCAAAGGGCCAATCGCTACAACGGAATTCCGTCCGGTAGAAGGTAAAGCACCAGGCGTTATGGATCGTAAATCGGTTCATGAGCCGATGCAAACAGGGATCAAAGCGATTGATGCAATGGTTCCAATCGGTCGTGGACAACGTGAGTTGATCATCGGTGACCGCCAAACAGGTAAAACATCGATTGCGATCGATGCGATCCTGAACCAAAAAGGCAGCGGCATGAAATGTATCTATGTGGCTATCGGTCAGAAGCAGTCCACTGTTGCTCAGGTCGTAGAAACACTGCGCCGTAGAGGTGCAATGGAATATACGATCGTCGTAACGGCATCCGCTTCCGATCCATCACCATTGCTGTACATTGCTCCATACTCCGGCTGTTCGATGGGTGAGTATTTCATGTACAAAGGCGAGCACGTGCTGGTTGTATATGATGACTTAACAAAACAAGCAGCAGCATACCGTGAGTTGTCCTTGCTGCTTCGCCGTCCTCCGGGCCGTGAAGCTTATCCAGGTGACGTATTCTATCTGCACTCCCGTTTGCTGGAACGTGCTGCGAAGCTGAATGATGAACTTGGTGGTGGTTCTTTAACCGCTCTGCCGTTCATTGAAACACAGGCTTCCGACGTATCTGCATACATTCCGACCAACGTAATCTCGATTACAGACGGTCAAATTTTCTTGGAGTCCGACCTATTTAACGCAGGACAGCGTCCAGCGATTAACGTAGGTATCTCGGTATCTCGTGTCGGTGGTTCTGCACAGATCAAAGCGATGAAAAAGGTTGCAGGTTCCCTGCGTCTCGACCTCGCTCAATATCGTGAGCTGCAGGCGTTCTCCCAATTTGGTTCTGACTTGGATAAATCCACGCAGGCTCGTCTGAACCGTGGCGCACGCATGATGGAAATCCTAAAGCAGGGTGTTAACCAGCCGCTGCCTGTAGAACAACAGGTTGTCAGCTTGTACACTGCAGTTAAAGGATATCTGGATGAAATCCCGACAGGTGATGTAACTCGTTTTGAGCGTGAGTTCCTTGCGTTTATGGAGAGCAATCACGGGGAAATCCTCGGGTCCATTCGTGATACGAAAGAATTGACACCAGACAACGAAAATGCACTTAAAGATGCAATCGAGAAGTTCAGAAAGAGCTTCGCTGTCTCTGTCTAAATAGATCCATGCAGCTGCGGAGTTGTTTAACCGATTCCGCATGTCTGCATGTGTAACTTGCAGCGATACTTTATGAAGTAACTTTGGCTCTGCCAAAGTAGGATTAGGCTTACGATGTAGTTTTGACTTTGTCAAAACTTTAAGGTGGTGAAATCATGGCAAAAGGCATGCGCGAAATTAAGCGGCAAATTAAAAGCGTACAAAGCACAAAGCAGATCACCAAAGCAATGGAGATGGTTGCCGCTGCAAAACTGCGTAAAGCGCAGGAAAAAGCAGAGGCTGCCCGTCCTTATTCAGAGAAGCTGAAAGAAGTTGTGGCAAGTATTGCATCAAGCACGCAGGGGATTCAGCATCCTATGCTGGACAGCCGTCCGGTGAAAAAGACAGCATATCTGATCATTACGTCGGACCGTGGTCTTGCGGGCGGATACAATGCTAATATTTTGCGTCAGGTGAACCAGACGTTAAAAGAGCGTCACAACTCCCAGGACGACTATGAATTGTTCGTTATCGGACGTAAAGGGCGCGACTATTTCAGACGGCGTGAAATTGCTATGGCTTCAACGACAACCGATCTGTCGGATTCACCTGCATTCGCCGATATCAAATCGATCGCTCATGAAGCGGTACGCGGATATGAACTGGCTGAATTTGATGAATTGTACATTTGTTATAACCGCTTTGTAAATGCGTTGACCCAGATTCCAACGGTGGAAAAACTTCTTCCTATGGAAACACCTGAGTTAACTGCTGCGGATGGACCGACTGCAAGCTACGAGTATGAACCGTCAGCTGAAGCTGTGCTGGAAGTGCTGCTTCCGCGTTATGCGGAAACATTGATTTACGGTGCACTGCTGAATGGTAAAGCGAGTGAGCTGGGTGCGAAAATGACGGCAATGGGTAATGCAACCAAAAATGCATCGAAGCTCATTAATGATCTGTCATTGACTTATAACCGTGCCCGTCAAGCAGCGATTACGCAGGAGATTACGGAAATTGTGGCAGGTGCCAACGCAGCACAAGGCTAACCGTTTTTTATTTAATGAAGGCTTGCACTGCAAAAATGAACGAACGGAAATTTATTTTTGCCAAAGTAGCAGGCTTGTAGGAGGGGAACGTTAAGATGAACAAAGGACGCGTTGTGAGCATCATGGGTCCGGTTGTTGACGTCGAGTTTGATCGCGGCGGTCTGCCGGAAATCCTCAATGCCATTACGATCACTACAGTAAGCGCAAGCGGCGTTAGTGTAAATCTTACACTCGAAGCTTCGAAACATCTGGGTGACAACCGGGTACGTTGTATCGCGATGTCCTCCACGGACGGTCTCGTTCGTGGCATGGAAGCCGTAGATACTGGAGCTCCAATCTCTGTACCTGTCGGTGAAGCGACACTGGGCCGTGTATTTAACGTACTCGGGGAAGCAATCGATACTGGCGGTACAGTAGCAGCTGAACACAAAAACCCGATTCACCGCTCTGCTCCTGCATTCGATGAATTGACAACCCAGGCTGAAATGCTTGAAACAGGTATCAAAGTTATCGACTTGCTGGCTCCTTACGCAAAAGGTGGTAAAATCGGTCTGTTTGGTGGTGCCGGTGTAGGTAAAACGGTAACCATTCAGGAACTGATCAACAACATTGCGCAAGAGCACGGTGGTATCTCCGTATTTGCCGGTGTTGGCGAGCGTACACGTGAAGGTAACGACTTGTATCACGAGATGAGTGACTCCGGCGTTATCAACAAAACAGCAATGGTCTTCGGACAAATGAACGAGCCACCAGGCGCACGTCTTCGTGTAGCCCTCACAGGTCTGACCATGGCGGAATATTTCCGTGATGAAGAAGGCCGTGACGTACTGCTCTTTATCGATAACATCTTCCGTTTCACCCAAGCGGGTTCAGAAGTATCGGCCCTGCTCGGACGTATGCCTTCCGCGGTAGGTTACCAGCCTACGCTGGCAACAGAGATGGGTCAACTACAGGAGCGTATCACTTCAACGAAGAAAGGATCGGTTACATCCATTCAGGCGATTTACGTTCCTGCGGATGACTACACTGACCCGGCTCCTGCAACGACATTTGCTCACTTGGATGCAACAACTAACCTGGAGCGTAAAATCTCCGAGATGGGTATCTACCCGGCGGTAGATCCACTCGCATCCAGCTCCCGGATCTTGTCTCCAGAAGTTGTAGGTGAAGAACACTACACTGTAGCTCAAGGCGTAAAACGTATCTTGGCCCGTTACAACGAACTTCAAGATATCATTGCGATCCTGGGTATGGACGAGCTCAGCGAAGAAGACAGAGCGCTCGTTTATCGTGCGCGTAAGATTCAACGTTTCTTGTCCCAGCCTTTCCACGTTGCTGAAGCATTTAACGGTATTCCGGGTAAATACGTTCCGGTTAAAGAAACGGTGCGCAGCTTTAAAGAGATTCTCGAAGGCAAGCATGACGATCTGCCGGAAGCAGCATTCCTCTTCGTGGGCACCATTGAAGAGGCAGTGGAGAAAGCCAAAACACTGGTATAATCTGAGTCCAGGATTGTCCTTATGAAGCGAGCTATCCTTCGGATAGTTTCAGGAGGGATGGAATTGAGCACCTTTTTGTTGGAAATCGTAACGCCTGAGCGTCTTGTCTATTCACAGCAGGTGGACAGCATCATCGCTCGTGGTATTGAAGGGGAACTGGGGATTCTTCCTGGTCACATCCCGATGGTTACACCTTTACAGATTGCACCGATCATCATCAAAAACGGAAAAGAGAGCAAGCAGGTCGCCATTGGCGGCGGCTTTATCGAAGTCCGCAAAGATAAGGTTGTTGTACTCGCAGAGAGTGCCGAATTCCCGGAAAGCATTGATGTGGATCGTGCGCGTGCGGCCAAAGAGCGGGCGGAACGCCGGCTTGCCAGCCAAAGCAATCAGGACCACTTTGATCACCGCCGTGCAGAGATTGCTCTGCAAAAAGCGGTTAACCGGATTAACGTAGTCGGCAAATAAAGTGATTTGTGGAGCCCGGCGGCATAGTCTGCCGGGTTCTTTTAATCTTTCGCATGAAATTACAATAGTAGATATACACTGACTTATGATGCAGGATGAATTATAAATTCGAAGATTAGAGAGTGTTCTCTTTATATAGTATGAATGGCTTAACGTGTCATAAGATTCACCTTTTAATGATTAGATGAATAACATGTAGGACTTAAGAAGTATGGGCTTATACCCCTGATAGAACCAATTTTACGAGGGGAAGTTGAATTATTTCCGAGGAAATGACAGAATCGATATCGATACAGCGCTCTTTTATGTCGTTTTAGTCACAAAATCTCGGAGAATAAAAATTAAAATATGTAGCGAAGTGGAAATCAATGTAATTGACAAGTGACAGTGAAACAGCCTATATTCCTTAGAGTCAGCAGAAGCAGGAAGCTGGATGCCAGATTTCCATCATCATGCACAGCCAAATTGCTGTTGCTCGGTCATATAGGCATCAGAACATCCAGCAGACCAGAAGCATAACGGACAGCAGAGCGAGTGAATTTCTGCACTGGACATTCCAGTACACTAACAAGTTATGTATGCTGGGCGTAGGATATGCTGATCGCTGCAGTAATCAAGGTGGAGGTATGAGATATGGGTAATGATCTGGCGAATCAGGTGAATCAGACATTGAGCACCAACAGCCTGATCTCAATTGTCGTTTCTCTTATATGTATAGCAATAACATGGTGGTCACTGCAGCATTTGAAGTTGGAATTGGTGATTCGGCAGCCCAAAAGTGCTCAGGGAAGACTGCTGCATTTGCTGATCGCCATTATTCTGGGTCATGCCGTTGCTGGCTTTGTTATTGATTACCTGTCCTGGACGCAAATGTTGAGAAATTTGTTTTAATGTTGAGATGGTTGGTTAATCATCTGTTAGGTTCTTCAAGCGGCTCATTGTCGAATAACATCGATTAATTGTGTTAACAATTAGAGTATAGGTTGTCGACCAAAAAATAAGAAAAAAATGTGAACGTTTATTTGAATGAATTTGAAATGTTTTATGTAAAAATGCTTGTATCGTACAATTCAACAATGTTATGATGGAAGTTAGGGAATTCACAATTTTTCACTTATTATGTAGGTTATAAACGGGATACCCGGTGAATACCGGCTAAAAAACATCCCAATCCGTCTGTTCTGATGCTGTGATGGTCTGATTGATGTTTTCACAAGCCATGAAGCAGGATGTACAGTACACATGGTATCATCGATATGAATTATACAAACCAATTCTTTTCTGAACAGACATCTGAGCATACATGCCAGAATATGTCGAAATTCCACACACACCTACAGTCCTTTCTACCATAGTGGGGCTTACGTATTCCGGAATGAGGAAAAGGGAATAAAAGCGCGGAGGGAACCATGATGAGCAAATTTATCGTCCGCGGTGGCAAAAGGTTGACCGGAAGTGTCAAAGTTAGCGGCGCTAAAAATTCTGTTCTTCCGATCATCGCTGCCTCTCTCTTAGGGGAAGAAGGACAAAGCGTTATTATTGACGCGCCTCCTCTAGACGATGTGATGACGATTAACAAAGTATTGGAATCGCTGGGAGCGGGAGTTACATACCGGGACGAAGTGATTACCGTTAATGCGGAGAATCTTACTTCCTGTGAAGCCCCGTATGAATGGGTTAGTAAAATGCGGGCGTCTTTTCTGGTCATGGGGCCTTTGTTGACGCGTTTGGGTCAAACAAGAATCTCACTGCCTGGTGGATGTGCCATTGGCACAAGACCAATTGATCAGCATCTCAAAGGTTTTGAAGCCATGGGAGCAGAGATCAGCTTGGGCCAAGGTTATATCGAAGCACGCAGCCAGGGACGACTGCGCGGTGCGAAAATTTATCTGGATGTGGCTTCTGTAGGTGCCACTCAAAATATTATGATGGCTGCAACACTGGCCGAAGGCGTTACGGTTCTGGAGAATGCGGCGAAGGAACCTGAAATCGTAGACCTGGCTAACTTCCTGAACGGGATGGGAGCAAAAGTTCGCGGAGCCGGTACAGGTGTTATTCGTATTGAAGGTGTCGAGAAGCTGTCTGGTGTCAAACATACAGTGATTCCGGATCGAATTGAAGCTGGAACGTATATGGCTGCCGCAGCAATCTCTGGTGGTGATGTATACGTTGAGGGTGCCATTTCCGATCATTTGGGCTCCGTTATTGCGAAGCTTGAAGAAATGGGCGTAACGGTGCAGCCGGACGAGAATGGCGTACGGGTTATTGCTGACCGTCCACTCAAAGCAGTGGATGTCAAAACATTACCATACCCAGGTTTCCCTACGGATATGCAGTCTCAGATGATGGCTTTGCTGCTCGCATCCGAAGGAACCAGCGTTGTGACGGAGACGGTGTTCGAGAACCGCTTCATGCACGTTGATGAATTCCAACTGATGAATGCAGAGATCAAAGTCGAGGGACGCTCGTCCATCGTTACAGGGAATGCGAAGCTGAAAGGTGCGAAAGTGACAGCGACAGACCTGCGTGCAGGGGCTGCTCTGATCATTGCTGGCCTGGTTGCTGAAGGTACGACAGAAGTGGGCGGTGTTCATCACATCGACCGTGGTTATGTCCATTTGGCTGAAAAACTCAATGGCCTTGGAGCGGACATCTACCGCATCTCGGTTGAAGAGCCTAAGCTGGATGCGGTTAAAGCTCCTAGCGAGAAGGTTGAAGTTGAAGAAGAAGTACCTATGTTCAAAGTACAGCCAACTTGGGCATAAACCAAGTTTGTATCGTGCTGCGTTTTATCGTGTGAACCACAGGAAAGAAATATGTGGAATGCTGCTGCGAAAGAAAACATCAGCGCAGCGTATGTATAAGTTTTACAAAGCTAAAGCTAAGCCTTCGGGCTTGGCTTTTTTTGTGTTCATTTTTAAGTGTATATGGTATGCGGGTGCCTCTACATGATTAAACGAGATGAACGAGAGATTTTGTGACAAAGGCTCAATCTATGATGCATTGGATCAGGGGAGGTTTTCACGAATGTAATGAGTGGATGAATAGGTTCAATGAGTACCTGATTCTATTAATAGCTGGTCCTAACTTGTATAACTTCACATTCGATGAAGCACCTCTTGGGGGACCAAATGAAAGAGCTGCTGCATACAATCGGCTGATGGACCGCACAGCCTATGTACGCGCAGCAGCAATGCTTTCAAGGGAATAGCTCAGAACGGTGCCAGGTTGAAAGCAGTGTTCATAGGACTATCGTTTCTCTTAAATCCGGTTCTATCAGATCGAGGGAACTCATATCTTAAACTATGGATTAGACAAAAGAGCCGGCTGTGGTCCGGTCCTCGACAACGGAGGGGTATTTTGAATGAAAGAAGCTCGTGTGCAGGTTAAAATACCGCTTGTCCCGCGGCCAGGTATACAGGGACCGGAGAAGGATTCTGCTCTGGATGCAGAGAAAGACAAGCCTGCTCCTGCGAAGAAGAGAAGCAGCTCATTACAGAAAACGAAGATTTGGAAGGCAGTGGTACAGAATGCCCCCGCACAAATGCCCGTGGATAGCAGGCCAGAAGAAAATCGCGTTAGGCCTGGGGACAAATTAGCAGGGGATACTGAATATATCGAACATACCGAACATGCCCGACATGAGGCATCGGAGCGCATCCACATCCCCATTATTGAATTAGATCGGTTTCGGAAGGTGAAACAGCGTCGTATGCGTGCTTTTGGCCGCCGCCGCTGGGGGCATAAACAGGGGCGCTGGCGGCCCGCGGCAGCTGTCTCGGCCCTACTCATTCTGGCTTTAACCATTCCGGTTATCCTGGTGTGGCCGCGATCAGCAGATCAGGTGAAGCCGCTGCCGACGCCAGCTGGTATGAGTTCCGGCATTCAATCAAAACATCCATCTCCTGTACCCGCTGTGCCTGTCACCTATCCAGAGCCGAATGTCCGGGTATACTTGTCTGCGACAGGCACAACGATAAAGCTGCCGCTGGAGACCTATGTGACAGGAGTTGTTGCTGCCGAGATGCCGGCTGAATTCAAATTGGAAGCATTGAAAGCTCAGGCAATCGCAGCTCGTACATTTATTGTGAGAAGGCTCGAAGCGAATGATACCAGCGGTGTACCTTCAGGGACAGCAGATGTGATGGATACGGTTAACCACCAAGTATTCATTCCACCTGATCAGGTGAAGGCAGATTGGACCCGGCTCGGCAAAGCGAAGGAATGGGAGAAGCTGCAGCAGGCTGTGCGTGAGAGCCGGGATGCGGTTATGACCTATCAAGGCCGGGCGATTACAGCATCTTTCTTCTCTACCAGTAATGGATATACCGAGAACGCCGAGGATGTGTGGGGCAGTGTGGTTCCCTATTTGAAAAGCGTAGACAGTCCGTGGGATAAACAGCTGGCTCCGGGTTTCACAGAAACGGTGACGATGAAACGAAGCGAGATTTTGCAAAAGCTGAAGCTGGACGCTGTTCCGGTGAATGCCGGGAAGAGCGGTTCATGGATGAAGGTGCTGTCTACCACCAAGGGGCACCGCATTAAGGAAATGCAGATCGCAGGTGAGACGTTCAGCGGCCCGGAAGTCCGCAAACTTCTAGGGCTCAGATCCAGCCAGTTCAGCTGGAAGACAGAAGGTGATGAAGTGCAGATTACGACATACGGTTATGGTCATGGGGTTGGCATGAGCCAATGGGGGGCGAACGGTATGGCACAGGAAGGACACACAGCTACCCAGATTCTGAAACATTATTATACCGGGATTTCCTTCGGACAGGCATCCAAGATGCTGGCCTCAAAGCAGGGGAAGTAAGTAATATGTTTCTCTACCCCCAACATATATAGCATTCTTTGAAAGCTGCGTGAAAATTTTTAGAGTCGCGCGTGTATAAAAGAGTTGCACCCGGTAACACTTGTTACTGAGGTGATCAAGATGAATGAACAAAACAACAAAAAAACAGTCCAAGAAGAAACTCCTAAAACAACGCAGGGAGTACCGGCAGCTCAGCCCTCTTCATGGAGAAAGACCATGTCCAAACGTTGGGTTTTCCCGGCAGTCTACATCGCAGCAGCAGGTATTATACTAACTCTAGTGTGGGTCTATCAGGGAACAGGCGACAAAGCTATGAACCCCGACTCGGCTAAAGAATCAGTAGAAACAGGCGCAGCGAGCACGGATGGAACAACGGTAGGCGGAGAGCAGGATAGTGTGGAAGTTGTTGCAAAGTCGGAAAATTTTGTTTGGCCAGCAGCATCCCCTTCCGAGATTTCGGTTGTGAAACCATTCTATGACAACGAAGCTTCAAGTGAGGAACATGAGGCAGCAATGGTGCAGTACAATGACACATTTATTCCGAATACCGGCATAGATCTGGCTCGTGGGGATAACAAAACGTTTGAGATCAGAGCAGCGCTCAGCGGAAAAGTTACACGAGTCGAGCAGAACCCGCTTACAGGTCAAGTGGTAGAAATTACACACGGCGATAACCTGAAAACGGTATACCAGAGCCTTGCTGATGTCAAAGTAAAACAGGACGATGAAGTGAAGCAGGGGGATGCCATTGCATCTGCCGGTGTAAGTGAACTGGGTAAAAACCTGGGGAACCACCTGCACTTCGAAGTTTACGAAGATGGTCAGCCTGTGAACCCGCAAGGATATCTTCCGGAAAAATAAATGATTTTTACCGCACTAACATGATGGGCAGGGGTGAATAACCTCTGCTCTTTTTATGCTTTTCAGAAAATAATGGGACCTTCGAAGCTTGTCACACCTCTAAACCGCGAATATATAGGCATGCTCCTCATATAATGTACCAAACTATCCACACAGTAGGGAGGCGGGAGCGTGCACGATTACATCAAGGAACGGACCATCAAAATTGGTCGCTGCATTGTTGAGACGAGAAATACGGTCCGTACCATTGCCAAAGAATTTGGCGTGTCAAAGAGTACTGTGCATAAAGATCTGACGGAGCGTCTGCCGGAAATCAACCCTGATCTTGCTGACCAGGTCAAACACATTTTGGAGTACCACAAGTCGATCCGTCATTTGCGGGGCGGTGAAGCGACCAAAATCAAGTACAAAAAAACGAGTGGAAAAAAACGTGAGGTGCTGGCTTCCGCCAAATCATAAGCAAGTTCTTCAAGAACTAGGCCAAAAAGCTCACAGCATGGATTGAATCCCTCCCCTGAAGTATGATATGTTAAAAGCTGGTACAGGATCGAATTATGACATCTTATCAGCCCGATTTTTACATATATATGTTGCACTTTGTCGAACGAGCGGTGACGTGATAAGAGACACTTTTTCACAGGATACGCTGACCAAATAATATCACTTTGGGGGCTCTTTTATGTTTAGCAAGGATATCGGTATTGATCTTGGCACGGCGAACGTGCTTATTCACGTGAAAGGAAGCGGAGTTGTTCTCAATGAACCTTCTGTCGTGACCATTGAAAGCGATACGAAGCGGGTCCTTGCTGTCGGGGAAGAGGCGCGTCGTATGGTAGGGCGGACGCCGGGTAACATTGTTGCCATCAGACCGCTGCGCGATGGTGTTATTGCGGACTTCGAAATTACGGAAGCTATGCTCAGGCATTTCATTAATCGTGTGGGAGCAAGAAGCTGGTACAGCCACCCGCGAATCTTGATCTGTGCACCAACGAATATCACTTCCGTAGAGCAGAAGGCCATCCGTGAAGCTGCGGAGCGCAGCGGTGCCAAAGAAGTGTTTTTGGAAGAAGAGCCGAAAGCGGCAGCCATCGGGGCAGGCATGGATATTTTTCAGCCGAGCGGCAATATGGTCGTAGATATCGGCGGCGGAACGACTAACGTTGCAGTCCTGTCTATGGGCGACGTAGTCACCGCCTCTTCTATTAAAGTTGCAGGGGACAAGTTTGACGAAGCCATTACCAAGTATGTCAAAGCCAAATACAAGCTCATGATCGGGGAACGCACAGCGGAAGATATCAAAGTAGCCATTGGTTCCGTGAACCCGTCCGGACATCAAGCCGAGATGGATATCCGCGGCCGCGATATGGTAACCGGTCTGCCGGTTACAGTCACGGTGTCAGGCAGTGAAGTGCAGGAAGCACTATGGGATTCCGTGCAATCTATTATCGCTGCAGCCAAGTCAGTATTGGAACGCACACCGCCTGAACTGTCTGCGGACATTATTGACCGTGGGGTAGTTTTGACTGGCGGAGGTGCACTGCTGAACGGACTGGATGAACTGCTGTCCAATGAACTGCATGTACCGGTATGGGTTGCAGAGGATCCGATGCACTGCGTTGTAAAAGGGACAGGCATTATGCTGAATAATTTGGACCAAGTGGTTAAGAAAAAGTTCTAGTCTGCCGATATAAAAAGCAAGCAGGTTCACCATACAGGTGAACAGAACGGACAAACAGCGCCTGCGCAGCAGGGACAAGCGTTTGAAGAGAGGGGTTCATTCATGTTAAGAGGTCTGTACACCGCTGCCGCGGGAATGATTACAGAGCAGCGCCGCCATGACACAGCTACGCAAAATATCGTAAATATGAACACAACGGGATATAAGCAGGTGAACAGTGTGAACCGTTCATTCCCGGAAATGCTCATTACGCTAATCGGCGGGGATGCCAATCTTCCAACCAAGCGGCTGGGCAGGCTCAATTCGGGTGTATTCGCGGAAGAGAGTTTATCGATGAATGTTCAGGGGACTCTTATGGAAACGAAACGAGGAAGTGATTTTGCGATCTCTTCCAACCTGAGTGTGAATGATCCACAGACGAACCAGCCTGTTGCGTTTGATGCTTCGGGCAAATTTGTAAGGGCAGATGGAACGGTCATGTTTCAGCCGCAGGCCTATTTCACGGTTCGGGATGCAGCTGGCAATACACGGTATACACGCGATGGTCATCTGGAAGTGAACGGAACCGGACAGCTTCTCAGTTCCACCGGTGCTCAAGTGCTGGATAACAATGGACAGCCGGTTGTGTTGACAGGTTCTGTAGAGCAATTTAAAGTGGATGAGCAGGGCCGCCTGGTGAATGCGGATACGGGTGCCCCGACAGGTGTTACCCTTGGCATCAGTATCATCGATCAGCCGAATCAGTTAATCCGTCAAGGGGACGGCAGCTTTAGTCTGAATGAAGAAGATGGAGCGACGGCGCGTATGATGGCTGCTGCGGATAATGTGCAGATTCATCAAGGTTACCTGGAAGGTTCCAATGTAGATGCTTCTCAGGCCACCGTTGATATGAATGCAGCATTCCGTGCCTATGAAGCGAACCAGAAGGTCGTTCAGTTCTATGACCGCAGTTTGGATAAAGCCGTTAATGAAGTTGGTCGTGTATAACAAATAACGCCAAGCGTACCCATATAACCGCACAGTGATGGGCTTAAGAGCCTTTCTCGAAGCAAAGCAGGAGGTTAAACCACCGCATGAACAATTCCATGATTAGTGCCAAGGTGTCCATGACCGCGATTCAGCAGCGGCTGGATGTCATTTCCGATAATATTGCCAACGTGAATACGGCAGGCTATAAGAGCAAGCAGGCAAGTTTTGAGGATGCTCTGACCCGTGTGCAGCAGCAGGATGACAAATACAAGCAGGATGGGCGCTCGACGCCGATGGGGTATAACCTTGGATTCGGAGCACGTCTCGTTAATCTCACCAGAGATATGTCGCAGGGCAGCATGAAAGAGACCGGCAATCCAACAGACTTGGCGATTGAAGGCAATGCGCTGTTTGCCGTTGAGGCAAACGGTCAGAAAGCATGGACACGTCAAGGGTCATTTCATTTTGTACCGGATATGCGTCCAAAAGCCAATCCTAATGATCCAGACCTGATGGTTCTGGTTAACAACGATGGTCATTTTGCTCTGAATCGTAGAGGAGAGCTGATTACAGCGCCGAGAAACAGTACGGTTGCTTTTGATGAAAAGGGTAACCTGCTGATGCGTCAGGGGAATGCGGCGAACGCAGTCATTACAGGACAGCTGCAGATGGTTGATATTGAACGCCCGGAGGGACTGGTGCAGCTGTCGGATAATCTGTTTGGTCTGAATGCCGGGTTAACGGAGAACGATGTGTTTGGGGCTAATGCGGCAGCGCGTGAGCCTGAAGCATCCATTCGCACAGGATTTCTGGAACAGTCCAACGTCGATATGGCGCAGGAAATGACGCTGCTCATGCAGGGTCAGCGGACATATCAGCTGGCAGCAAGGGCACTTACGTCCAGTGATTCCATGGCGGGTCTTGCCAATAATATGAGAGCATAAAGGTGAATGGGATGACAGAAACACAGCAGCAGAACAGCAAGCCGGAACAGAAGGAAGTCAAGAAGAAAAAGAAGAGCGGGTGGCGCATCGCAAGATGGTTCCTGGTCCCGATTCTGCTTGTTCTTGCCCTCGCTGGCGGAATGGTCGCTGGATATGTGGTACTGGGCAAACAGGATATCGGTTCCGTATGGCAATGGAGTACCTGGAAACATGTCTATGACTTGGTATTTGCTCCATAAGATAACGAGTTCGGCGAAAACTCCTGCGCATGCAGGAGTTTTCTTTTTGGTGTTGAAAACAGTATAATGATTGATGTTGAGAACAGTGTAGTGATGGATGACGTTTAACGTCAGAAGAGGCCTCCCCTGCGATAGACATGCTGTCATCGCGAAGAGAGACCCCTTATCTCAACCTTCACTACTGCAGTCATGAAGGATATAACTAGTGTTAACGCTAAATCAACATTTCATACACAATTAAAAATGAAAAGAAACATTTATATGAGGATCGACTTAATCATGCTTGTTTAATGGTTTGCACTACAGTAAGTGGAGGGAACGGAATCGTTCAAAAGAAGCAAAGCGTTCGCGTTTGTCCCCGAATTTTAACCATTGGAAAATGGATCAAAAAAATTCGGGGGCAATGGCGATCAAAGAACGATTCGTTCCCGAAACGACGCTATTGTGCCGACATTGCTGCATGATGGGGAGCCTTCGTATAAACACCCCGAGAGGAGATTACATTGTGCTTGATATCAAACAAATTCAATCCATTATCCCGCATCGCCCGCCGTTCCTGTTGGTGGACCGAATTCTAGAGATGGAGGATGGCAAACGTGCCGTTGGTTTGAAAAATGTATCCATTAATGAACCGTTCTTCGTTGGTCACTTTCCTGAATACCCGGTAATGCCCGGTGTACTGATCACGGAAGCACTGGCTCAGGTGGGTGCAGCAGCCATGCTGAATCTGGAAGCCAACAAAGGCAAAATCGGATTCCTGGCGGGACTGGACAATTTCCGATTCCGCGGACAAGTTGTGCCTGGAGATACGCTGATTCTGGAGGTCGAAATCACACGTTTGAAAGGCTCGATTGGCAAAGGTAAAGCAACTGCTCGCGTAGAAGACAAAGTCGTTGCTGAAGGCGAGATTATGTTCGCGCTTGCAGACCCAAGCTGATTACATAGGCGTGTATATGTATATGTCATGCAGATAAGTTGAACTAATCCTTTACACATGGAAGGTGGTTCGCTCATCGAAGCGCAGGTGTAAATATCTTTAGTTCAACTTATGAATATGCTGACAGCTAAGCTGATCAAGAGAATTTTATATAGACGGAAGGGGCTTATTGGACATGGAACAGTTAAGCGCAGCAGCAGCCGAGACACTGCAGCAGTGGTTGGAGGATGCTTCCATTGATGAAGCAACCAAACAGGAGCTTCGTGATTTGAAGGATCAGCCAAAAGAGCTGGAGGAACGTTTCTATAGAAATCTGGAGTTTGGGACAGGCGGACTGCGCGGTGTAATTGGTGCAGGCAGCAACCGGATGAACAAATATACGGTGGGTCGTGCGACGCAGGGCTTCGCCCGGTATTTGCTGGAGCAGCATGGGGACAAGGAAGGCAAACCTTCCGTTGTCATCGCGCATGACTCCCGTCATTTCTCACCTGAATTTTCACTGGATGCCGCATTGGTGCTGGCGGCAAATGGCATCGTGGCCAAGCTGTACCCATCCCTGCGTTCTACACCGCAGCTGTCTTTCAGCGTGCGCCATCTGCAGGCGACAGGCGGTATTGTCGTGACGGCAAGCCATAACCCGCCAGAGTATAATGGATACAAAGTATACAACCACGAAGGCGGACAGCTGGTACCGCATGAAGCGGAGAAGGTCATTCAGTACATTCAAGAGGTTCCTTCCTTGGCAGATGTGAAGAAACTGACACGCGAAGAAGCGGAAGCACAAGGTTTGCTGATCTGGCTGGGTGAAGAAGAAGACCAGGCCTTCGTAAACACGGTGGCAAGCCGCAGTCTGAGCCGTGAATTGATCCAATCCGGCATCGGCCGCGATTTCAAAATCGTTTACACCCCACTGCACGGTACAGGTAACCTTCCGGTTCGCCGCGTATTGGAGCAGATCGGATTCGAACAGCTGTATGTCGTTGCTGAACAGGAGCAGCCGGATGCGGAATTTTCTACAGTAAAATCTCCTAACCCGGAAGAACGCGAAGCGTTCACACTGGCGATGAAGCTGGGTGAATCCGTAGGCGCGGACATTCTGATCGGTACAGACCCGGATGCAGACCGTATGGGAGCTGTCGTGAAAGACAAGGATGGCAAATATTTCGTCTTGTCTGGTAACCAGTCCGGTGCGATTATGATACATTATCTGCTGAGTCGTCTCCAAGAGACAGGCACGCTGCCGAGCAACGGTGCAGTGATCAAAACAATTGTAACAAGCGAGATGGGTGCGGTGATCGCACAGCATTATGGTGCAGAAGTGATGAACACCCTGACAGGCTTCAAATATATCGGTGAAAAAATGAACCAGTTCGAAGCTACCGGAAGTCATACCTTCCTCTTCGGATACGAAGAGAGTTATGGCTACCTCTCCGGCAGCTATGCTCGTGACAAGGACGCGGTGCTTGCCTCGATGCTGATTGCCGAAGCGGCAGCTTACTATAAGAGCCAAGGCAAAACACTCTACGATGTGCTGCAGGAGCTGTACAACCAGTTCGGATTCTTCATGGAGAAACTGGAATCCCGCACGCTCAAAGGCAAAGACGGTGTCGCTCAGATTCAGGCGAAAATGACCGACTGGCGTTCTAATCCACCGCAGGAAGTTGCCGGTGTTGCCGTACAGGATGTGCTCGACTATTCCCTTGGTCTGGACGGGCTGCCGAAGGAAAACGTACTGAAATTTATTATGGCGGATGGTTCATGGTTCTGCCTGCGTCCTTCCGGTACAGAGCCAAAGATCAAAGTGTACTTCGCTGTACGCGGCGAGAGTCTGGCAGATGCAGAGGACCGGATTGAACGTCTGGCTTCCGCGGTAATGTCACGTGTAGACGCACAATAAAACAAATGGTACTGTAAGGAATAGATGAGAAGGCCTCTCCGCACCGTAAGGTTGGTTGGCGGAGGGGTTTTTCTTTGAAATAAAAGTGGTTTTGTGCTGGCATATAAGAGAGCTTGTTAACACATGCTGAACGTAAGAATTACAAGAGCAGAACGGGCATTTGGTTCCAACAACTGAGGAGGTACATGTAGTGCGTCAAAAATGGGTTTTATGGAATAACGCTTCCCGGAAGTGGTTATGGCTCATCGTTATTATTGGTCTGGTTGCATCTATTCCGGTCATCCGTGATCGGGTGCAGACCGAATCTTCTGCCAACAAAGTGGAACTGGTCTTCAACTATCGGGGACTGCTGGATATTTCCGCGTATCAGGCTCATCCGCAGGACTTTATTAATCAGCAAATGACACGTCTGAAAGATGCCGGCGTGACTACGATGGCTGTGTTTGAGAGTACGCTGGACGAACTCAAGAAAACTCGCCGCTTGATGGTTTATTCAGGTCAAGATATTGCGAACATGACGAAGCAGCTTATTCCTTCGAATGCGAACTATACCTATGTGCTGTTCACATCCGAAGAGAATGCGCAGACCTACACCCCTATCATTGAACAAACGTTCGCTGAGCGTCAGATCCCGGTTGAACCTTGGGAGTATGAAGGCCGCAGCGGCTTAATATTACAGACACCACCGGAGAATGCCAACATGCAGCCAATGCAGCCTGATCCGGTTGCGGTGAAATTGCTGCGTGATAACGGTTTTCATATTCTACCCCGTATCTCCGATACAGTACCTTACAACCAGCAATCGATGGAGCGACTGCTCACCTTCTTCGAAGAGAATGGTGTGACACGTATCCTGTTTGATGGGGATGCAGTGAAAGGGTACAATGATAATGCAGAGATGAAAAGCCTGGATCAGTTTGCTCAGCTGCTGAACAAACATCATATCGGTCTGGCGGCGATTGAAAATCTGAAGAAGCCGCAGGCTGGATTCCAGACGCTGGCTTATAAGATTGATTACAACGTAACACGTCTGTACTCACTGAGTGATGCAGATGCAAATCTGAAAGAAGATACGATTGCTGATCGTTTTGTATTGGCAGCGAAGGACCGCAACATTCGAATGATCTATATGAATGCTGCGCCTAGCCGGAATACTGCCAAAGCGGCAATCACCGATCCGATCGAAAATCTGATCAACAGTCTTGGTGAGCCGGGACATGCCGTTGAACGTATGGGTAAACACGGCTTCGAGCTTGGACAAGCTGAAGCATTCACCGTGAAAGATTCGTCCATTCAGCGTTATGCGAAGCTTATTGCTCTCATTGGGGCAATTGCCTTGATTGCACTGATGGTTTCTTATTTTGCACCCGTGTTAACCATTGCTGTATTCCTGCTTGGGCTGGTGGGAAGTGCAGGACTGTTCCTTTTGAAACCGACACTGCTGGAGCAGGGGGTTGCCTTGCTGGCAGCCATTGCTGCACCAACCATTGCGATGGTGCTGGCTGTTCGTACCGTAAACGCAACGCAGCTTCGTCAGCCGGATGCGCCTGCGGGCCGCCGTTTGGCACAGACTATCGTTTTATATGTAAGAACATCCGTTATTTCGTTCATCGCTGTACCATTTGTAATCGCACTGCTGAATAACATTACGTACAGTCTGGTTATTAACCAGTTCCGTGGCGTGAGTCTGCTGCACTTTGCGCCGATTGGTCTGGTTGCGATCTACATTGTGTTCTATCGCGGCTCCGGTTCAATCTCTGTAAAACAAGTGAAGGACCTGCTGCGTATGCCGATTAACATCATTATGGTTATATTGGCACTTGTCGCTGCCGTTGTTGGATATTATTATTTGAGCCGAACAGGTAACGCTGGTTCCGTTACGCCATTTGAGATGTTCTTACGCGTAACGCTGGAAGATACGTTCGGTGTACGGCCTAGATTCAAAGAATTCATGCTGGGACACCCACTATTTATCGTTGGCGTGTTCGCCGCTTTAAAATACCGCAAAGTCATCTTCGCGCTGATAATCGCCACGATGGGACAGTTGTCCATGGTTGATACGTTTGCGCATATTCATACACCGGCTGTACTGTCACTGATTCGTGGGGTGATGGGGCTCGGACTTGGCTTGATCTTGGGTATCATCGCTGTGGGTGTGTGGCAAGTCGCGGAAGGATGTTGGAAAAAATGGTCACCACTTCTAAAAAGTTAGTCATCTCGGGATACTACGGATTTCACAACAGCGGAGATGAAGCTGTACTGAAATCCATTCTGACCGCACTGGAAGAAGAGAGCCAGCGGTCGAATGTTACCATTGAACCGATTGTGCTCTCGATCGACCCGGAGTGGACAACCTCCATGCACGGTGTTCGTTCCGTGCATCGGATGAAGCTGAAGGAAGTTCGTGAGGCACTGAAAGAAAGTGACGGTCTCATCAGCGGCGGGGGAAGTCTGCTGCAGGATGCAACGGGTTTGAAGTCCATTCCGTATTATCTCGGTGTAATCAAGCTGGCTCAATGGCTGAAAAAACCTACATTTATCTATGCACAGGGGATTGGCCCTGTTAACCGTAAAATATTTAACCCGATGATCAAATCTGTCTTCAAGTCCTGTACCTATGTATCGGTACGGGACGAACAGTCGGCAGATTATTTACGCAGACTCGGACTGAAATGGAACCAAATTCACGTGGTTCCTGATCCGGTCATGGGACTGCCGCTGCCGGATAAAGCTTTAGTTGATCGAGGGTATGAATCTTCTGCTTCAGTGGATCATGTTCCTGCTGAGACAGGTGTTCCGGCTGTTACGAATGATGCTGCTCAAGTGAGTCAACAGCAAGTTCACACAGAGGCTGCCGTTGATAAACATGCCAAGCTTCCGGTCATCGGTGTGTCCGTGCGGTTCTGGGAAGAAGACCGTAAGGAGCTTACCGCCATCGCTGCTGGTTTGAAGAAGCTGGCGGCTAAGAAGGCTGTACATCTGCGCTTCATGCCGTTTCATCTGCCGGAGGATGTACAGGCATCTCGTTTTATGATGGAAATGCTCGGTGATGTAACAAGCAAAGGCTGCGAGGTCAGCATCACAGAAGATCTCACCGATCCACAGCAGATGTTGGAGGAAGTGAGCCGCTGTGATCTGATGATCGGTATGCGTCTGCACAGCCTGATCTACGCAGCCTCGCAGTATGTTCCACCAGTCGGCATTTCGTATGATCCCAAGATTGATCAGTTTCTGCTCCGTTTGGATAGTGAACCGGCGGGCAGTACCACCACACTTGATGGCGATAAACTCGCGGTCACCGTGGCGAAATTATTGGATCAGCGTTCACAGTGGCTGAAGGAACATGAGGATCAAATTACGTCATTGAAGCAGGAGGCAAGAGAGCCTGCCAAGCAAATTATTACCTATTTAGGCCGCAAAGGATGAGATAACAATGAGTCAGACCGGATCTATTCCTACCGTTTCGATCTATGGTATCCCCTTTTCCAAGTTAACGATGAAAGAAACGGTCAAGGTACTTGAAGAAGCCGTACTGTCCAAACAGCCGCATCAGGTCATTACCGCCAATCCGATTATGGTCATGGCTGCACTGGAGAATCCCGCAATGATGAAAGTCATGCAGGATGCCGAGATGATTGTTCCAGACGGAACGGGTGTGGTATGGGCTGCCAACTACTGCGGAGATCCTGTAGCAGAACGAGTACCGGGTTTCGAACTTTTACATGAATTGCTGCGGGTTGGTGAAAACTATCGATGGGGCGTGTACTTGCTTGGCTCCACACCTGAGGTGATTCAAGCTACCGCAGATCGGTTACAACAGCAGTATCCGGCGATTCGTATTGTGGGTTATCGAGACGGTTTCTTTGGTTCGGCGGAAGATGAGCAGGTTGTTGCTTCGATTCGGGAGGCAGCACCGGATCTGTTATTTGTTGCTCGCGGGGCTGATACACAAGAGCCTTGGATTCACAAATACAAGCATGAACTTCAAGTTCCTGTTACCATGGGGGTTGGAGGAAGCTTTGATATCATCTCGGGCAAAATGAAACGTGCACCTATACTGTTCCAAAAGTTGAGACTGGAATGGTTTTATCGTCTGTTACGTCAGCCGAGCCGGGCTGGACGCATGCTTGCGCTTCCGAAATTCGCGATCAAAGTGATGCAGGACAAAGAAAACGTGACAAAAGCCCGTTAAAAACAGGCAATTGCGAGATAAATGCGTGTTTTTGCTAGAAATTGAGGATGGCTTTTCGCATATGATCAGCGTATAATTCATTGCGGATTGATGTGTGTCACTCCATGAAAACGGATTTGTTGCACATAAACCACTACGATGTCAGAATAACCTTTTGATCACTCTTATCCCTGAATTCTCTTGATTGATCCTCCTATGAGGATAGAATTCCGTGATAAAGGCGAACGCTGCGCTTCTACAGGTTATTTCTGCCCTCTACGTTAAAAGTGCAACAGGAATTTTTTCATCAACACTGACAAACATGTTTTTTATATATAGAAAAAAAGAGATCAGGGGATTTATAATTTGTTCGGTATTATAATTGGGGGTCGAATGTTCAAATGGTAGCGATCTTTATCATTGGATTTCTCGTGTCAATGGGACTTGCTTTAGCTCTGACACCACTTGTTAAAAAGTTCGCAATCCGCATCGGTGCTATGGATACACCGAATGCGCGTAAAGTGCATACCCGAATTATGCCGCGTCTTGGCGGATTGGGTATATTCCTTGCCTTTGTTATTACGGTTGCGGCACTGCTGCCGTTTGTCTCTGCCTGGTTCACAACGCGGGATATGAGTTTTGTCAGTGCATTTCTGGTCGGAGGCTCCATCATTGTACTGATTGGTGCTTTGGATGACCGTTTTGAACTGTCTGCGAAGGTGAAACTGCTCGGACAGATCGTGGCTGCATCTGTAGTTGTGTTTGGATTCAACATCCGTGTAGACTTTGTCAACATTCCGTTTCAGGATGCGTACTCTTCACTCGAAACATGGGTATCCATCCCGCTGACGATTTTATGGATTGTTGGTGTAACGAATGCGATCAATCTCATTGACGGACTGGATGGTCTGGCTGCCGGTGTGTCCGGTATTGCCATTGGTACCATTGCGGTGATGTCATTCCTGATGGGCAATACGATGATTGCTCTGATGTGTCTGGTGCTGCTCGGCAGCATTATCGGATTCCTGTTCTTTAACTTCCATCCGGCGAAAATATTTATGGGGGATACCGGTTCGTTATTCCTTGGTTTCTCGCTGGCGATGCTCTCGATGCTCGGATTCAAACAAATTGCAGTCGTGTCCTTCATTACACCGCTGATCATTATTGGTGTACCGCTCTCGGATACGCTGTTCGCCATTATCCGTCGTGCAGTGCAGCGGAAGCCGATTTTCTCACCGGATAAAGGTCACCTGCATCACTGCCTGCGTGAACTTGGATTCAGTCACCGTCAGACTGTACTGATCATCTACGGTATTGCCGCATTCTTCGGTGTGCTGGCCATTATCCAGTCTTCGGCAGCCATGTTTGAAGCCAATTGGGTAACCTTTGTCGTCATCTGTATTATGATGTTCTTCCTGCAGGTTGGTGCGGAGGTCATCGGACTTGTAAGCAAAACCAGAAAACCGGTGATCAACTTCCTGATGCGTATGCGCGTGAAGCTGAACCCGCAGACCCGCTCGAAATCTTAAAGCAAATTATATGGATTCCCGCTATTGTAGAATATATTACAGACCCTGACCTTATCCCGTTCGTGGATAAGGTTTTTTTTGTTTTTTTTGAGATTTTTACTAAATAATTGGAACCTTTTTGCCGATAAACAATGGTAACTGACTTAAAAAGAGGAGAGATGATACGTAATGCAACAAAAGAAACGGCCATTGGTTTGGATCATGTTGGTCACCATGGTGCTCTCGTTGTTCCCACAAGGTCTATTCGGTGGCGCCGTTGCTTCAGCAGCTGATGAGGATATACCAAGCACAGCTTCTTATTTCATACCTGATTTGAAAACTTTGCGAGACACGTCTGATCTTACTATTGATTCAGCTAATGCTGGCAAAGTATTTCTAACTAGAGATAAAGCCTTTGTAACCAAGGATGCAAAGATCACGGTTACAGGAACGTTTTCAGGAGTTAGTACCGAGAACATGAGAGCGTCTGTTGAGCAGCTGACGTTAAACAGCAGCAATACGAAATGGACGGTTGATGCCGGCCGCACAAGAACGGGTAGTGTAATAGCTGATGCAGGATCTCAGGCTGCTCCCAAGTTCACAGCTACGTTAGATCTGTTTCCGGGATTTAACCAGGTAACATTGACCGGACGTGGTTTAAACAATGTCGAGCGCTCTAATACATTTTATGTTTTATATGAAGAAACGCCATTAATTGAGAAAATGACCGTTACAACTGATTTTACTACAGGTAACGGACAGGAATTCAATCTTAACGGTGTATCCGAGACCGTTGTTGATACAAAAAGCGTTACTTTCGGGTTGACGCTGCAAAATGCATCCAGAGTTTCTCTCTCCATTAATGGAGGAACCAAAGTGGATGCTTTCCCAACACAGACCAGTGATGTTAGTCAGAAGTTTTTTACTCCACCACTGGAGCTTGCAAGCGGGAAGAACAAAGTTGTATTTGATATCGTGGGTCCGTCCAGTGCAATGACTGTAGAGAGAACGTTATATTATTTTGACAAAAATCAGTCATTTGCAGATCTGCAGATCAGCATAGGTGGAGAGAAGAAGTCTGTTCTGAATACCCAAGCTAATTTCTCCGCACCGGGAACATCTGCTAAACTGTCAGGTCAAATTATCGTACCTTACTCTACAACTGCATTTGATGAGGCTGCAGGTATTGAAGTGAACAATGAAACCTACCCGGTGAAAGTTGATCCCAGCAAAGAAATCCTTATCACGGGTGCAAATGGGGTTGACTATCAATATCGAATGATTACTTTTGAAGGTGTGGGGGAATTTGACCTCGCAGCTACAGGAGGCAAACCAAACAGAGACCAGCCGTTAAAAGTGGTTGCCAAGTATGGATCATTTAATACAGGTTATACTGGTGAGTTTACCTATTCCACAGATAGTAAAGATATAACGAATATTTATTATCTGCCTGGTTACACAAGTGGACCAGTTAATTCAAAGGTTCTTTTGAACAAAACAGATTACACTAAAGTTTCTGAAGATACATTCTATATCTTGGTCGAGTCATCTCAAAATATCAAAGGTGCAGCCATTAATGGTAAGTATCTTCCATCACTGACTGTACCCCTTAAAGTTGACGCTGTGTCAGGAACTGATACAGGGCTCAATGATAATCAGCAGATATATAAAGTTGAGAAGATGGCAGGCGGACAGCAGAAAATCAGCTTCTTCTATGGAGATGCTTCCAAAGCGCCTGAACTACCTTATGTAGCCTGGGTAAGCTTTGCTTCGAGCAGTTCAATCTATATCGAGAACCTGCAGGATGGTCAAACCTTCAGTTTTAATTCAGGTAATAGCTCTGCAAAATTAGAGGTTATTGGTAAATATCTGGATTTTCGTAATGTGGATAGTAGTGGTCCGAAAAATGGTTTCAAATCCGAGCTACAGGTGAACGGTAAAGTTGAGAAACCAACCTCAGGATTCCCTATAGATTCAGGCAACAGCTTTAAGTTTAATCTCGGAATCACGAAGGATGGCCCATTGGGCTACGGGCAAAATATCATCCGTATCACGGCTACTGATGCTGATGAGAAGGGTGCACCAGTAATAATTACAAGAACACTCACAATCTATATTATTGATGAAAATGTATCTACCATTGACTCCTTCATGCCGACGGCTGTTCCGAAGTCTACGAATGCTCGGGCACCGTTTTATGAGAAGGCGATAACGAGTTATACCCCTGAAGAAATGAACAATATCTTCGCGGTTACTCCTGATTTTGCATTTAAGGAAAATAAGTATGTAACAAGTGAAGATACGTATGATCTGGTTTTCCGAGGCGGGGGAGCACAGGTTGCTAATGTTTATTTCGGCTCTGAGCTGATTTTCCGTCATGATCAGACGGGAACATTGACACTTGATCTGGATAAAGAGGGCCCGGCGCCGCAGCTCAAAAAGTTTGACTTTGCGGGTAATGAAAGACAATTTATCGCGCGGATCAAAAATTTGAAATTTGACTCACCAGGTACGCAGGTATTCACACTCGAGTTAATCAATAGTACAGGTGCAAGAACAACACAACGGCTTGAAATTGTACGTGAACCGTCCTCTTTCCGGATTGTAGCGCCACAACCAACCGTTGGTGACAAAATTGTCGTGAACAAAAACTATATCCGTTTCGATATCGAAGCAGAGGGTGCATCCCGCGTTTTGGTTGATAAGAAACCAGCAGCCAAACGTACAGATATGAATAACCGATATATCTATGATTATGTTGGTCTGAAACCGGATAAGGAAAATAAAATCAAAATCTCTATTGAGCGAGACGGAAGTACCATTAATGAAACAATTAACGTCTTTTATACAGGAGCAGTAACTGTAGACAGTCAATATATGGCTCCTAAAGTAGCTAACAAGTATACGGTGTTCAATAAGGGGCTCACGCTAACTTTCCCTAAAGGAACCATTCTTCAGGCTAAAGTGGACGGCGGCACGAAGTTCTATCCTGACAACAAAATTTTGTTTGGTATTGCAGATCCACTGAACGGTGTGCTGGAACGTAAAAATGATTACGGGAATGTAATGAACATAGACCGAGATATGAGAACGGTTCGTGGAGAAAGTGCGATTGCTTTGCGTGAAGACTTAATAAGCGCATTTAGCTCCACAAACAATACAGGCAACTTTACTTTGATCTCCAATGTCTACTGGATTAATGGTGGACTCGGTGAACTGAATAACTTGCCGTATACAGACGGTATCCCGCCATATTCCATCTATGGATATTACCCGGAATATCCGACTTCAAGAATTCTTACTCCTTCGCAAAGAGGAAGTCTGACGCTTCAATATGATCCTAGTATTGTGGACGAAGTAGGTTCAACCATTAGTGTGTTCCGCTATACGGATGTAAGCGACCAGAAGCAGTGGGTTCCAATAGGCGGTGTCGTGGATACGAAAGGACATACGATTACAGTTCCTTTTGATGAGTTCGGGTATTATAAGGTAATGAAGCAGAGCAAGAGCTTCCAGGATATTACGAATCACCCATGGGCCCGTAACATCTTGAATGCTTTGTATTCCAAAGGGGTTATGAAGGCTCTTCGTACTGGAGAATTTGGTGCAGATGACCAAACGACACGTGGAGAATTCGCAACACTGCTTGTCAAAGGTCTGAATATCCCGCTAAATTATGATGTGAATAAACAAACATTTATCGATGTATCTAAACGAGCAGAGAAAAATGCCTGGAGTTTTGCTGCAATCGAGACAGCTGCACGTGCGGGTATCGTTCAAGGGTTAAGCGATGGTTACTTTGGTGTAGAGGATCGTATAACTCGTGAGCAGGCGGCAGTGATGATTGCAAGAGCGATGAGCAGTAAGCTGGCGACCAATGACAGCAAGCTGGCAGCCACTCTCGCCAAGTCTTTCCAGGATTCGGGTTCCATTGAGTATTATGCTCGTCCATCTGTACAAGCTATAACTAAAGCTAAAATCATGGAAGGTAGTCCAGTCACAGTTACAGGATCTACTAAGAAACAATTCCAATTCAATCCTAAGGGCAATCTGACTCGTGCAGAAGCAGCCAAGATTGCAGTCGAGCTGCTGAAGAAGAGCACCAAGTTATTCCCTAAAAACTTGAGCTAATCTGGATTTAATAAGAATCAATTTGGAAAGGACCTGTACCCTTTGCGAAGGGAACGGGTCCTTTTCCTGACTGTTAATGAATTGACAAAGAACTCATTTATAATAGAAGGAAACGAATTTTTTCCAATAACTATTTTTGTAATTTGGTAGAGATTAAGATACAATAGCAACAAATACACAATGATCTAGAGGGTGAAGTTAGCTAATGAAACCGATTTATTCGAAGGCCCAGCTGGGCTACATGAAGGCAAAGACACAGTTTGAGAAGCAGGCAGTCATCTTGGAGAAAAAGTTGGAAGATACACGCAAGACACAGGAGATCTCTCAGGAAGTGATGGAAGAGCTCGTAAAGGCTACCGGCTTCCATGATGCCTATAATAATCTTGTATTGGCCGAAAATGATCTGATTGAATGGTCTCATACGACAATGAAGCACGAGAAAACCTATCGTGAGAATAGACTTGCGATTGATGACATGTATCTGAAGCTAAACAGCGATCCGCAGATGCGTGCACAGATTATTGAACTCGCGATGAAAATTCGATAGGACAAGTCATAGAATTATTTCCGGAAGCATCCTGAACAGGGTGCTTTTTTATTTTTTTCTTTTAGAAGATTTTGTCGCTTCACGCGCATCAAGTGTGGGTATAAATAAACGTTGGCAGCAGAATGAAGCAGAGGTAACATCTTCAAAAGTGCTGATGTATCAAGGGTTTCCATATGTTTTGAATTGATCCCGACCCCGCACTGCATCAATACATAAATAAATTCAAAACTTTTTTTGTGGAATGCGCAACTTTTTGAAATCTACTGCGTTTAAGATGTAGAGTCAAAAACATTGGGGAACTTACCAAGAATGACCTCGTGAAGAATCTTGTCTATTTATTAGAAAAAATTGCTTTACGACTCGGAAGACCCATTGTATAATACGTAGGTAGGATTAGGAAACTACTCTATTTACGTGTGGACCTGATTGTTGAACTAGGTTACAAGTTTCTGTGATATGCTCACAGACATCATTTATATTAACTTGCTCAGAACTCTGGAAAGGGGGTGCAACAATATATGAGGAACACGAGCGACCCTATTAAAGAAAATTTAAATGTTATGAACACCCAAGGAGGAGAAAAAAAGGTTATGAAGAAAATTTTATCCGTAGCATTGTCTACAGCAATGGCATTCTCAATGTTTGCTTCTGTAGCATTCGGTGATACAGCAGTTTCCCCGCAACAACAGTTTGATGCATTGAAAGCAAAAGGTATTTTCTCTGGCTATCCGAATGGAACAGCTGGTTTGGATAAAGAGATGACTCGCGCTGAATTTGCAAAAGTTATCACCAAATTGCTTGGATTGAAAGAAGTTACTGGTGTATATTCTTACAAAGACAAAAACTATAATGCTAAAAACTGGGCTGCTCCTTTCATCGAAGCAGTAACAGCTGCAGGCATCATGGAAGGTAAAAACGTTGAAAAGAAAATCTTTGACTTCAACGGTAAAGTAACAATCGAAGAAATGGCGAAAGTCCTGACAATCGCTTTGAAACTGGAAGTTCCAGCTGAAGCTGATAACTCAGCAACTGGTTGGGCTAAAGGTTATGTTCAAGCAGCAATCAATGCTGGCCTGATTGATTCCAAATTGAACTTCCAAGCTAACGCTTCCCGTGAATTGCTTGTAGGCGCTGCTTACGCAATTGACCAAGCGCAAAACCTGAAAGTTACTAAATACGAAGTAAGCGAAGCTGGTAAAGTCGTTACTTTCACAATCAGCGACGGCCAAACTGTAAAAGTGACTTTGGATAAAGCTCTCGAAGCTAACAAAGAAACTGAAGTGAAGTTTACTTACAAAGACAAACAATTCACTGAAAAAGTTACTTATGTTGTAGAAGCTGCAACTAAAGTACAATCCGCTTCTTCCACTAACCTGAAAGAAGTAGACGTTGCTTTTGACGGTAAAGTAGACAAAGCTACTGCAACTGACAAAAACAACTACAATGTAGATAACAACTCCCGTAAAGTTAAATCTGCAACTTTGTTGGAAGATGGTAAAACAGTACGTCTCTTGTTGGATACAACTTCTGCAGGTGCATTCACACAAGGAACTACTTACAAAGTAGTTGTTAAAAACGTAAAATCTTCTACTGGTACTGTATTGCCACAAGGTGAAGTTTCCTTCTCATCTGCTGACAACACTTTGCCTACGGTAACTGAAGTTAAAGCTTTGGGAACTAAAGCGATTAAAGTAACTTTCTCTGAGCCAGTTAAAGCACCAACAAGCAGCAACTTCCAATTGGATGACAAAGCATATGTTGGTTCGGTAACACTGGGTGCTAACGAGCGTGAAGTAATCCTGCGTGATTTCACTGGCACAATCTCTGAAGGTGCTCACAAGCTGACAACATCTTTGGTTGAAGACTACGCTGGTCTTAAATCTTTGGCTGCAACTACTGATTTCACAGTAGCAGTTGATACTGAAGGGCCTAAAGTGACTGAAATTTCTGCTACTTTGGAAAAAGTAACTGTTACTTTCGACGAAGAGATTGATCCGAATTCTGTAACTAACGACAGCTTCTACTGGAAGAATGGCGATAGCAAAAAGACTGGCAAAGTAACTCAATTGTCTTCTAATGTGTTTGAAGTTGTATTTGATTCCGGTAACCGTCTTCCAGGTTATGAGTCCACTTTGTTCGTAGAAGTGAAAGACTACTCCGGTAATGCTAATGCTACTAAAGAACATAAAGTAACTGCTTCAGTTGATCTTGTTCAACCTAAAGTTGTTGAAGCAACTTATGGTTCTAAGTATGCAGACAAATTGACTGTACGTTTTGACAAAGCAGTAGATGCTAATGACATCAAGTACTACTCTGTTAAAAAAGATGGTAATAATGTTCCAGTGAAAGCTGTTGAGCCAGTTGGAAATGACAACAAAGAATTCAATGTAGTATTCTTCAGCAAGCTCTCTGGTACGTACAATCTGAAAGTATCCGATGTGAAAGATAGAACAGCTCTTTCTAACACAATGGTTACTTACGAGGGTACTTTCTTGGCAAGTGACAGCGCGGCTCCAAGACTTACAGGTTACGGAGTAGATGTTAAAGGTGGATCTGATCGTAAAATCGCTCTGACATTTGACAGAGAAGTTGATCTTACAGCTCTGAACAACCGTGCTAACTACTACATCGCTTTCCAAAAAAATAACTCTACTCAAGTACAAAACATCTCTCTTCCGAGCGATGCTACTGTAAATGTTGTAGATAGCGGTAAATCTGTTGTAGTTATTCTTCCACAATACATCGAAGGAACTGAAGTTACTTTCAACGGTGGTTCTGTAAAAGGAATTAAAATTGCTGGATTGAAATCTAAAACAGGTCAAGCAACTGATTGGGTTGAAGCTGACACATTGAATGAAGTTGCGTTGACAGCTAATACTGCAACTCTTAAAGATGCTAGAACAATCGAAGTTGAGTTCAACAAAGCTATTGCTAATGCTTCTGCTGGTGACTTTATCGTATCTGGAACAGTAATTAATTCTGTATCCATCAGTGGAAACAAAGTAACTTTGAAAACTAATTCCGATGTTACATCTTCTAACAGAGTTAGCACTGTAAGCAATAATGGAATTCAAACTTATGCAGGTAACAAAATTGGTTCTGTAGAAGTTACTCCAAACGGTAACGTTGCACCAAAAGTTGATGAAAGTGGAGTAGGATTTAACTCAAACAAACAATTGTATCAACAAGACAGAACAGTTAAAATTCCATTCACAACTACTTTGGAACAAACTAATCCTAATGGTGTAGCAGGTAACCTTACTGTTAGACGCGCTGATAAAGCAGATAACGAAATTTTATCAGCTGCTAAAGGTGAATATACTGCAAAAATCTCTGCAGATGGTAAGTCTGTTGAAGTGACGTTTGCAGATGAGAACAAAGATAACAATCCTTATATCGTTAAAGTGAACAAAAATGCAACTTTCATTCACTTGCTAGGTGATACTAGCAAATTTGCAAGCGAGTCTTCTGAATACAGAACAACTGCTAATGTATCTACACCTACTGGTGTAACTACATCCGCAACTACTACTGTTGATGGAGCTGTTGCATTCGCTGGTGAAGCACAAGTACTTGAAGTTGAAGTGACTGGTGTTCCTGCTAATGGTAACGTGCAATTGGTTTTCAATGATGGAACAATTACTACTAACCAAACTGTTCCTGTAGTGGTTACTGATAGTCTGGAAGCAGTAACGGATAAAATTGTTACGGCAATTGGTACTGATTTGGATGCAGAGTACACTGTTGCAAGTGATAACAATGTTATTACTTTGACTTCTAAAAATGTAGGTGCTAAAGCAACTAGCATCTTGTTGAGCGGTGCTGGAGTGAAAAGCACAGTTAAAACTGTAATTGAAGGTAAAGACCAAGTTGCAGCCAAAGGTCAAGAGGTTACGCTTAAAGTTACTCGCGGCGCTTCTGCTGCCGGTCAGAACACAATTACTTTCAATGATGGTACATTGAGCAAAACATTTACAATCACAGTAACTGGAAATGAAAGTGCTGCTGATGTAGCTGCATTGATCAGAACTGCTATGACTGGTAAACTGCCAGGGTATACTGTTACTGGTACAACTGCTGACGTTGTAATCACTGCAAATACCCCTGCTCCTAACAAAAACATCTCAATCACAACTTCTGCTAACTAATAACAGTGAGTTGTAAAAAAGCTTACCCATTAGGGTAAGCTTTTTTCTTTTATACAACAACATCGTAACTTTCTTTCCCTTTCAAACGTTTATACTATAAAGCAACAAGCAACTTATGGGAGGTTTGGAAGTGGATCATAAAAAGGTCATAACGACTTTGTTATCAAGTGTGTTGTTGATCAGTTCTAGTGGGGGAACTATTTTGGCTGCGGCAAATCCGGCGAGTGCGGGTAAAAATGCTTCGAGCAGTGCGAATAATCCGGCAGCGAATAAGAAGAAAGCTGCGGCTAATAAAGTCGTACATACCTTGGCCAATGTGCCTCCGGTGAAGGTCACGGCTCGCAGTACGGTGACCTTGACGGATGTGAATATTCTGTCTCAGAATGACGGGAATACGGTGACGTATACCTTGACGTATAAGAACAATGACAGTAAACCGATGATGATGCTGGATTACTGGAGCAAAGTGAAAACAAGTGGAGGCACCAGCTTCTCGCCAAAGCTGATCGCCAAGGATCAGGAGAAAAAGTCTGTATCCCCAGGTTCTACGGTGGATCTGACGTACGTGATGAAGGTTGGACGTGAAGTGAAGCTGAGCGATCTGAATTTCCTGATTGTGAAATGGGATTTCAGCAAGCCGAATTATGAAAGTACCATCGGGAAATTCGTCGTTCCTGCTTCGTACAGCATCACAACGCCCGTAGGCAAAACCAAAACAGTCCGTCTTAGTGACTCGGCTGTAAAGGTGAAGGTCTCCGGTATTAAAGTGTACCCGGGCGAAAATAAGAAGCAGTATGTCAAGATCGGCGTGAATCTGAACAACATCAGTTATAAACTGCTGGACAATCCGAATGTAAAATGGATTCTGCGTGCCCCAGGGGGAACGAATTATCCGTTAACCCCGGACAAAGACAGCACGGGCATCAGCATTCAGGCTCAGGCCAACAAAACTTTAAGTTTAATGGCCTCTTTACCTACAGCGTTGAAGCTGGAGAAATCCGAGCTGCTGCTTGTAGAAGAGCAAGGGGAAGAGAAAACGGCTCTGCCAATTGCTGCCCTGCAGCTTCCTGAAGCGAGTCAAACTAATGTGAATACCGAAGCTAATCAGCCTAATCTGATCTCAATTGATGGACAGACCGTATCAACTCTGCTGGAGTCTGCTCGTGTACGGGCTGAAGATGAGGAATATGAGCTGACCATGCAGTGGGTTCTGAAGAATCAAGGCAAGAAAGAAGTTAAGATTCCGAAATATGCTTTGGAGATTCGGACAGAAGACGGTACTTCGTATCCGATCGAAACCAAAGCCCTGGATGATCTGAAATTAAAACCGGGATCAACCAAAACGATTAAATTGACCTCCACGCTCCAAGGAGACGGTGATACCAGCAAAATCAAATTTGTGGTGATGACACCGGCATCTTCCGATGAAAGCAAGGAAGGAACGGGAACGGGGGCAAGCACAGGAGCTGCCGGATTCCAATTTTCCTATCCTGTAGGTATCTACGCCATTCCTGAATCGGTAACGAGTGGGGACGGTCTTACTACAGAGACGGTAATCAAAAACAGCAAAGGTACCTTTGGTGTATCGGTAGGTTCCCTGCAGCGCCTTCCATGGATGGATAGTGATATCATTGCTGCCAAGGTGACCATCCGTAACGCATCTACGAAGACGGTACAATTGCCGGAGCTGGAAGCGATGTTTACGATTGACTCTGCACGTATCGATGGAGATACCAAGCTGATTCGTACCCAAGGCGGCAAGCTGGTAGGTCCGGGTATGGTCACGGAAGCGTATCTGTTAACCAAAATTCCGTCAGAGCTTAACATGGGCCGTCTGGAACTGACCTTGCTGGAAAAAGTAAGTGAAACGGAGACGAATGACTGGATTACGCTCAATACCTCTGGATTGATTCAACCACTGGCTTATGTCGCTGAAGGGAAATCCTTCACGCAGGGCACTTCGGAGAAGGAAACAGAGCTTGGCGTACGCAGAACGTTCGTCTACCCGGGATCGTCTTCCGATATCGTATATACCGAGTTTGAGATGACGAACAAATCGCTTAGACAGAACGGTCTGGGCAAGCTGGTAGGTTACTACAAAACAGCGGATGGTATGTATTACAAAGCCGAGGCGAAGCAGGCGAACCGTGTTCCGGGGCCGGGTCAGAAGAGTATTGTAACCTTCTGGGCGAAAGTGCCTAAGAGCGTCAAAACGTTATCTGATATGCGTCTGATTGTGGGTGAAGGGGTCGCGGATAACAAATTCGTGACAGGGGAAGGCGATGCTACAGCTTATGTTAATGCCACCTCTTTCGAAATTCAGCCTAAATCACTGCCAGTGCTGTCCTCATTGAATGATATCGATCTGTATCCGTTCAAATTCTCGGGCGCCAATATTAGAGCTTATCTGACAGGCGGTACATCTGTACAATTCGAGATGATCTATTCCTTAACCCAGGAAGAGGCAGTAGACAGCGGCGAAAGTGGACATAAATACATCCTATCCGTAACGGACGGTTCGGGTAAAGTGTTTGACAAAGAGCTTGCATTGGCTACTGATCTGAAAACGGGCATTAACCAAACGTTAACCTGGAGTATTGATGACATGGTGTTTGATAAAATCCGCGGTGGCTCTTATCGTGTTGCCCTGTATGATGTATTTGAAGGACAGCGTATTCGCTTGGCAGAGCAGGGTTACAGCTACGATACAACCAAATTGCCAAAAGAAGAGCCGATATTCCCTGAAGAGGGTTCAAACAACAACAATAATAACAATAATTCTAACTCTAATCGCTAGGACGTATCCCTTCTTCAACATGATTTTGACAGCGATAAACCTCGCTTCCCCATACAGGGAAGCGAGGTTTTGCTTGTCCCCTTGCTCTTTTTTCTCTATAGTTAAAGTTAATAGATTACCAGAGGAGGAACATTTCACACATGAAACCGTATATGAAGGTGTCCTTGGCCGCACTGGCCATTGGTGTTGGTGTATGGGTCGGGGCGGTATATAACGATACAGCGATTGGCGCAGGAACGAGTCAGCCGGGAACCGCAGATGACCCGGTGGTGACGAAGAGTTATGTAGATCAGCAGATTCAGCAGGCTTTGGGTGGCAAGCTTCCAGCTGCAGGCAGTAATGCCGGCAGTAATACAAACAGCGGTACGGGAAATGCAGGCACATCCACAGGCAATGGATCAGCAGGCACAGGCAGTACTGGCGGATCAAGTACTGATCCGGGACTGCCGCCACTGGTATCGGGGGCAGCCGATGCCGTGGAGATCGTTATGGTGAAGCCGGGCCAGCAGCTGCTCGGCAAATCCGGCGCGGAGTTCATTGTACGCAGCGGTAAAGCAGTGATCGTCAGTGAGGGTAAGAATGGTGTAGCCGATCTGACGGACGGGGTAGACCTGACGAATGGTCAGGCAGCGCCGACCAATCACCTGCTTTCTTTTCCAAAGGATGGACGCGGCATTACCGTTCTGGAGGGTAACAGATACAGCCTGACCGTAATGGTACGTGGTGGATATACGTTAAAATAGGTTGTGCAGCTTATTCTGTAATTATTCATTATTAATGTACGTTTTTGCTCAGATTAACCAGTTCTAACAAACATTAATACGGCTAGCCAGGCCTGTTCCTGCCCACGCTATACCTGTAGACAATCCATTAAGCGGAGGTGCAGGAACAATGGCTAGAAGTAATCGGAAGGTCGTACCGGAAAGTCGTCAAATGCTCGACCAGATGAAGTATGAGATTGCTGCCGAGTTTGGGCTGAATGTAGGATATGGCGGCCGCGGAGGTCTGGCAGGTGCAGATACGGAGTTCGGCGGGGAGCTTGGCGAGATGAGTGATCACTCTTATGGGCAGTATAAAGGCTGGGGACATCTCACTTCACGGGAGAATGGTTCGGTCGGTGGAGAGATTACCAAACGCTTGATTCGTCAGGCAGAACTGCACTTGTAGAACTCATACGTAACGTGACCTGAATTGACACGACTTGACAAATACGATAAGATGACATTTGAGGTATGCAGCCTTTTCCACTAGGGAAAGGTTGATTTTTTGTTAGGCAATTACCTGAAAAATCCTTATCTTCGTAAATGTAGATCAGTAACCTTTTTAATACTGTTAATCCACTTCGAGGGTATAGTGAACGAATCGCCGTTATGTTTTGTTCGGGCAATCGCCATACTATAGTTATGGGAGGTTGAAACTTCATGTCTATTAAAGGCCGACATCTTTTTACATCAGAGTCTGTAACCGAAGGACATCCGGATAAAATCTGCGATCAAATCTCGGACGCTGTTTTGGACGCGTTTCTTGCGAACGATCCTAACGCTCGTGTGGCGTGCGAAGTTTCGGTAGCAACGGGCCTTGTGCTTGTTATTGGCGAGATCAGCTCCGCGTCTGAATATGTGGACATTCCAGCCATCGTACGCAATACGGTGAAGGAAATCGGGTACACACGTGCTAAATACGGTTTTGATTATAATACATGTGCGGTGCTGACGTCACTCAATGAACAGTCCGCTGATATCGCGCAGGGTGTCAATGCCGCTCTGGAGCATCGTGATCCTGAACAAATGGCACGTGAAACAGAGAACATTGGTGCAGGTGACCAAGGTCTGATGTTTGGTTTTGCAACGAACGAGACACCAGAGCTGATGCCGCTGCCAATCGCATTGTCCCACCGTATCGCTCGCCGCCTGGCGGAAGTGCGCAAGAACGGTATGCTTGATTACCTGCGTCCGGATGGTAAAACACAAGTGACTATCGAGTACGATGGTGACAAGCCGGTACGTGTTGATACGATCGTTGTGTCCACGCAGCATGCGGAAGAGACAACGCTGGAACAAATCCAGAAGGACATCAAAGAGCATGTAATTCTGCCTGTTGTTCCAGCTGAACTGCTGGACGAGCAGACAAAATATTTTATTAACCCGACGGGGCGTTTCGTGATTGGCGGACCTCAAGGAGATGCAGGTCTGACTGGGCGTAAAATTATCGTAGATACATATGGTGGTTATGCACGTCACGGTGGAGGTGCGTTCTCGGGTAAAGATCCAACAAAGGTAGACCGTTCTGCAGCTTACGCGGCACGTTATGTCGCGAAGAACCTGGTGGCTGCGGGTCTGGCTGACAAAGTGGAGATCCAGCTTGCATACGCCATTGGTGTAGCCAATCCGGTATCCATTAACGTGGATACGTACGGAACAGGCAAAGTCAGCGAAGAGAAGCTGGTGGAGTTGGTACGCAATAACTTCGACCTTCGTCCAGCTGGCATCATTCGTATGCTTGATCTGCGTCGTCCGATTTACAAACAAACGGCTGCTTACGGCCACTTTGGCCGTACAGACCTCGATGTTCCTTGGGAACAAGTGGACAAGGCAGAACTGCTGAAATCCCAAGCAGGTCTGTAATAGTTCTCATATGTTCAGCGAAATTATAGCTCTTGGTTCCGTTCAGGGATCAGGAGCTTTTTTGCGAGCAGACAAGGCAAAATTAGCTGTCAGCAGTATATTGGATTTGTTTAAAAGTTTTATGGGAAATTAACCCAAATAACTAACAGTTATTCCTTTTGAAACCGAAATACATAAAGAGGTCTGTATATCAGACATAAGAAGTCATGGGAATAAGGGGGAACGTCAGTGAACATGAGGAAAATAGCCCAAAAGAGCATGTTGGGATTGTTGATTGTACTTTTAACAGCTCAAGGCTGGCTTACCGGCTGGAGTGGAGCGGAGATACGTACATATGCAGCCAGCGAGTTACTTGCAATGGGTATCAAAGATACGGTTCCAGCGGTAAAAGCGGCGAACGTAGATACATCGGCCCCGCTTATTATTGATTTTGTGAAACCGGTCAAGAAAGCAGATTCAACACAGAGTGTAATAACGGTGAGAAGGTTGGATGATAATTCTATTGTGGACTCTGTGCCCGTGTCCGGCAGTCAAGTCACCATTGATCCGAAGCTGCCTATTACCGATCCTTCCACGCCTGACAGTGGAGCAGGTACCGATTCTTCGGCCAGTGGGTATCGTGTAAATATCACGCTTAACAAAGCTCTTCCAGGAGCAACCTATTACGTTGAAATGGACAATAAATCACTAGTCTACTCGGAAGACAATACGCCCTTTGCGGGCCTGCTCAAAAAAGAGTGGACGTTCAGTACACAAGGTTTAGGCTCAGCTGCAATGGTCAGCAAGGTTCCTGAGAACGCAGCAATTATGGCCCCATCCACCAATATCGTGATGACATTTGATAAACCTGTTACAGCAGGTAAAGGAAAAATGACCATCTATCAAGGCCGGGTTGGCGGAACGATATTTGAGGAGATTGCTGTCGATGCAGGCGCACCTCGGGTGACTGGTTTGGGGACAAGAACCATTACCATTGATCCCATGAAGGATTGGAACAGCAATACTACATATTATGTCATCATGCCTGAAGGTTATCTGCGAGATGCAGATCAGAACGATGTCAGCGGCATCAGCGGCAATGTCTGGGGATTCAACATCATCTCTGATCCGACTGCACTTATCGTTTCCTCAACGACTCCTCCAAATGGTACAACCAATGTACCTCTATCCGGGAGTTTGAGTGTGACCTTCAGCAAAGAGCTCGACACCAATTACTTCAAAGAGCCTGTGCTTAAGAAATTCAATGGTGCAGTTGTCTCCACCAGAACGGTGTTTAATAGTTCAAACAGCAGACAGCTGATTATTACGCCAACAAGCGAGCTGGAGAGCAATACGAATTATGTGGTTGACCTGCCTGCCAATGCCTACCGCGATAAAGCAGGTAACATGTTCACAGGGCTGAATGGTTCGACTTCATGGGGATTCAAAACACTGAGCAAAGATACAACTCCCCCAGCTCTGAAAAGTGCGAGCATGCACAGCAATAACACCATTCGTCTGACTTACGACAAGTGGTTGTCCAGCACTAACCCGCTCAGCAGCACGTATGCCGTAACCGTCAATGGAGAGAAGCGGAGTATCAGCTACACCTACATCTCGGGCGACAGTGTGTATGTCGTTCTGGATACCGGCGTAGCCGCAGGACAGGTCGTTCGTATTGCTTATACACCGGGAACAAGCAGCCGGGTTACCGATCAGTCTAACAATGCGGCCGCAGCCTTTGGTGCACGTGATGTAGATAACGGAATGGATTCCGTGATGTCCAAGCCGCGGGAAGGAAGCGTGTACTTCAGTACAATCACATTGTATTATCCTGAGACGGTATACGTTACATCCAGTGATGCGGCTAGGCAGTTCAGTGTAACTTCTGACCAGCTCGCTGTCGGGGTGAACAGCATCTCTGTGAACAACAGCTCGGTGGTAACCCTGAATCTGAGCCGTTCGATTACGGATGGAGAGGTCGTTCGTGTCTCTTATACACCAGGTTCATGGCCTGTAAAAGACAGCCGTGGACAAGCCTTGGCCGGATTTGCCGGCTTCTATGTCCGCAATACGATTGACACCAAGCCGCCTGAATTAAAAGGCGCAGAGGTGAGTGGAAACAAGCTGTGGATGCGGTACAATGAACCGCTGAATCCGGGTAACAAACCGCAGAACAGCCAGTATTCCGTGCTGGTTGACGGGAAGCCTGTTTTTGTCAATCAATCCGAGATCGAAGATGATCTGGTTACACTGACACTTGCCTCAGCGGTCAAAGATACTCAAAACGTAACGTTATCGTATGTGCCTGGAGCACTGCGGTTAACCGATCTGAACAGCAACCCGGCGGGTTATCTTAACATGACGCCAGTCGCGTATACGTACGGTAACGGCAGAATTCTGTCGGCTGTCATCCAAGGCGATACGATCCAGATTCAGTTCCGTGAGGCCATTCAGCCTGAAGCGTCATTGACGTTGGCACAGTTCAGCGTGCTGCTCAGCAATGCCAGTGCTAAATTGCTGTCAGCATCCGCTTCCGGATCTATGGTGACATTAAAATTAGATCTGTCTATGAATACAGGAAACGAGAATCCTACGGGCACGATTAGTTATATGCCTGGAGCTGTACCGCTGCGAGATGCATCCAATACAACCGTGCCTGCGTTTGGACCGCTCACACTGCAGCAGCCTGGGACAAACGTACCTGTAAATAACCAGGCGAGTGGACGTCCGGTGTGGCTGAACGAGCTGGATGCATCCAGTTACGGCCAGGCACTGCTTCTGATCAATAACAGCACGGCATCTTCTGATGCTGCAATGTCGGGGAATAACCGTTCGACTCGTCAGTTTAATGTGGATGGAGTGAAGTTGATCCAGTCCTTTGAATATGCCTCGACAGCAGGTAAATTAAATCTGCCTGTTGTGTTTGAAGTTCCAGACAGTGAATCTTCTGCGTATGTTGGTTTCCCATTGAATGCTCTGACACAGATCGCAGCAAGTTATCCCAAAGGTACTGTAGGTGTGAAATACGGTGATCGTCTCTGGACAATACCGTTATCTAATCTGGATCTGGAATCTATGAAACGGAGCATAGGAACGCTTGGTGCCAATACAATGATGTCGACCAGTACAAGTGGTTCTTCAGGTTCGAAGGAACCGGCATTCTATGTGCAGCTTGAAACTGTTCCTGTACTAACGTCAGGTACGATGGATGGAATGCTTATAAACTCAGGCGCACAAAAGTTAGGGAATACGACAGAAGTGTACATGTTTGCTTTTAACGCAAGCAGCAATCAGCGCATGGAGATAGATATAAAAAGCCAAATTTCTATGAAAATATCGACAGATGCACCTACCATTACAGCTGGATTTACGTATGTCGATCCTGTTACTTCAGGTTTATCCAATGTACCAAGTTCGTTCAAAAACACAGCTGACGGCTTCATTATTAAAGGTCAGCTAAATGGCAATCAGACAATTGTACCTGTAAGTCATGTCGTTAATTATAGGGATACAGCATCCCACTGGGCCGCAGCGGTTATTAAAGAACTCTCTGCCAAATGGATTATTAGTGCACCGAATGGTTCCTATTACGGCCCTAATGAGAACATCACACGTGCAGAGTTCGCCGAGCTGGTAGCCAGAGGGTTAGGGCTGAAGGCCGAACCAACCGCAGCCAGCCGCTTCCGGGATATTCGAAGCGGGAGCATCACGAGTGCTTACATCGGTGCGGCAGCGGAAGCTGGCATCATCACGGGCAATACCGATGGGACGTTCAAGCCGGATCGTGCGATAACGCGTGAACAGATGGCCATTATGATGGTTCGTGCCATGAATTACGGCGGTCAGACGGTATCCCTGCAATCTTCGACGAATGCAGCACTGTCCAAGTTCAAGGATCATAAAAAGATCCAATCCAAAGAATCCGTTGCCAAAGCAGTACAAGCGGGAATCATTCAAGGAATGACAGGCAGCACATTTGTTCCGCAGGGCAATGCAAGTCGTGCCCAGGCAGCAGTAATGCTGAAACGGGTTCTCGATAAACTGGGATACTTGTAAGCTTGTAGTTTTTCAATGTAATCTTTATAGATATCATGACGTTAATCCATCGTTATAATCGTTTAGATTGAAAGGACGCTTCAGGAATGTAATTCTTGAGGCGTCCTTTTTTAGTAGATTTGGATAGAACATCTGTAGAAAAATTGCAGGCACAGTTAGAAAAGTTTAACCAATTTATGCCTCATTCTTGGCTTACGGCGTAACTTTTTCTGCTAAAAACAGTCTATTAATAGAAGAGTATACTAGGGATCACTCGATGTACTGCCATATGGCATTATATGTGGGATGTCTAAGATTCATATACAAGATGGGAGAGACGTTTCAAACATGCTGGGGAAACATGGGAAACAGCTGGAAGACGTTAAGCACAGTAAGGCTAGAAAATGGGCAATTGTAACGCTGGCGGGTGTAATCTGGATTGCACCTGTGATGAGTGCAGGCGGACAGATGTGGTCAGGGACTTCGTGGCAATCTACAGCGGCCGCGGCGTCAACGAATACAAGCAAATTGAGTGAAGAGATTCTGACTTCGGGTGCGAAGCTCATGAAATACAGATATACAACAACGCGTTCAGGTTCGAAGGTGAACGTGCTCGCAGATGTTGTGCAGGTGGATCTGCAAAATCCGTACGTTAAGCTGGATGTAATGACAGGTAAAGGCGGCAAATTAAACAGCAAACAGAGCACAGGCAGTATGGCGAAGGAAAACGGCGCGGTGGCTGCCGTAAACGGGGATTATTTTAACGTATCGGGAGAATTGTCTCCAATTGGCGGGCAGGTCTCTGACGGTGTTTTAGTGTCCACACCTTCCGAGCTGAAGGGGATGTATGCCCTGACCGTAACCAAGGATGGCAAGCCGATGATCGACGAATATTCCTTTGACGGCACCGTGAAAGCACAGGATGGTTCAACGTTTGCTCTGCGTGGGATAAATAAGGAGGACTATACGGTTGAAACGGGATCGGGTACATACAGCCATGCCAACTCCATGTATATTTATACACCTGCATGGACGTCAACCAAACGTCCGAATGATCCTTCCACCACGCCAACGGAGGTGCTTGTACAGAATGGTGTGATCACGCAGATTTCGGATAAAAAAGCATTGAATATGACTGTGCCGAAGGACGGCTATATTCTGCGTTCGCACGGGACAGCGGCAGCCTGGGTTATGAGCCATTTGTCTGTTGGGCAAACCCTGGGAGCTGACTATAAGCTTGTTGCCAAAACGACAGGCCAGACGGTTGACCCAAACAATCTGGAGATGATGATCGGTGGTCATACCATTCTGGTAAACGGGGGCCAATCTACTCCGTTCTCTCGCAATATTGCTTCTTCCGGCATTGGGGGTGTTCGCGCCAGAACAGCGGTAGGATACTCTCAGGATGGCCGTTATGTATACATCATTGCAGCGGAGAAGAACGGAAACAGCAGCGGCATGTCTTTGACCGAACTGCAGTCATTTATGACAAGCATAGGCATATGGAAAGGCATGAATCTGGATGGCGGCGGATCCACGACGATGGTTACGCGTCCGCTGGGTGAACAAGCGGCGAGTCTGACCTTTAATACGGAGTACGGTACAGAGCAGCGTCAAGTGGTCAACACACTCGGCGTGTTCTCAACGGCGCCTGAAGGCAAGCTGAAAGGCTTCGCAGTAAGCGGCAGTCAAACGCTGCTTGCAGGTCAGGAAGGCAAATACTCCGCGAAAGGGTATGACACCTACTACAACCCGATCGCTACAGGCAATATTCCGTTGACCTGGAAATCCAGCAATAACGGCATCGTGAGCGTCAGCAATGGAACGGTCAAAGGAGTGAAACCGGGTACAGCAACGCTGACGGCAACAAGCAGCGGTGCTTCCTCTTCCATTAAAGTAACGGTATTGGGCGGCAGTGAGCTGGCTTCTCTGACAGTCGGATCAGGTCTGGGCTCGCTCCAGCCGGGCACAACTGTCTCGATCCCGGTTACGGCTACGACGAAGAGCGGACAAAGCGTAACGGTACCAGCAGACTCTCTGACTTGGGAATTTGTCGGATTTAAAGGTAAAGTGTCAGGAGACCAGTTAACGGTATCGTCTGTTAATGATGGAGCACAGGTTGGTTATGCGATTGGTCGTTATGATGGTTACAGCACGGTTGTAGTCTTGTCTGCAGCAGCCAGCGAAACGATCTGGGAAAATTTTGAGAACGCGAACTATCCGATTAACTTCACAACGAATGCGGCCGGGGTAACCGGATCAGCAGCAGTCACGGCAGGAACCGGAGATAAGGCTGGCTCCAAAGTGCTGCAGCTCAGCTACGATATGACAGGTGGAACGGGTAAAATGTATGCTTATGCCCAACTGAATGGTTCAGCAGGCAGAGATGTATCTGCAGCAGCTACATCCATGTCGATGGATGTGATGGGTGACAAGAGCTTGAACTGGCTCCGTGCAGAATTCACGGATGCTAAAGGCAAAACGGTATATGCCGATCTGGCCAAAGCGATTGACTGGAATGGATGGAAGAAGGTCAGCGTAGACCTGAATGGACTGAACATGGCATATCCTGCTAAGCTGAAGCGTGTATACGTAGTTAACGTGGAAGATGGACAGGATGAGCGTGCAATGACAGGAACGGTTGCGTTTGATAACATTGCCTTCACAATGCCTTCCAAATCCAGCGAAGTTGGGCTGCCTACAGGTACAGCTTCACTTGTGCTTGGACAGAAGTCCATGACGGTAAATGGAACGAATAAAACAATCGATGCCGCACCGGTTATCAAAAATGGAACGACGTATGTGCCGATCAAGCACGTGCTGGACGCTTTTGGCGGACAGGCGGGCTGGGACAGCAAAAATCAACGGATTACTGTCCTTCGCGGCAGCAAGCTGATCGATCTGGTGGTAGGTCAGAAAGAATATGTTCTGAATGGTAAAAGACAGAGCGCATCTGTTGCACCATACGTAAGTGGTGGTAGGACTTTAGTCCCTCTCCGACTCGTTTCCGAGCAGCTCGGGCTGTCTGTAAAATGGGAACAGAACACGAAGACCGTTACCATCTCATCGTGATATGGTATGATATATACCGGAAACGATAGAAATGGAGTCGAACAAACGTGGATTTACAAGCCGATGCCATAGACCGCGTCATAAAAAACGCCATACAAGTCATGGAAAACAGCAAATATCAAATGTTCGAAATCATGGACTCTACTCGCGATGAGCTGAAAACACTCAACGAGGAGTTGAAGTCGGTGCTGAAGGAAACGGCGGAAACGATCGAGAAAGTAGATCAATTGGAGCTGAATTACCGCCGTTCCCGAATCCGGCTGACGGAAGTTAGCCGCGACTTTGTCCGTTATTCGGAGCATGATATCAAGCAGGCATATGAAAAAGCGACACAGCTGCAGCTGGATCTGATGATTTATCGTGAGAAGGAAATGTATCTAAAGGCCCGCCGGGATGATCTGCAGAAGCGTGCCAAAAATGTGGAGGCTTCTGTGGAGCGTGCCGAGACCATTGGTTCGCAGATGGGTGTTGTGCTAGAATACTTGTCAGGCGAGCTGGGTCAAGTGACCCGGATTATCGAGTCTGCCAAGAATCGACAAATGATTGGTTTGAAAATTATTCTGGCCCAGGAGGAAGAGCGGAAACGTATTGCTCGTGAGATTCATGACGGGCCTGCGCAGATGCTTGCCAATCTAGTGCTTAGGACGGAAATTGTAGAAAGAATGCTCATGAAGCAGGATTTTAAGATGGTCCAGGCCGAAATAGTAGATTTGAAAGGCCAGGTTCGTTCCAGTCTTGAAGAAATGAGAAAAGTTATTTTCAATCTGCGTCCTATGGCACTGGATGATCTGGGATTGATCCCAACGCTTCGCAAGTATGTGCAGGATTTTGAAGTAAAAACAAAAATCCGGTCGCTTTTTGAAACAAGAGGCAAGGAACATCGTCTCTCTTCTGCAATGGAGGCTGCAATCTATCGTCTCGTGCAGGAAGGTCTGTCTAATGCTGCCAAGCATGCTTATCCCACGTATGTTGTCGTAGAAATTACATACCAGGCTCAGCTCGTCAAGATTGTGGTTCAGGACAATGGGCTTGGGTTCAAACCGGAGCTTCTTGCCAAGAAAAGCAAGGATCACAACCACTTCGGTCTGATCGGGATGAGAGAACGGGTTGAACTGTTAGAAGGAAGAATAGAGATTGAATCCGCAGAGAATCAGGGAACCAAAATAGTCATTCATATCCCGACAAACGTGGATAAGGGAAAGGAGTAGCAGGATGGAAAACCGTGATACTGGAAAAACATCAATTAAAGTTCTTTTGGCTGATGATCATCAGCTGTTCCGAGAAGGATTGAAACGCATTCTAAATATGGAGGACGACATTGAGGTCATCGGCGAGTGCGGCGATGGCATTCAGGTGCTCGAATTCTGTAACCAGGATAAACCGGACATCGTTCTGATGGACATCAATATGCCTGTAGAGAACGGGGTTGAAGCGACCGAGAAGCTGCGCGAGCTGTTCCCGGATGTGAAGGTTATTATTTTGTCTATTCATGATGATGAAAGCTATGTATTCGAAACACTCCGTAAAGGAGCAAACGGATATCTGCTGAAGGATATGGAAGCAGAGTCTCTGATCAACGCGATTCGTTCGGTTCATGAAGGGCATGCATTTATTCATCCTAAAGTTACTGGCAAACTGATTATGCAGCTTCGCCGGATGACGTATCTTAATGAGACAGGTGCAATGAGCGAGGGAACTTCGAAGGAAGCAGGCGTTAAATTTGTTGCTGGCGATAATAACCCGCTGACACGCCGTGAAGCTGAGGTGCTGCGTTTGATGGCTGAAGGTAAGAGCAATAAAATGATTGGTGAGTTTTTGTTCATCAGTGAAAAAACAGTTAAAAACCATGTCAGCAGCATTCTGCAGAAGATGGAAGTGGATGACCGTACACAGGCTGTTATTAACTCCATCAAATACGGCTGGGTTACGCTCTAATTGTTTTAATCAGGTTCAATGTGTTCACTCGCACCCTTTCCAGCAGCTGGATTGGTTTGCGGGTTGATGGACTTTATCACTGCAAATGAACAAAGTGCCAGGGTGTACTGAACATCGGTTCAAGCGAGCGCTGACGGACGGCTTGCTGTAACCCTTCGGAATATGCAGCATATACTGCTGTATACAGGGATGTTCGCCATGGGTGAACATGACCTTCCGAGGAGGTGCAGTTGCCATGGTTGCTCATTTGACTATGATTCTGCTTATATACTTCCTGGCGGCAATGGCCGTTCATCTTATGCACCAGCGCCATACTTCCCGCCCGGAGTCCGAAGGCTTCGAGCAGATTCTGCTTATTCCTTCCAATCAGGCAGGACGGATTGAGGGCATTATTCGAGCACTTTGCCTGGAATTATTATATCGTGGGAAGAGCTTCTCCTTAACGGTGGTTGCCGATCATCAACAGACGGAGACCATTACGATTATTGAGAAGATGATGCAAAGACAGGGCATGGAGCTGTCATACCTGCCTGCTGTGCCAGCAGAACTTGAACATGCCGTGCATTCCAGTGATGGCTATCGCCTCATTGATCTGCGCAATTCCAGCGATGAAGCTGGATGCAGGTAAGTGTTATTTAATTCTATGATGCAGATGTTGATATGCGATTCACGATGAGAAAGATTACAGCACAATGCTGTAGTCTTTTTTTTGTAATTGTAGCCAAGTCTGCCTTTAAATTGAATATGGGTTTTATTGCAATCTATGGTTAAAGACTGGATTTATCGCTTCGCATGACAATTGCACAAGCATTTTGAAGTCAGAAGTCTTAACTTAAAAGTATAGACTGAGAAAACTGGAAAAAGTTGCGCATATACAAATGAAAAGTTCCAATTTTTTGAGAGCGCATCGTAAGACGCGGTGAGGTAATATTGACCGTTAGGAGAATGGACCATATAATTGCTCTATATGAATTTTTTATGCATATTTTCAGGATGATAGAAAGCGCTGTGCAAAACGAATTATTTTTTACGAGAAAAGGTTCAGGAAAGGGAATATAAGATGAACCCGGTACATATACGAAGATTACTGCTGTTGGTATTGTTGGCTTGTATACTGCCCTTAGGTATTAATCAAGCAGCTGCCGAAAGAACCACATCTAGTCAGGTTGAACTGTTTCATTTATCAGAAGATGGTCTTGGTATAAACGAAGTGATCAAGTGTGGTGTTAACGATCAGATGGATCATGATTTAAATTTGGATGGAATAGACTTGTATATGCAAGAAGACAATGTTCCCGATGTGTATGGTACTTCGCCCGAAACGACGTTTACGTTCGAAGTGAATGGACAGGTGCTGCAGCCGGGAGAAGCGATCTATATTGAATCAGGTCCAAACCAGTTACCGCGAGTATGGGTTGGAAAATAGTGAATTATGCTGGACTATGAACATCTTTACACTTAGGACAGAAGTATAATGATGAAACGTACAACAAACAACGAATAATGGACATGAAGCACATGCTCCGGTGAAGACGCCGGTTAGGATGTGCTTTTTTTGCGTTTCTAGATATGAACAAGGGAGGAATTAGAGCGATGCAGGCTGCGTTGTATGTGTGCAGGACAGGTGGGGAGTGGCGCATGATAATGTCACTCGATATTCGGGTGGATGTGATGTGGTGGCTTGGGGGTGTAAGTGGACAGCTTGTCCAGCAGTGGCATGTATTAAGTATGCAGCTGCCGTTAAGTCAGGCTTCGTGGTTGATGGATCAGTTTGTGGAATTGCGCGGCATGGATCAGTGGCGGAAGGAAGCATGGGAGAGTTACATGGATGCGAAGCTGGGCTTATACGAGCAGGCTTCGGGTGAGACCGAGGCTAGAAAAGCGTTGGCAGAGCAGGCTGGAGCGGGGAATTGGAATAGAAGCGAAAGAGGCGATAAAGGACGAAGCGGAATGACGAGATTCAGTCGGAGTGAAGGAAGAACGGTAAGTCCGAACAGAAATGAAGATACGAATGGAATTGGGGGTGGAAATGAATATCAAGGAAAGAGCAAGGATGTAAGCGGAACTGGAGCTGCGCGAGCAGATCGCGTGGGCGGGATGCCGGAGCCCTATCCCGCCGAGCATTGGGCTCAGCTGGAGCAGTGCGCAGCTCTGCTGGCTGAGCGCATGCACGGCCGCCAATTGCTGGCGGCCGAAGCCGAGGCGTTGCTGGCGGCGGAGCCCGCCATGCCGCCGGGGGGCTGGCACGCGGCTGCGCAGCTCGCGTGCCTGCATGGGCGGCTGCAGCTGACAGCCGCCCTCGAAGGGCCTGCCGCGCGCCGCCGGCTCGCGTGGCTCGGCCGCGCGCGAAGCGCGCCCCGCTGCCACCGCTGTGGCAGCGAAGCCAGGCAGCGCGTGCCCTGCGCTGCCTGCGGCCTGGCGGCGTGCGCCTACTGCGAGGCCTGCCTCGCGCTGGGGCGCAGCCGTGCCTGTGCGCTGCTGCTGCGCAGTGCAGCGCAGGGGGCCGTGCCCGCACGCGGCGAAGCACCGCGGGGCACGGCCCTGGCCCCCACCGGCGGCGGACTCGCCCGGTGGGGGCTGAGCGCAGCGCAGCGCGCGGCAGCAGGCGCGGCGCTCGCGTTTTTGGCCCGGCCTCCCGCAGGAGATGGGCCGGAGCGGTTCTTGCTCTGGGCCGTGACCGGGGCCGGCAAGACCGAGATGATCTTCCCGCTGATCCAGCACACTCTGGATCAAGGAGGACGAGCGTTGGTGGCTACACCGCGCCGGGATGTCGTGCTGGAGCTGGCTCCGCGCCTTGCCAAAGCTTTCCCGGACACCTCGCTCGCCATGCTCTATGGCGGGAGTTCGGAGCGCTGGAAAGACGCACAGCTCACGCTGGCGACCACACACCAGCTTATGCGTTTTTATCAGGGGTTTGATCTGGTGATCATCGATGAGCTTGATGCCTTTCCTTACCATAATGATCCCATGCTGGCTCATGCGGCTGCGTCGTGCTGTAGACCGGACGGCAATTTCATCTATTTATCCGCTACGCCGCCGACCCGGTTACAGCGGGAAGCCGCTCAGGGGAAACTTGCGCATGCCAAAGTGCCGGTGCGATTCCATCGGCATCCGCTGCCTGTACCGAAACTGATCAGCATGCCTACTGTCGCTCAGTGCATCAAGCGCAGACAGCTTCCAGCCGCCATTGTAAGCAGCATTAGAGCTTCATTACAGCGTGATGCACAGGTGTTTGTTTTTGTAACACGCATCGCCCAGATCGAGGCGTTTGTGAACCTGATGAGACGCACCTTCCCGAAAATCTCAATTGAGGGAACATCTTCGCAGGACGCGGAGCGGGCCGCCAAAGTTATCGCTTTTCGGGAACGCTCCATTCGTCTGCTCGTCACCACCACGATTCTGGAGCGCGGCGTGACGATTCCGCGCAGTGATGTGTTTATTCTGGATGCAGATAACGGACTGTTCGACGAGGCTTCTCTCGTACAGATGGCAGGCCGGGCAGGACGCTCCAAAGATGATCCCGCAGGCCGTGTCATATTCGCTGCATTCCGCCGTACACGTGCTCAAGTCAAAGCCGTAACCCAGATTCGCAAAATGAATACGATAGCCCGCCGCAAAGGTTACCTGCATCCGCCAGGGACTAAATAATCACCGTTACATCGTTCCAATACGGCCGAGTCTAATTACACTTGCTGTATGGTTTTTCGTCTGATCTTACTCGCTATAAAAGAAAAGAACTTTTTTGTACGAACGATCGATCATTCCCGCCTGTATCCGTTGCCAGTCAGAACGATTACAGTTCCTCACTTAGCAGTTACTGCATAACCTCAGCTGTGCAATGTCTGCAGCATTAAGAAAGGAGAAACGCATCATGCTTAATTACATCTCCCAGGTTTTTGAACGTGTCCAGCATCTGACCGGACATCTTCACCAACTGCTTGGCCCGCCCGGATCATCCTGTCTGACTTGCGGGACCCGTGCAGTCTTGTCCTCACGTTATCCGGGGATATGTCCGCGCTGTGTGAAGCAGATTCCATGGATTGGTGTGATCCGATGTCAGCGCTGTGGGCGCGGCGTGGGATGCCCGGACTGTGTACGCCCGCATATGCAGCACCGCTCCTTCATCTGCAATCGAAGCGCCGTACAGTACAACGATCTAATGAAGGAATGGATTAGTATGTACAAATTCCGAGGCCATGAGCGCTATGCCCCGCTGCTGACGGCACTGCTGATTCAGAGCTTTCAGGCAATGAGTGAAGAACTGACGAGGCTGTATGAAAAAGAAACCCGTAAGCCGCCATGGCGTCCGGATGCGGTCACGTATATTCCCGTGAGCGGCGAGCGCTTGGCCGAGCGCGGCTTTAATCAGGCGGAGCAGCTGGCAGCCGGGCTTGCCGCCGCCGCTCGTCTGCCCGTCGTTGATCTGCTGCAGCGTCAGATCAATACCGCCAAGCAGAGCTTCAAATCTCGCGCTGAGCGCTTCGAAACGATGAAGCACGCATTTTCCATCAAGCTCGGAGGAATACGTCGTATTGAAGAACTGTGGAACAATCAAGGCCGCCAGAATACTCATACTCAGAAACATTTAAACGAACAGGAGAACAATCTGAAGTTTCTTGCGAAGAATGGCAGGGTCCCCGATCTTGATTCATCAAACCACCCGATTAACCGCAGCAAACCTGTACAATTACTCTTAATCGATGACATATACACGACAGGCAGTACATTGGATGCGTGCGGACACGTTATTCTACAGGCAGCGGGCTGCGCAGGTATTCCAGTAGAAATTTACACCTTAACGTTAGCTCGTTCCTAATCTGCTACTGCTTTTATTAATCCAACAGCGTGGAGGAGGAAAATATTTTCGCAAAAATATAGTTTAAGACAAGATAACCTTGTCCAATTGTAGGGTTTGGATTTTGAAATCGATTGCGTATATACGCAATCTGCTGCATTTGATATTCGCAAATAATATATGGACTTCATATGAGAATATAAGGTAATCTATAGGTATTAGATGCTCGGAAAAGGAAGTTTGAGAGGGGAGTTTTAGCGATGAATCTAGGGAATTGTCCTCGCTGCGGCAGACTGTATGCATTGAATTTTCGTGATGTATGCTCGAACTGTATCAAGGAGATGGAGCAGGAATACCAGATCTGTGTAGAATATCTGCGCGAGAATAAGGGCGCTAACATACAGCAGTTGTCCGATGCGACAGAAGTCTCAATCAAGACGATCACCAAGTTTATTCGGGAGGGACGTATTTCCATCGAAAACGCCCCGAATATGATGTATCCTTGTGAAGTGTGCGGAATGCTGATTCGGGAAGGTCATATGTGTGATTCCTGCCGTACCCGGTTAACCAAAGACTTGGCCAGCGCTGCTCGTGAAGTAGGTCAGAAGGAGAACAACCAAGTAGGCGGACGAACCTACAATGCTGTCGACAAACTACGGGATTAATAGGAACGTGGTCTTAAATACGAATAATGCTATAACAAATGTTTTGGAACGTACCGATAAACTTATTAAAGATTATCGGTTTTTTTTATTATCCTACTCATTTTTAACCACATAAAGATAAAGAAAGAAAAACGTAAATCATCCCATTATATCTGAAAGGAAGTGCATATCGAATGAAAATCAATGAACCGAGTCGAATTGGAGCCATCAATTCATATCAGAGGAATGTTGAATCCAATCAGCAGGCTGAAACCAAGAAAAGCCGCCGCAAGGATGAGGTATCCATTTCTCCGGAGGCGATGAAGATGCTTGAAGAACAAGGACGTACGCAGGATGCAGGACGGCTGCAGCGGATTCAGGAACTGAAAGATCAAGTCAGTTCGGGAACGTACCAGGTAGACAGCGGTAAGCTTGCCGACAAGCTGCTGCCGTATTTTAAGTCTTTTGATAAGGAATAGGTGATGATGTAATGGCAGCACTGGACAGATTAATTGCAGTTTTACAGCAGATGGAGCAAAGTCACCGTGATATGCTGGCACTCAGTCAGGTCAAACGAGAGGTTATCGTCAAAAATGATGTGGACCAGCTTATTGCTATCATGAATAAGGAATCCAAGTTTATGAAACAGCAGGAGCCGCTGGAGACGGAGCGAATGCATGCTGTTCACGAACTGCTTCAGGAGCGCGGCATCAAATCGATGCTGAACCTGAATATTACCGAGATTTCCAAGCTGATCTTTGATCCGGCTGATAAACAGCGATTGTTTGAGATCCAGAAGAAGCTGGCGGGAACATTACAGGAACTGAAAGACATCAATCAACTCAATCAAAAGCTGATCGAGCAATCGTTAATGTTTATTGATCTATCGATGGACATGTTTGCTTCGAGGCCGGAACAGGATGCAACTTATCAGCATCCTGCTGATAAGCACGGCAATCCAGGGCGAATCGGTCTGTTTGACACGCGTGCCTGATTAAATAGGGGGAAACCAGGTGACATCTACATTTCATTCAATCGAAACGGCTAAACGCAGTTTGTTCGCACAGACGACCGCTCTTAGCACAACAGGTCATAACGTAGCCAATGCCAACACGGAAGGGTACTCACGCCAGCGAGTAAACATGCAGGCATCCATTCCGATGGAGCCGTTTGCATTTCTGCACAGCACAACACCAGGTCAGCTCGGAACAGGGGTGGAGTTCGACTCCATTACCCGGATTCGCGAGAAGTTTCTGGACGATCAGTATCGTAATGAAAATACCAACTTCGGGAGTTGGTCCATTCAGCGAGATACACTCGAAAAGCTGGAAGCTATCGTTAACGAGCCATCGGAGACCGGTTTTCGGACGGTGATGGATAACTTCTATAAATCCTGGTCCGATCTGAGCAAAAACCCGGAGGACGTAACTGCACGCCGGATTGTTAAAGAAACGACACTCGCACTTACGGACGCAATGAACCAGATTAGCCGTCAATTGGATGCATTGGGGCATGATTTGGACAGCAACATTGCGGTGAAAAGCAATGAAATTCAGGGATATTTGGGTAACATTGCAAACCTGAACAGTGCAATCGTGAAGGTTGAATCCCTTGGCGATAACGCCAACGATCTGCGTGACCAACGTGACTTGATGGCAGACAAGCTGTCCAAAATTATGAATATTACCGTTACGGATACACCACAGGGTTATCAGGTTCAGATGAATGGACAAGGACTTGTGGCTGGTGGAGCCGTACAAGCTGTGGTCGATCCAGCATTTTTGAATGCTGCTTACACAGCGGGAACACTCACTAACGGTGAGGTCCACGGTATGATTAAGTCCCGAGATACACTGGTGAGCGATTATCGCAAACAAATGGACGAGTTAGCTAATACATTGGCTAATGGGGATATTGAGATCACTATACCTGCAGGTTCTGTACTGCCTGAGAATACCTTCCTGGATGGTGTTCAATACAACGGAGATGGACGGAAACTGACTACTGATCTTAAGGTTACTGTTAAAGGTCTGAACGGATTACACCAGCTCGGATACAGTATGGATGGAACCACTACGGGAGGTTTGCCTTTCTTTACTGCAGCTGGCGGTGGAACCACAATTACAGCAGGAAACATTTCCTTGAATGCGGCCATATTGGCTGATCCGAACAAGATTGCGACCTCACTTCGTACGACAGATGCATCTGGAACGGAAACGGTAATCAAAGGGAATAACACCTTGGCTCTTTTGCTCGCAAACTTGAAAGATACCCCAATGAAATCAGCGGATGGATTGCGTAATGCAACGATCGGGGCACAATTCAGTGCCATCGTAGGGCAGCTGGGTGTTCAATCTCAGGAAGCAGCACGTCAGACATCCAACACCGAATTTTTGGTACAGCAGGTGGATACCCGTAGGCAATCGGTCAGCGGTGTATCATTGGACGAAGAGATGGGCAACATGATCAAATTCCAGCATGCTTACAGTGCATCTGCACGTTTTATGACCACTTATGATCAACTGCTTGATAAATTAATTAACTCTACCGGTATGGTAGGCAGATAATCGAAGGGAGTGGCATGACAGATCATGAGAATCACGAATAACATGCTTAGTTCTCAGCTGCTGCTGAACTTGAACCGCAATGCACAGCAGATGAATAATACGCAGACACAACTGGCAACAGGACGTAAAATTAATAAACCCTCAGACGATCCGGTAGGCATCACGTACTCCCTCCGTTATCGGGCTGAGCTGTCCTCCAATGAGCAGTATCAGAAGAATGTAGACAGTGCAATTTCTTGGCTGGAGTTCAATGATACAGTAATGAATCAAGCAGGAAACGTTGTTCAGCGAATACGTGAATTGACTGTACAGGGTTCGACTGGTACTAATCCTCAATCTGCACTCGATAGTATCAATGAAGAGGTTAAGGAACTTAAAGAGCAGCTCGTTGATATTGCTAACAGCAAGTTGAATGGAAAGTATATCTTTAATGGCGAGACATACGATCTTCAGCCATATGTATTTCCTTCTAATCCTGATGGGTCTTTAGACACTTCCGGTGCGGCTTCTATCAAAACGGACAGTGGTAGAATTAATTTTATTGTCGGTGATAGTGTGCAGCTTCCTATTAACGTTAATGGGAATGAGGTTTTTGGTAATGAATCGGAAGAAGATAACCTGTTTGTGACCGTGAACAATATTATGAAGGCTTTAACTCAAGGAGATACAGAAGAGTTAAGCAAGCAGCTTGATAATATAGATACCCGAATGAATAAAATGCTGGCGATCCGTTCCGAGATTGGAGCCAAAACGAACCGGGTGGATTTGATGATGGGTCGTCTGGATGATCTTAATATCAACTTAACTGACCTTCAAGCCAAAGTTGAAGATGCTGATTATGCCGAACTGGCAATGAAATCGAAAATACAGGAAAATATCTATAATGCTTCTCTTTCCACAGGGGCCAAAATTATTTCTCCTTCCTTAGTGGACTTCTTAAGATAATAGGAGGAGCTTAATATGAGGATTCCCCCTGTCGTACAGATTCAGACAACACCTTCGCTGCTCAGCATAGATGCAGACCCGGGACAGTATTCCATTCGTCAACCTAAGGCTGAAGTGCAGCTTCAGACGAAACCTTCGAAGTTGACTGTGCAGAGTCATCCAATTGAGCTGCATGTAGACCAACGTCAAGCCTTCTCTGCATATAATGGAGGCAATATGATCGATATGAATGCGCGGATATATTCAGGTATTCAACAAAATTTAATGCAGAATATAGCGGCGCGTGTGGAGCAGGGAAATCAGTTGGCAGCTATCCATAAGCCTGGAAACACGATTGCTGACATTGTGGGAACAAATTGGCAAGCTCAGGCGTTTCCGGAGATAAGAACCCCTGCTTCTTATGATAACGTAGACATTCGTATAAACACACGACCTCCGGATATCAGCTTTGATCCAGCCGTTTCGGAGGTGAATGTCATCGTACATAAGCCGGAGATTGAGTATCAGAGAGGTAAGTTAGACATTCATGTTCAGCAGTATGCATCGATTCAATATACTCCGCCAGCCATCGATATGGTGTTATAAGTTATAATATGAGCTATAGACGGTCTCGGACGCAGCCCTCTATGGCTCTTTTTGTATAAAATCACTGCCAAGGAGGCGTTTATTATTTATATTCAGACAAGTATGTGGGGAGAAGTAGAGGTACAGGAGAAGGATATTTATCAATTTCCCAAAGGATTACCGGGTTTCGAAGATGAAACGCGGTTTGCCCTGATTCCCTGGGAAGATACACCATTCAGTTATTTACAATCCATTCGTGAGAAAGAGCTATCGTTCTTATTGGTAAGTCCGTTTACGTTTGCTCCTGAATATAGTTTTGAGTTAGGTGAAGTGGATAAGGAGGAACTGCAGATTGAAGAGCAAGTTTCTGTATTCTCTCTGGTTACCATCCATTCACAGGCTAATAAATCAACAATGAATCTCCTTGCACCCATTGTACTGAATCCAGATCTAGGTTTGGGTAAACAAGTCGTGCTCCATCATTCGCAATATGACACACGCCATCTCATCTGGGCGGAAGAAGAAAAAACGGAATCTGTGAAGGGTGGAGTATAATATGCTGGTTTTGTCGCGGAAAAAAGGAGAATCTATCGTTATTCAAGATCATATCGAAGTTACAGTACTTGCAGTCGAGGGAGATACCGTAAGAATCGGTATAACTGCACCCAAACATATTGATATATTTCGTCAGGAAATCTACGCATCCATTCAAGAGGCCAATCGAGAGTCAGCTGCACCTTTGGCTGCTAATGTTGAAGCGTTTATGGAACGATTAAGAAATAACGGAGTAAAAAAAGAATAAAAAATATTCCAATTTGCTATAAAGAGTTGCTAACCTCCCGTCGATATATAATTTAGACGCTGCTTCGGCAGGGCGGCCGACCTTAATGTCGCGGCGTTTACCACAAGGATGTGGAACTAACTTATTTCAGGGAGGAAACACTCAATGATTATCAACCATAACGTACCGGCGTTGAACACTCACCGCCAATTGTCCATTAACACTGGTAACACCAATAAAAACATCGAAAAATTGTCTTCCGGTCTTCGCATCAACCGTGCTGGTGACGATGCTGCTGGTCTCGCAATTTCCGAAAAAATGCGCGGTCAAATCCGTGGTTTGGACCAAGCTTCCCGTAACGCTCAAGACGGTATCTCTTTGATCCAAACAGCTGAGGGTGCTTTGAACGAAACTCACTCCATCCTGCAGCGTCAACGCGAGATTGCTAACCAATCCGCTAACGGAACAAACACGGATTCTGACCGCCAAGCACTGCAAGATGAAATGAACGCTCTGACTTCCGAAATCAACCGGATCGGTAACACAACTGAGTTCAATACTCAAAAGTTGCTGCAAGGTGATGGAAAAGCGAATCTTGAAGGAGCTAAACTTTTTGCTGATGGAAAATTAGCAAATGGAGCAACCAATAAAACTCAAGTCACACAAACAACAACTATTGGTACTGCAGCAGCTGATGGGGATACGTTGAAATTCACTTTGAACGGTCAAGATTTGACTGTTGGCTTCACAACAAGTGGCAGTAACGGTGCTGCTGCAAATGATGGTAAGGCCTACGATGTCACTTCTAATTCCGCAAAAGTAGCTCGTGCTGCAACTGCTGATGCAGATGCGAATGCTACATCATTACGTGAAGCTTTGACATCGATGATTAATGCGAATGATCAACTTAAAGGTCAATATACAGTAACTGGTACCGGTGCAGATGTAATTGTTACTGCAGTGGCGGGCGGAAAATTTGATGGTGCAGATGGTAATATAGCAGTAGCTGCAAAAACAGGAACAATAGCATTTGGTACAACTGGAACAGCAGCTGTTGGTACAACAACTGCAGTTAATGCATCCAAAACTCTTGACTTTAGCTCATTAGAGAATACAGATGCAGCTACAACTAATGCTAACCTTCAGAAGTTAGTAGGAACTGGGTTTACAATTGGTAATCAACAAGTTGAGTTTTATAAGGCTAGTGAAGGTGCATACAAAGGCACAGGAATCGGTGTAGCTATTGATACAGCATTGGAAAATGGCACTTACACTACTAAAGCTGATTCTTTGACAAAGGCAATTGCAGATGCTGTTGGCAGTAAAATTGAAGGTGTTACACTTACTAACAATGCCAATAACTTAGTGATCACAGCTACTAAGGGTGGGGTTGAAGGTAACAATATTGAGTACAAAGACGGTGGAGTTCAAAAAGCTTTCGAAACATCCTTCCAAATCGGTGCTAACACTGGTCAATCCATGAGCTTGTCTATTAATGACATGCGTTCCAAAGCTCTTGGTATCACTGGTAAAGCTGGCGATGCTGGCTTCACGAAAGATAACACTGTAACTGATGGAACAAACGATGTTAAAGGCGAAGCTGCCCTGAACATCTCCACTAAAGAAGGTGCAGCGGCTGCAATCGCAGTACTGGATAAAGCAACTGCTCTCGTATCCAGCGAACGTTCTAAACTGGGTGCTACTCAAAACCGTCTGGAGCACACAATCAACAACTTGGGAACTGCATCTGAGAACCTGACAGCTGCTGAATCCCGTATCCGTGACGTTGACATGGCGAAAGAAATGATGCAGCAAACAAAAAACAACATCTTGGCTCAAGCAGCTCAAGCTATGTTGGCACAAGCAAACCAACAGCCGCAAGGCGTTCTGCAATTGCTGCGTTAATTTTAACAAGATTAACATTAAACCTTGGATCATTGATCCAAGGTTTTTTTATTGATTTTACATATTCCCTAAAACTAGAGCTCTGTCTAACCGATATATACTATAAATGCCAAACATGGTGGAGGTCGTTCAAGGGTGAACATTCAATTTTCTTTATCTGCCGCCTCATCCGTAACGAATGCTGGGATTGAGGCACAGAACCCGGCAAGCGCTTCTCAAGCGGGACCAGAAACAGCGAGTATTAAGACAGCCAAGGAAGCGTATAACAAGGAAAAACAAGGTATACATCTGTCCATAGGGGAAGAGCAGTTGATTCGCAATATTGATCGGGCTGTTAAGGCTTTACAAGGTCCGCAGACGACATTGGATATCAGCATTCATGAGAAAACACATGAAATTATGGTCAAAGTTCTCAATAAGGATACAGGAGAATTAATCCGGGAAGTTCCTCCTGAGAAGACGTTAGATTTGGTAGCCAAGATGATGGAGATTGCTGGGATTATTATTGACGAGAAAATATAGATTGTGGGGGTGGAATAATGGTAACACGAGTGAATGGATTCTCAGGTATGGACATTGAGAGTATGGTTAAGAGTATGATGGCAACCAAGCGGGCGCCTTTGGATAAAATTAATCAGGAGAAGCAGCTGCTGCAGTGGCAGCGGGAAAGTTACCGGGAGCTGAGCAGTAAGCTCTATGATTTCAGATCAAACAAATTAATCACTAAATATGGAAACTCTACAGCATTAAATGCTAATAAAGCCATTGTTTCGGGAAATACAGATGCGGTAAAAGCGGAGGCAACCGCAGCGGCTAGTGGAGTAGAGATGAAGGTAAGTGTCACTCAACTGGCCAAAAGTGCAACGGCATCCACATCTGGACTTGGGCAGGGAGTAAGCGGTTCTACATCGTTAGCGGCTTTGGAAGGTGTAGACATTAACAGAATGAGCGCTGTTGATCTGGAAAAATATTTGCAAAAAGGTTTTGATATTAAAATAAATGGGGTTAGTTTTACCGATAAAGACGGCAAATCATTATTTAATGGAATGACATCGATCTCTACGCTCGTATCTACTATCAACTCTAATGCTCAGGCCAATGCGATTGCCAGTTATGACGAAATTACAGGTAAGCTGTCCATTGCATCCAAAACAGGTGGGGACGATAGCAAAATAACAGTGGAGACGCCAAGTGGAGGCAACTCCATCATAGCTCTTTTTTCTAAAAAGACAGTTATTGAAACTAACGGTGTGGGATCAGGGGTTACAGATGATAAAACGTTAGCTGATTTATATAAGCTCAATGGGGGCAAGGACCCAGAGCCTGGAGACCCTGCGAAGACCTACAGCTTTGTTTTAAATGGAAAAACATTTAATTTCAGTGAAACCGATAAAATATCAGATGTTGTGAACAGTATCAATGCTGATACGAATATGACGGGCACTCCTGATGCTAATGCAACAGCTAGTTTCGTTGACGGTAAACTTACAATCACTGCAGTTCCAGGCAAAGAGCTTAAAATGAGCGGAGGCTCCTATGAATTTTTGAGTTTGTTTAAAGGAGCTAAACCGTATACGGATGTGGCAGGGCAGCTTACCACTACCCAAGGGCAGGATGCAAAGGTTAATGTGAACGGTGAAGACTTGCAAAATATGAAGAGCAACACATTTACCCTTAACGGCGTGCAGTTTACTCTTCAAGGCCTTACTAAGGGAGCAGACAATGTAGATAATCCAACAATTGTGAAAAACCAAACCGATCCTGATAAAGCCTTGGAATCTATCAAATCTTTTATTGAAGACTACAACACTTTAATTAAAGCATTAAATTCCAAGGTAGATGAAACCAAGTACCGGGACTTTAAACCACTGACTGACGAGCAGAAGAAAGAACTGAAAGAAACAGAAATAAACTCTTGGACTGAAAAAGCAAAGAGCGGCTTGCTTAAAAATGATGATATTATTAAATCGGTTCTATCTGAAATGCGTCAAGTGATTACAGACAAGCTTGGTCCTTTAAGTACACTTGGAATTACTACTGGGAACTATGCCGAAAATGGTAAGTTAGTTATTGAGAATGAGATCAAATTAAAAAATATGATCAGTGAAAATCCTCAACTTGCATTGGATCTGTTCCAAGGTCCTGCTAACGCTCCAAAAGAAGGGTTGTTTAATAAACTAGCTGATAAAGTAGGAAATGCAATCGAAAAAATTTATCAGCGTGCAGGTACGAATAGATATACAACTGATGTTACCAGCGCATTTCGTGATGAGAACATCATGGGTCGTAAGATGAAAGAGTATAATAACCGAATTCTGATGATGCAGACGAACCTGCAAAGGACAGAAGATCGGTATTATAGACAGTTTGCTGCAATGGAAGCAGCGATGAATAAAATGCAGTCACAGTCGTCCAGTCTTTTTTCCAGTATGGGAAGATAAGAAACTTATATAAAGGGTGAGACATTTGATTACATCTCCATATGATAAATACCGTCAATCGTCAGTTCAGACTTCTAATCCGGCGCAATTAGTTATTATGTTGTATGACGGTGCCATTCGTTTTGTGAAGACGGCTATCGAAGGTTTAGCTCAAAATGATAATGAAAAAACAAGTCTGAATTTGGGTAAAGCTCAGACGATTATTAGTGAGCTGATGAGTACGTTGGATCGTTCGTACGACATATCTAAAAACCTGAATTCATTGTATGAATATACAAACTATTTGCTTGTGGAAGCGAACATTCGTAAAGATGCATCCAAGGCTCAGGAGGCAGTCGGTTATCTGACAGAACTTCGTGAAACGTGGTTGGAGGCATCTAAAATTGCTGCGGGACAGCAGACATCCTCTGTTTCGGCCGAAAGCGCCCATGGATAAACAAACGTATTTACATCAACTGAGTGAATTGACGAGTACGATGATGAGTGAATTATATGAGATGAATTATGAGCAGCTTGAAGCTTTCGTTGAAGAGCGTCAGTTGATTGTTAACGGGCTTGTGGAGCTTTTTGCCGAACAACCTCCTAGTGCGGAAGAGAAGAATAAAGTCGAAGAACTCTTAGGTCACGACCATGAGATCATAGCTCGTATGAATGTCCTTCGTCTCGAAGCTCAGGACTGGCTGCATAAGCGCGGGCAGGCAAAAACGCAGCGTAATGCGTATGAGACGAATTATGCTCCTGACAGTTTTTTAATGGACAAAAAGAAATAACAACCATTCAGCCCTTCTATGTACGCCTTGACTAGTTATCTTGGTGGTATAGAAGGGTATTTTATATAATAAACATTATCTAATTGTAATGCCTAATCATCTTCTATTAATGAGACTTTAAATTCACCGGATAACACTAGATTCAAAATGTTACCATCATGCTGCTGAAGATTTGTTGATGTCACTGAACGGATATACTTTAATTGGATGTTTCTTCAAAAAAATTTATTTATAAATTTCATTCTACAAAAACCCTGCATATTCCTCAAAATCCTCAATTAATCTACAAAAAATACCAATAAAACATTTTCTTTACCAATTGACAATGGATAAGTTTAGGTGATATCATCTGAATTGTGGGCTAGGGTCTTGGCCAGGGCTTCACTTCATTTGATGACGAAGGGAATGTTAGTGCATGCAAGGTAAAGTAAAATGGTTCAACGCAGAAAAAGGTTACGGTTTCATTGAGACTGAAGACGGCGGCGACGTATTCGTACACTTCTCCGCAATTCAATCCGAAGGCTTCAAAACTTTGGAAGAAGGTCAATCCGTAGAATTCGACATCGTCGAAGGCGCACGTGGACCTCAAGCCGCTAACGTAATCAAATTATAATCATCCGGACAATCCGACCTACATATATGGTTAGATGGTTACCAAATTGAATTATCGCTAGCATCAGACTCCGGTCATCCGGGGTCTTTTTTTGTTGTCTTTAGTTTTTAAATTAAAGTCTAGCTCTATATTTTTTTCAGTAATAGATGTTAGCCAACACGGGTTTAAAGCTAACCAAATTGGATTGAAAGTGTAAAAAACGAGTTGTACTGGAGAAGATTCCAATCTTCTTCCTAAACTATCATTGAAGAGCAAATAAATAGTAGAATATTCCTCTCATCATATGGTATATTATTACTACCTTGCTAGATAATTAGACCCATACATCTTAGATGTTAGATTGAGTTCAATCTTCTAACAAAGCATTGCCAATTATCTGAGAGTAATACATAAGACTTTAGGAGGACAACATGAGTAAAAAGAAAAAACTTCGTGGGGCAGTTGTTAGCGCATTGAGCTTAAGTATGGCATTATCTTCAATGGGTGCTGTATCTGCACAGTCTGTAAATGATGTTAAAGGACACTGGGCGGAGCAGCAGATGGATAGCTGGATTGCGAACGGGAATCTGAAAGGTTATCAGGATGGTTCCGTTAAACCAAATAGCGCGATTACACGTGCCGAGTTCATCGTATTGGTGAATCGGTTATTTGAATTTTCTGAAACAGCATCTGCTGATTTCAAAGACTTGTCTGCTTCCAACTGGGCTTATAATGACGTAGCTAAAGCGCTCGGAGCTGGCTATGTTAAAGGTTATTCGGATAATACGTTTAAACCTACTTCCAATGTAAGTCGTCAGGAAGCAGCGAGCATGGTATCCAGCATTCTTGGTCTGGACACAAGTAACTCTGAAATAGTTAACCAATTCAAAGATGCAGGTAAAATTCCTGCTTGGAGTAAGGGAAGTATTGCAGCAGTAATTGATAAGGGGATCATGAAGGGATATCCGGATGGCACATTCCAAGCTCAAAAGCAGCTGACTCGTGCTGAAGCTGTTGTCTTGATTGATTCTGCCCTGAACAATCGCACGACTCCCAAAGAAACGGTAAGCATCGATACACCAGGAACTTATGGAAGCACGCAAGAAACCAAAGTTGTGAACGGTGATGTAATTATCAATGTCGCTGGCGTAACTCTTCAAAACTATGAAATTAAAGGTAACTTAATGCTCGCATCAGGAATTGGCAGCGGCGATGTTACCATTAAAAATGTAAAAGTCCATGGAACTACAAATGTCGAGGGTGGCGGAGAAAACTCTATTCATTTCGTAGATTCCGTACTCGTTAACGTTCTGGTCAATAAAAAAGATGGTACCGTTCGTCTGGTCGCTGAAGGTACGACAACAGCACAAAAAGTGGTTGTTCAATCTTCTGCCAAATTGGAAGAAAATGAACTGCAGGGCCAAGGATTTACTGATGTTGAATTGGCTAAAGAACTGCCAGCAAATGCAAAAGTACAGTTGAACGGTAAATTTGATGATCTTGATGTATTCAGTGCGTCCGTGACTGTGCAGCTGCAGCGTGGATCGATTCAAGACGTTAAAGTGGATGCTGCGGCAGCCAATAACACGATTCAAATTAACGCTGGAGCACAGGTGGTAAATATTGTATTGAATGCAATTTCAAAAATTTTGGGTGCCACTAATATTACAACAGTTACGCTGAACCCGGGTTCACAAAACTCTGTATTTGACGTAAGACCGAGTAAAGTTGAAGGAGAGCAAAAAGCTAATTATATCGTCAACACTCCATCAACTACGGCGACTGCTCCAAGCGGAGGATCTTCTTCAGGTGGATCATCTAGCGGAAGCTCAGGTGGTGGCTCAACAGGTGGAGGAGATAACCAACCGACCGTGAAATACACCGTAACCTTTAACTTGAACGGCGCTGAAGGTACAGCCCCAAGTGCAGTAACTGTAGAAGCGGGCAAAGCCCCAGCACTGCCGGCTAACCCAGAACGTGCTGGATATGCGTTTGCGGGCTGGAACACCAAAGCAGATGGAAGTGGAACAGCAGTAAATACTACAACTGCGATTGCGCAAAATACAACGGTATATGCACAGTGGTACCTGGCTGCACCAGTGGATGGCAAAAAGACATTAAGCGTTGCTAATGTGACAGCGGCTGGAGCAAAGTTCTTGGCTAAAGGCTTGTTGGATAATGGAGTAGAGGTTCCAAGCACTCTGGCAGATGTCAAAACATATATCGATGACAAGTATGATGTGTCCTTCAACACAGATGCGATTCAAGTGGTAGATGGGAAAATCTCCATTTCTGGAAGTATTCTGAGTTCAGCAGACTGGGCTAAGGTGAAAAAGAACGGGGACAAAACAATCCCGTACCGCATTACCCTGCTGGAAGATGGAACGAAGGTTATCGCGGCTAAAATCGCCATGTACCAGGATGGAAAAGCAGTGATTGAATCGTACCAAGCTGAAGAAGCAGTAGAGTATACAGTGAGTTTTGACCTTAATGGTGCTGAAGGAACAGCTCCAGAAGCGGTAAAGGTAGAAGAGGGCAAAACGTTAACACTGCCGGCTAACCCAGAGCGTGTCGGATATGCGTTTGCGGGCTGGAACACCAAAGCAGATGGAAGTGGAACAGCAGTAAATACTACAACTGTGATTGCGCAAAATACAACGGTATATGCACAGTGGCACCTGGCTGCACCAGTGGATGGCAAAAAGACATTAAGCGTTGCTAATGTGACAGCAGCTGGAGCAAAGTTCTTGGCTAAAGGCTTGATGGATAATGGAGTAGAGGTTCCAAGCACTCTGGCAGATGTCAAAACATATATCGATGACAAGTATGATGTGTCCTTCAACACAGATGCGATTCAAGTGGTAGATGGGAAAATCTCCATTTCTGGAAGTATTCTGAGTTCAGCAGATTGGGCTAAGGTGAAAAAGAACGGGGACAAAACAATCCCGTACCGCATTACCCTGCTGGAAGATGGAACAAAGGTCATCGCGGCTAAAATCGCCATGTACCAGGATGGAAAAGCAGTGATTGAATCGTATCAAGCCGAAGAAGCAGTAGAGTATACAGTGAGTTTTGACCTTAATGGTGCTGAAGGAACAGCTCCAGAAGCGGTAAAGGTAGAAGAGGGCAAAACGTTAACACTGCCGGCTAACCCAGAGCGTGCTGGATATGCGTTTGCAGGCTGGAACACCAAAGCAGATGGAAGTGGAGCGGCGGTAGACAATACGACTGTAATTGCTCAAGATGCAACCGTATATGCTCAGTGGCACCTGGCTGCACCGGCTGACGGCTTAACGACATTAGACGTTGCACGTGTAACTGCGGCTGAAGCAAAGTTCTTGGCTAAAGGCTTGTTGGATAATGAAGTAGAGGTTCCAAGTACTCTGGCAGAAGTCAAAACATATATCGATAACAAGTATGATGTGTCCTTCAACACAGATGCGATTCAAGTGGTAGACGGGAAGGTCTCCATTTCTGGAAGTGTCCTGAACTCCACAGACTGGGCTAAGGTGAAAAAGAACGGGGACAAAACAATCCCTTACCGCATTACCCTGCTGGAAGATGGAACAAAGGTCATCGCGGCTAAAATCGCCATGTACCAGGATGGAAAAGCAGTGATTGAATCGTACCAAGCTGAAGAAGCAGTAGAGTATACGGTGAATTTTGACCTTAATGGTGCTGGAGAAACAGCTCCAGAAGCGGTAAAGGTAGAAGAGGGCAAAACGTTAACACTGCCAGCTAACCCAGAGCGTGTCGGATATGCGTTTGCGGGCTGGAACACCAAAGCAGATGGAAGTGGAACAGCAGTAAATACTACAACTGCGATTGCACAAAATACAACGGTATATGCACAGTGGCACCTGGCTGCACCGGCTGACGGCTTAACGACATTAGACGTTGCACGTGTAACTGCGGCTGAAGCAAAGTTCTTGGCTAAAGGCTTGTTGGATAATGAAGTAGAGGTTCCAAGTACTCTGGCAGAAGTCAAAACATATATCGATAACAAGTATGATGTGTCCTTCAACACAGATGCGATTCAAGTGGTAGACGGGAAGGTCTCCATTTCCGGAAGTGTCCTGAACTCCACAGACTGGGCTAAGGTGAAAAAGAACGGGGACAAAACAATCCCGTACCGCATTACCCTGCTGGAAGATGGAACGAAGGTCATCGCGGCTAAAATCGCCATGTACCAGGATGGAAAAGCAGTGATTGAATCGTATCAAGCAGAATAAAACAAAGTTAATGCCATAAGTTGTTAAAACTTTGTAGTAGCAAGTTATTACCAGGCACTTTTAAATTATTCTAGCAATAGCCCTTGGAGATAATATCCATAGGGCTATTGTTATGCGAAAGTAGTCTGCAAGATTAAACCACCCCCAAAACGGTTAAATACATCATCAAGTGCCGGATATGTGATTCGGTGAAATCTGATATTTTGCTCGAAAATAGCGAAATATCACGAAATATGGCGTTAAATCTACATTGGCTGATGTGGCTGGAGGAGATGTCATTATTCGGTCACCGGGAGTTTTTACATGGCGCTTACATTCGTGTTATAATGAAGTGGCAAAGATAAAGGAGGAGTGCCCTATGAATTTAAGTATTCGAGGTCAACAAATCGAGGTTACCGAAGCTTTGAAAGATTATGTCGACAAAAAGTTGAGTAGACTCGAGAAGTATTTCGATGCACCCCTTACCTCTGACGGTGCCGTTACCCTGAGCACGACAAGAGGCTTGCATACAGTCGAGGTGACGATTCCTTTGAAAGGCTTTGTACTCCGTGCTGAAGATGAGAGCGATGATATGTACGCATCCATTGACGCCGTTGTGGACAAGCTGGAACGTCAAATTCGCAAACATAAAACGAAAATTAACCGTAAGTTCCGTCAGGAAGGCAGCCTGAAGACACTCTTCGTGGAAGATCCATCAGGCACTGTAGCTACAGCCGAACTGGACACGGATACGGATGATGATGATCTGGAAGTTGTACGGACGAAACGCTTTATGTTGAAACCAATGGACGTGGAAGAGGCGATCCTCCAGATGAACATGGTTGGTCATAACTTCTTCGTATTCTCCAACATCGAGAACGAGGAAGTCAGCGTGGTTTACAAACGGAACGATGGCAAGTATGGCTTGATTGAACAAGGTTAAGTATACTTACGGCATCGCTTCAATTGAATAGAACACCCAATTATTGAATATAAGCAGGAGCCGACGCTTCCTGAAATGAACCTAACGAGAGCTTCCATCCTTTTAAGGGATGGGGCTCTTTTGTGCGTAGCGGGTGTGAGGCGTTAGATCGGAGGAGCTCACCACCCACGGCGAGTGTTGATGGGCAGGGCATTCGGCGTTCGATAGGCTGCTGGAAATAAAATGATGAAACTATTCGCGGTACTGCTGCGTCTAATAGATTAGAAGCTTGGTAGAAATATCAATAGGAAGTTTGGTAGAGATATCAATAAGAAGTTGGGTAGAGATATCAGGTGTAAATATTAATAAGTCCTTTAGATATTGAGGGTCGTAGAAAATGATATCTGTAGATATCTATATTTCATAGATTTCGATAGAGAATTAAATTTGAAATCACCTTCCATATTTCCCATAAATAACAGCTTGCACCTTGGCATATCTAGGGAAATAAAACAATCATACAGCTGCTTCGGCTAACGACTATGATTTTTTGCACTTCAACTCGGTTTATATGGGGGTCAAAGTTCAAAGAAGTCTGCTGCGGCGTGTTGCGGCGACCCTTACAAACTGTTACAATTTATGCAAAGAGAATCATTGTCCTGATGGAGAATTGTCAACGAATGATCGCAATCATAATCAATGACAGGCACAGCACCATGAACATGATTCAACAGCCCGAACTCTGGCAAGGATTTAACCAAACCAGACTCGGGTGAACACCGGATCAGCTTCATGAGTAACCGTGGCAAGCCTGGAGTTGATTCATCTCATATGTTTTAGTTTGTCACCCCCGGGGACAAGTGGATGAACAATCCATCCGATGGTGCCGCTCGGCGGCAGCAGGGGGTCTATTCTGTTTTGCACGAAAGGGGTATACCATGTTAGGACTTGTCAAAAAGATCTTCGGAGACATGAACGAGCGTGATGTGAAACGTCTGATGAAGACGGTCGATGTGATCAATAAACTGGAACCGGAATTTCAGGCTTTGTCTGATGAGCAGTTGAAAGGCAAAACGGAGGAATTCCGTGCTCGAATCGAGAAGGGAGAAACGACGGATCAACTTCTTCCTGAAGCATTTGCAACCGTACGTGAAGCATCTCGCCGTGTACTGGGCAAACGTCACTATGACGTACAGATGCTGGGTGGTATTGCGCTGCACGAGGGCCGTATTTCCGAGATGAAAACGGGTGAAGGTAAAACGCTGGTAGGAACACTGCCGGTATATTTGAATGCATTGATGTCCAAAGGTGTACACGTAGTCACAGTCAATGACTATTTGGCGCAGCGGGATAGCCAAGAGATGGGACAAATCTATGAATTCCTGGGCATGACAGTTGGAGTGAACCTCAGCGGCATGGACCATGCACTCAAGCAGCATGCTTATGCATGTGATATTACGTACGGTACGAATAACGAATTCGGATTCGATTACCTGCGTGACAACATGGTGCTGTACAAAGAACAGATGGTACAGCGTCCACTGTTCTTCTGTATCATTGACGAAGTGGACTCCATCCTCGTCGATGAGGCGCGTACACCACTGATCATTTCCGGACAAGCTCAGAAATCGACCGATCTGTATTACGCAGCCGATCGTTTTGTGAAACGTCTCGTGCCGGAAGAAGATTTTACAGTGGATATCAAAGTGAAATCCGTAGCGCTGACTGAGGGCGGCGTAGCGAAAGCGGAGAAAGCTTTTGGCATCGAGAACTTGTATGACCATGCAAACGTAACGCTGAATCACCACATTGTACAGGCTCTGAAAGCGAACGTGATTATGCGCCGTGACGTAGATTACGTTGTTACGGACGAAGAAGTGATGATCGTGGATGAATTCACAGGTCGTCTGATGTCTGGACGCCGCTACAGTGATGGATTGCACCAAGCCATTGAAGCTAAAGAGGGCATCGAGGTTCAGAACGAGAGCATGACTCTCGCAACGATCACATTCCAGAACTACTTCCGGATGTACCGCAAACTTGCGGGCATGACGGGTACGGCGAAAACAGAGGAAGAAGAGTTCAAGAAAATCTACGGCCTTGAGGTGCTGCAGATTCCAACGAACCGTCCGAACCGACGGAATGATATGCCTGATGTGGTCTACAAGAGCATTGATGGCAAGTTTAAGGCCGTTGTGGAAGAAATCGTGGAGCGTCACGGCAAAAATCAACCGATCCTGGTGGGTACCGTATCCATCGAGAACTCGGAGCGCCTGTCAGACATGCTGAAACGCCGCGGTATCAGACACCAGGTCCTGAACGCGAAGTTCCATGCGGAAGAAGCCGAAATCATCTCCGGTGCTGGTCAAGCGGGTGCAGTAACGATTGCAACGAACATGGCCGGACGGGGTACAGATATTATTTTGGGTGATGGCGTAGCTGAAGTTGGCGGCCTTCACATCATCGGTACAGAGCGTCACGAATCACGCCGGATCGATAACCAGCTACGTGGTCGTGCGGGACGTCAGGGTGACCCGGGTTCAACACAGTTCTACCTGTCCCTTGGCGACGAACTGATGAGACGTTTCGGTGCAGACAACGTGCTGAACATGATGGAGCGTCTTGGTTTTGAAGAAGACCAGCCGATTGAGAGCCGTATGATCACTCGTGCGGTAGAATCAGCGCAGAAGCGGGTTGAAGGTAATAACTTTGACGTACGTAAAGTGGTCCTCCAGTACGATGACGTTATGAACCAGCAACGTGAAATTATCTATAAACAGCGCCGCGAGGTACTGGAATCCGAAAATATTAAACAAATCGTTATGGATATGATTAAACCATCCATCGAACGGATCGTTGAAGCACACTGCAGTGACGACATTCCAGAGAACTGGGAGCTGCAGGAAGTTGCAGATTACATGAACAGCAAGCTTCTGGACGACGGCTCGGTTACCAAAGATGAGCTGTGGGGCAAAGAAGCCGAAGAGATCATTGAGCATCTGTTCGAGAAAGTACAGAACAAGTACAATGCTCGTGAAGAACGTATCGGTGAAGAGATGGTTCGTGAGTTCGAGAAGGTTGTTGTCCTGCGTGCAGTAGACAGCAAGTGGATGGACCACATTGATGCGATGGATCAACTGCGTCAAGGTATCCACCTTCGTGCATACGGCGGTACAGATCCGCTTCGTGAGTACCAGTTCGAAGGTTTCGAGATGTTCCATCAGATGATCGCTTCCATCCAGGAGGAAGTTGCGACCTACGTGATGAAGGCACAGATCGAAAGCAACCAGGAGCGTCAAGCGGTTGTGGATGAGAGTCAGATCTCGACCAGCGGCGAACCTACAGAGAAACGTCCGGTGAAAGTGTCTGACCAAATCGGTCGTAATGATCCTTGTCCATGCGGTAGCGGCAAAAAGTTCAAACACTGCCACGGTCAAGAGTAGTTCTCGTCTCATTTCTTATATCGAAGTGATTGGCGAAGTAAGATAGATGAGTCCAATGTATATGGTTTGACTTCTGCGGCTCCTTGCAGCCGGGTGTTCAATAAGATAAAGTGAAGGATGCATATCCCATGACTGGTGCATATGAATAATCATATGGCGCTGCATGAGGGCTGACGTGCCTGCTGGTAACAGTATGCGCAGAGCTTGCGGTATAATGTATCCGGGACTTGATCTTGATTATTGAACTTCCCGGATGCGGGGAGCTTATCTTAATGAAAAGAGGAATTGCACATGATTGATCCAAGCGTGAAGCAGGACCTGCGTGAAATAGGCAAGAAATTAACAAACCTTAGGGGGTCTCTTTGACTTAGATCTCAAACAGGAAATGATTGAGAACTTCGAAGAGAAGATGTCGGCTCCAGACTTCTGGGATGACAACGAGAAAGCACAAGCCCTTATTGCCGAGATGAATGCAGTGAAAGGGTCGGTAGATCAATACGCGAAGCTGCAGCAGGATTACGACGATGCCTTGATGATGGCTGAGCTGGCCGATGAAGAAGGCGACGAAGAACTGGCAGCCGAGATTGGTAACAGTGTCGCCGCCATGGTAAGCAAGTTGGAAGATTTCGAGCTGCAGCTGCTTCTGAATCAGCCGTATGACAAAATGAATGCCATTCTTGAGCTTCACCCTGGGGCTGGCGGTACCGAGTCGCAGGACTGGGGACAGATGCTGCTTCGGATGTATACACGCTGGGCGGAGAAGCGCGGCTTCAAGGTTGAGGTGCTGGATTACCTTCCGGGTGACGAAGCTGGGATCAAAAGTGTGACACTGTCCATTAAGGGACATAATGCTTATGGGTATCTGAAAGCAGAGAAAGGTGTTCACCGTCTGGTGCGGATTTCTCCTTTTGACTCATCGGGCCGCAGGCATACGTCCTTCGTATCCTGTGATGTCGTGCCGGAGATTGACGATACAATCGAGATTGACATCCGGACCGAAGACCTCAAGATCGACACTTACCGTGCGAGCGGTGCGGGTGGACAGCACATTAACACCACCGACTCAGCCGTGCGGATTACACATATCCCGACCGGAGTGGTTGTCACCTGTCAGAATGAACGTTCACAGATCAAAAACCGTGAGCGCGCGATGACAATGCTTCGTTCGAAATTGTATGAGCGCAAAATTGAAGAGCAAAAACAACAGCTGGACGAAATCCGAGGGGATCAGTCGGAAATTTCGTGGGGAAGCCAGATTCGCTCCTATGTATTCCATCCCTATAGTATGGTAAAGGATCACCGTACAAGTGTAGAGACAGGAAATACAGGAGCGGTTATGGACGGCGACCTCGATGCATTCATCGACGGTTATTTGCGCAGCCAAATTAAAGTAGAGACCGATTAAATACAAGTTCCTGTATGGACCCGTGCGCGTAGGCGTATGCTGGTGTATACAGGGGCTTTTTTTTGAACATTTTTATGAAATGTGAAGAAGATCATGGATACGTTATATAAAAGGAGAGCACGACAGCATGCAGGAACAGCAGCATTTATATCCTCAACGTAAAAAGAGGTTAACCACCTTCATTCCCCTTAATGGGCCATGGCGAAATGTCATTGATACCCTGCTTATTATCGTAGGTTCATTTTTGATTGCAGCGGCCTTTAACTTATTTTTATTACCCAACCAAATCGCGTCCGGTGGTGTATCTGGTCTGTCGATTCTGGGAGACGAATGGCTTGGCTGGGAACCGGCGTATACTCAATGGGCCATTAATATCCCGCTGTTAATTGCAGGTTTTCTGCTTATCGGCAAACAGTACGGTTTGCGTTCCATCCTTGGCAGTATCGTGCTGCCGCTCTTTGTGTATCTAACCAGTCACTGGGAGATTCCGACCGCGAATCCGCTGCTTGGCTCGCTGTATGGCGGCATTGGCGTTGGTCTGGGCATCGGGATTGTGTACAGAGGCAGAGGATCAACCGGGGGCATGAGCATTCTGGCTCGTATTGTACAGAAGTACAGCGGCCTAAGTTATTCCCTGTGTGTTGTCATCATGGATGCGACGGTGATTATTCTGGCAGCCTTTGTGCTGTCACTGGAACAGTCTTTATATGCATTAATCGGGTTATATGTGACGGGGAAAGTTATTGATGCCGTGGAGATAGGGCTTGGATATTCAAAGGTCGCGTATATTATCTCCAACCAGACGGAACCGATTACCAAAGTCATTCTGGCTGATCTGGATCGAGGGCTGACCAAACTGGAGGCCAAAGGTGGATATACAGATGACCAGCGGACCGTGCTGATGGTAGTGGTTGGGCAGAATGAAGTGCCGAGACTGAAAACGCTGATCCGGTCCGTGGACCCGGCTGCTTTTGTCATCATCAGTAATGCGCACGAGGTGCTTGGAGAGGGCTTTAAGCGCGGCGAGCATATTTAGAAAATTTAAAAACAAACCTAAAAAAGCAGATACTCCCTCGCCCATCAACCGGGTGAAGCAGTATCTGCTTTTGCTATTAAGGTGATGTAATCCAGACTAAGCAGGTTATTCTGTCATCTTAACGTCTGAGTGCCTGCTTAAATCATGTTAGGTTATTTATACAGCCATGCCCGAGTTTACAGGATTGGAGACAGCAGACGGGATATAGCTTCCTTGAAACGGATCACGAGACTGCGGCTTAGGTATTCCTCCAGTGTCAGCTCCCGCGATACGTGCAGGTCATGCTCGAAGGTCTGCACAAGCGTTGTTGCAATCGTTTCGTCATACATAAAAGCGTTGACCTCAAAGTTCAACCGGAAACTGCGATAGTCTATGTTGGCAGTCCCTACGGAAGCCACCAGACTGTCAATGATCAGTGTTTTGGCGTGAATAAATCCATTATCGTAGATAAACGCTTTGGCGCCTACTTTCAACAGCTCCCCGATGTAAGACAGCGTGGCCCAGTAGACAAAGGCATGATCCGGTTTATTGGGAATCATAATACGAACATCGATACCTGACAGGCACGCCAGACGTATGGCTTCGAATACACTGGCATCCGGGATGAAATAAGGCGTCTGGATCAGAATCGAATGTTTGGCCCCGTTAATCATCTTCAGATAACTGTTCTTGATGTGTTCGATCTCGGCGTCCGGCCCGCTGGACACGATCTGCATAGCCGTTTGGCCGGAACCCTCAATGTAAGGGAAGTGAGCAGGAACGTACGGCGTGTCATGCTGTTTGGAAGCCTCGTTCCAGTCGAGCAGGAAACGTGTCTGCAGCGCATGCACCGCATTACCTCGTATTCGCAGATGAGTGTCGCGCCAGTAACCAAACTTTGAATTCAATCCGAGATACTCATCACCCACATTGAACCCGCCGGTATAACCGAGATTACCATCAATGATAACGATTTTTCGGTGGTTGCGGTAGTTCATCCTAAGGTTGATGAGGCTGAATTTGGATGGGAAAAAGACTTCCACCAGTCCGCCCGCTTCGCGCAGTTCTTTGAAAAAGCGATTCCTCACTCGCCGCGAGCCAAGCGCGTCATAGAGCAGACGGACTTTCACGCCTTCGCGCGCTTTGCGGATCAGCGCATCCCGGATTCTTTTGCCCAGTGTGTCCCCCCGATAAATGTAATACTGCACGTGCACATGGTCCTGTGCTGCCTCAATATCATCCAGAAGCCGCTGAAACTTGTCTGTTCCATCGGTAATGATCTCAACGGCATTATCCTCCGTCACGAGCGCACCGTTCTGCTTGAGGTTCATGTAGATCATGTCCTGACTGCTCTCGGTGGCTTTGTTGGAGAAAGGGGTGCGGTTATCCTGCAGCTGGGCAAGCTGCGCTTCGATTCGTTCCTCCAGGCCGAGCTTCTTGCGCTCTTTCCATTGGAAGAGACGGTAACGGGTCAGATTCTGGCCCGTCAAAAGATAAAGGATGAACCCGAAGACCGGAATAAAATTCAATACCAGCAGCCAAGCCCAGGAAGCACTGGCGTCCTTGCGTTCAAAGAAGACGACTGCGGCAGCGAAGATGATATTCAGTCCCAGGAGCACAATAAGTAAAATGGATTCGATATGCACTTTAGTCCCCCATGTCTCATAATGACCTTCGGAGTCGAGTTCAATTTAGCCTTTCATGACAAGGTGTATATGAGAACAAGACTCTGTATGTAATCTTTCCTGCTACTATGTATTTTAACAGAAGAAACCCTGTTCGTCCCGAAGGGAAAAAGATATCGTTCGGATTTGTTGGGAATCCGTGTTAAATTCATGATAGAGTGTTGTATTTATATAACTAGAGTCGTATAATAATACACAAATATGCATAGAAGCGACGGAATTGCCTGCTCAAGCTTTGACGAGCAAGGAGCGGGGCATATGCAGCGCATACAACAGGGATGGGGGAGCGAGAGTGAATAACAAATTAAGAGTGGCAATCGTCGGTTCCACCGGCTACGGCGGGGTGGAACTGATTCGTTTTTTTCAGAATCATCCGCAGGTTGAAATTACATCGGTAATCTCTTCATCGAGCAGCGGGGAGTCCATCGCTGATGGATTTCCGCATTTGACGGATGTGATTCGCAGGCCGCTCGACGGTGTCGATCCGGGAGAGATCGCAAGTCGTGCAGATCTCGTATTCACCGCGACCCCGTCTGGCGTAAGCGCCAAGCTCGTACCGAGTTTGCTGGAGGCCGGGCTGAAAGTGATTGACCTGTCTGGTGATTTCCGTTTGAAGGACGGATCGGTATATGAGCAGTGGTACAAACACCCTGCCCCGTCAGCGGATCTGCTGGAGAAGGCTGTATACGGTATGGCTGAGGTGTACGGAGATGAAGTGAAGGGCAAAGATTTCATATCCAACCCGGGCTGTTATCCGACAGCTACGCTGCTGGGTCTGATTCCCGCGGTGGAAGCAGGTTGGATTGATCCATCGACCATCATTATCGATGCAAAATCAGGCGTATCCGGTGCAGGGCGCGGAACCAGCCTGACCAACCATTACGCAGAAATGAATGAAAACTTTAAAGCGTACAAATTGAATAAACATCAGCATATTCCTGAGATCGAGCAGGTTCTTGGCAGTATTACCGGAAGCCCGGTAACCGTGACCTTTACGACGCAGCTTGTACCCATGACACGCGGCATTATGAGTACAATGTATGCCAAGCTGACGGGCGAGCACAGTGATCGGGAGATTGTGGATTTATACCGTAAATATTATGAGAACAGACCTTTCGTACGTGTGCGTGAACCAGGCATCTGGCCTTCGACGAAAGAGGTATCTGGATCGAACTACTGCGATATCGGATTTTCGGCAGACCCGCGGACCGGACGTTTGACGATCATTTCGGTAATCGACAACCTGGTGAAGGGTGCATCCGGGCAAGCAATTCAAAATATGAACCTGATGATGGGATGGGAGGAGAACCTCGGGCTGAACATGACACCGGTATATCCATAAGAATGTGACGAGTGAACATCGCAGAGGGAGCGCAAGCGCAAGCAAACGGTGTTTCATTTGGGAGTCACACAGCATGGGCAGCAGCTGGGCAGTTTCGGTTAAAGCAGGCGGTTCATCAGCATATGGCTGAACGCATACGGGGGATACGATATGGGAACAAAAGTGGAGCAGCAGGCTTTTACGATCATTGAAAATGGAACAATTGTAACGCCAGGCGGTTTTACAGCAGGTGGACTGCACTGCGGTTTGAAAAAAACATCACGCAACGACATCGGAGCCATCCGCTGTGACATTCCTGCGACGGCTGCAGCGGTATACACAACCAACGTGTTTCAGGCTGCGCCGCTCAAAGTCACTCGGGAGAGTCTGAGCAACGGGCGTCTGCAGGCTGTGATCGTGAACAGCGGTAACGCTAATGCATGTACAGGACAGCAGGGTGAAGAGGACGCGTATGCGATGCGTGCGGCAGCGGCTCGTGAACTGGGTGTGGCTGAAGAGGACGTGGCTGTGGCTTCCACAGGGGTTATTGGCGAACTGCTCAAGATGGATGCGGTGCATTCGGGTATCGCAGCTCTTCCGGAACAGCTGGGCAAGGAAACGAACGAAGCAGAGCAATTTTCACAAGCGATTCTGACTACCGATTTGGTGAAAAAGGAAGCCTGCGTTTCCGTCGTAGTCGGCGGCAAGACGGTAACGATTGCGGGAGCGGCCAAGGGCTCGGGAATGATTCATCCGAATATGGCCACAATGCTGGCGTTTATGACCTCGGACGCGGTCATCGGAGCAGAAGCACTGCAGCGCCTGCTGCGCCAGGCGACTAACCATACATTCAACATGATTACCGTGGACGGTGATACCAGTACGAATGATATGCTCGTAGCGATGTCCAGCGGCTATGCAGGCAATGAAGAACTGACGATGGATCACCCGGATTGGGATGCATTCGCTGCTGGATTCACATACGTATGCCAGGTGCTCGCCAAAGCGATTGCCCGGGATGGTGAAGGTGCGACCAAACTGGTAGAAGTTGAAGTGACAGGTGCGGTTAGCGACGAATCTGCACAAGCCATTGCCAAAACCGTGATTGGCTCAAGCCTGGTAAAATCGGCCATGTTTGGTGCAGACGCGAACTGGGGACGGATTATTGCTGCCGTAGGCCGTGCAGGCCAGCCGGTGAACCCGGATACAGTGGATATCCGTCTCGGAGACATTTCGGTGCTCGCACAGTCTCGTCCTGTTGTGTTTGATGAAGAAGCGGCGCTGGCCTACCTGCAGACCGACACGGTACGCATTGTAGTGGACCTGCATCACGGTGAAGGCAGCGCTGTAGCTTGGGGATGCGATCTGACGTATGACTATGTGCGCATTAATGCCGCGTACCGCACGTAAATAGAAGTTTTGTTATTTATAAGCGGTGTCTTAACTCATATCCCAACTCTAATCAAGTGAATCTGTTAATTGCATGTATCTCGATTGATCTGATTTTGATCAGATTGCCTTGATTCAGTGAGGTTGATTAGGCTTTCGAGATTGTATTGAAGTCATGTTGATTCTAAAAGGTATTGAACTCGCAGCTTGATCTCTAGAAAGCTGCATACCATCATAGATGTAAAATCAGTTATAAGGATTAAACTTTTAAATATAAAATAAACGAATGTAGTGGAAGAGGCGGAATCGATTCTGTAGAAGCGGAGCGTTCGCATGTGTCTCCGGGTTTTCCCTTTGGAAAAAGGGAATCGAAAAATCTGGAGGCAGCGGCGATCGAAAGAACGATCCGAATCTGGAACGGCTGGCGTTTATCTATATGTTTTATATAGGTGTTAATCCTTTATAACTCTATTAGGAAGGAGCTTTGCCTCATGAATTCAACATTGCCAAGCACAAACGGCAGCACTGCAGCGGAAGCAGGTACCGAGAAACAGATGTTTGTAATGAAATGCGGAGGCAGTACGCTGGCTGCACTGCCGGAATCCTTCTTTGCAGATCTGCGTGATCTGCAGACCTCGGGAAGTGGTCCGGTTATTGTTCATGGCGGCGGCCCGGCAATCTCTGATAATCTGGCGAAGCTTGGGATCGAAACCGAATTCGTGAACGGCCTGCGCAAAACAACCGAGCCTGTACTGGATGTAGTGGAGATGGTGCTGGCGGGCAGTATTAACAAACAGATCGTACGTTTGATCCAGCGTGTGGGCGGTCAGGCCTTGGGTGTGTCGGGTGTGGACGGCGGGCTGATCCAGGCGAAACCTGTATCGAATCACGCGGAGATCGGCTGGGTGGGTGACGTAACAAGTGTCAAAGCCGAGATTATCCAAGGGATCGTCAACATGGGTTATATGCCTGTTATTGCACCTGTGGGTGTAGATGCGAGCGGCCAGCGATACAATATTAACGCAGATACGGCTGCAGGAGCGGTCGCTTCTTATCTCGGTGTAAAGCGCATGATTGTAGTGACGGACGTTCCAGGCATTATGAAAACGGTGAATGGCGAGAAAAAAGTGCTGCCATCTGTATCTGTGCAGGAGATTGAGGATATGATCCAGACCGGCGAAATCTACGGCGGCATGATTCCAAAAGTACGCGCAGCGATTGCGTGCATTCACGGCGAGGTGCGCGAGGTTATTATCGTGGACGGCAGCGAACCGCAGATCCTGAGCCGTGTGCTTGGCGGAGAGACAATCGGCACACGTATTATGCGAATGCAGTAGAATGCATTACGAAATTCACATTTAAGCTTTTGATTTATATAAAAAAAGAATTTGTACACGGCGTTTTTATGAGAAGTTGAATTTACACGTTAACGAAGAGGACAGAGAAACCTGAAGAGTGAAGCACTTGTTTATATGCGGATTTTTTTCTATCTGTCATTGTTGAACTATTTGTTTACACAAAAAACGGAGAGGACAGAAAAAACCTGAAAAAGCGTAGCGGTCGCCTTTATCACCGGATTTTCCCTTTGAGAGAAAAGGGAATCCAAAAAATCTGGGGATAACAGCGATTGAAAGGTTATTCTGTCATTGGAGTGGCCAGTGTGAACTGCCTTTAGTTCAATAATATGATCGAAAATCCGGGTATAACAGTGGTCGAATGGTTGTTCTTTTATCGGAGTGACAAGAGTAAATGAAGGTTTTCTCATAATTGATCGCAGTGTACGAATCGACAAGGAGTGATTTGCTCATGGCAAAAGGCAGCGAACAGCCAGGTTCTGGCACAGCAGTAGCGGGCGCAGCAGGAACAGGTGCAGCGGCACAGACAGAAAGCTCGCTTTTTCAAACATATGCACGGTATCCGATCAGTTTGGTTAAAGGTAAAGGCAGCTGGTTATGGGATGATCAGGGGAACCGCTATCTCGATTTCATGTGCGGACTTGCTGTAACGAGCCTGGGCCATGCACCGGAGAAAGTGGGAGCGAAGCTGAAAGCGCAGATCGATGAGCTGTGGCACGTATCCAACCTGTTTCAGATTCCAGGTCAGGAAAAGGCAGCCGCTTTGCTGACGGCCAACACCTGCGCAGATGCGGTCTTTTTCTGCAACAGCGGCGCTGAGGCGAATGAAGCGGCGATCAAGGTGGCTCGGCGTTATCAGCAGAAGGTGAAAGGCGAAGAGCGGTACGAAGTCATTACCTTTGCGCAATCGTTCCATGGACGGACATTGGCAACGCTGACGGCAACTGGACAGGATAAGGTGAAAGAAGGATTTTTGCCGCTGCCAGCTGGATTTGTAACCGTGCCATTGCACGATATTCCTGCACTTGAAGCGGCGATTGGACCAAAAACAGCAGCGATTATGCTGGAGATGGTCCAGGCAGAAGGCGGCGTTTATCCGGTGGAGCCGGAATTTGTGAAGCATGTGCGTAAACTGTGCGACGAGCACGGATTGCTGATGATTGTAGACGAAGTGCAGACAGGTATGGGACGGACAGGTAAGCTGTTTGCTCACGAGCACTACGGTGTTGAACCGGACGTGTTCACCGTTGCGAAAGGCATCGGTAGTGGATTCCCTGTTGGCGCAATGCTGGGTAAGGGGTTCCTGCGTGATGCATTTACACCGGGCAGCCATGCAACGACATTTGGTGGTACACCGCTTGCTTCCTCTGTCGTTATTGCAACGATCGAGACGATGCTGGAGGATCGTTTGCCGGAGCGTGCAGCCGAGATGGGCGACTATCTGATGACGTCTTTGCGCAATCGTTTGGCAGGCAGTTCTTTTGTGAAAGAAGTGCGCGGCATGGGCCTGCTGGTGGGTATTGAGTGTGCAGAGCCCGTCGGAGATATCGTGCTGGCAGGACAGAAACGCGGCATTTTGTTTGTATCGGCAGGCCCTAACGTCATTCGTCTGCTTCCTAACCTTTATGTAAGTAAAGAAGAGATCGACGAGGCGGTGTCCTTGGTAGCGGCGTTAATCGAGGAACACGCTGCGGCGAAAGCCTGATCGCATGAAAAAATAAAATACTGACCGGGGCCGTCATGGCCCCCGGCGCAGATTAAAGTGAAAGAATCCCTGCAGCCGCATGGTAATCAGCGCAGAAGCAGCAGAGGCTGACGATCCACCCGCAGTATGGACTGAACGCCGGATTTGCTCTACCTGGGCTGATATGGAGAGGTCTGATTCAGCCAAGTCAGACGAGGATGTGAAACTTCTGCCCATGCGGGTGCAGGGAACCGGAAATGAGGAGGAACTAATCATGGCATTACAACACACAGACAAGGTTCGGAAAGTTGACCTGAGAGGCCGGGATTTCATTGAATTCACGGACTATACGGCAGAAGAAATTCGTTACCTGCTGGATCTCGCGATTGAGATTAAAGGCAAGCAAAAAAGCGGTGTACCGTTCCAGCCCCTGAAGGGCAAAACGATCGGACTTATTTTTGAAAAATCATCCACACGTACGCGTGTATCCTTTGAAGTCGGTATGTTCCAACTGGGCGGACACGCATTGTTCCTGAGCAAAAACGACATTCAGCTGGGACGCGGCGAGACGACGCATGATACGGCCAAAGTGTTGTCCCGTTACCTCGACGGCATTATGATTCGTACATTTGGACACCATAATGTGATTGAACTGGCAGAACATGCGGATGTTCCGGTGATTAACGGCCTGAGCGATGCAGCACATCCATGTCAGGTGCTGGCGGATTTCCAAACCGTGCTGGAGCATAAAGGCAAGCTGGCGGGCCTGAAGATGGCTTATGTCGGTGACGGCAACAATATGGCGCACTCTCTGATGCTGGGCGCAGCCAAAATGGGTATGCACGTTGCGGTGGCAACACCGGAAGGATATGAGCCGGACAGCACTGTGGTCGAGCAAGCTCGTGCGATTGCACAGGAGAGCGGCTCCGAAGTGCTTGTAACCTACAGTGCACAGGAAGCCGTGAAAGATGCCGATATTGTGTATACGGATGTATGGGCGAGCATGGGCTTTGAAGAAGAACAGAAGATTCGTGAGCGGGCATTTGCGGCGTATCAGGTCGATGAGGAACTGATGAAAGGTGCCAAGCCGGACTACATGTTCCTACACTGCCTGCCAGCACACCGCGGCGAAGAAGTGAGCGCAGGAGTCATTGACGGTCCGAACTCTCTAATCTTTGATCAGGCGGAGAATCGTCTGCACGCACAAAAGGCTTTGATGGCTGCGCTGATGAGCGAATAGTCGCGATTTGCGGCAATGGGTTGATTTTACACGCCAATTTGGCGATGATAGATAAAATATATTCATAACTTAAACTTGAACATACACGTAACGGAAATTACAGTGGATGAGCAAGGGTTTGATTATCGTAATTGATCTTGGGGAGGACCATACCACATGGCTAAGGAAAAAATCGTACTCGCCTATTCCGGCGGGTTGGACACATCAGTAATTTTGAAATGGCTGAAAGAAACGTATGATGCCGAGATTATCGCGTTTACCGCGGATATCGGTCAGAAGGATGAACTCGACGGTTTGGAGGAAAAAGCACTCGCTACGGGCGCTTCCAAAGTATACATCGATGATCTGCGCGACGAGTTCGCCAAAGATTTTATCTATCCGATGTTTCAGGCTGGTGCCCTTTATGAAGGTCAATACCTGCTCGGTACGAGTATCGCACGTCCACTTATCGCTAAACGTATGGTCGATATCGCTCGCGCGGAAGGCGCTACAGCGATTGCTCACGGCGCTACGGGTAAAGGAAATGACCAGGTTCGTTTTGAGTTGAACGCAGCTGCACTTACACCGGACATTCAAGTGATTGCGCCTTGGCGTCTGGAAGAGTTCCGCAATCAGTTCCCGGGACGTGCCGAGATGATCGCTTACGCTGAAAAACATGGCATTCCGGTTACCGCTTCTGCGGCGAAACCTTACTCCACGGACCGCAACCTGCTGCATATCAGCTATGAGAGTGGTGTGCTTGAAGATCCTTGGTTTGATCCGAGCGCGGACGAGAACAAAGATATGTTCCTGCTGAGCAGTGCACCTGAAGATGCACCGGATCAACCGGAGTACCTCGAACTGGAGTTTGAACAAGGGGACTGTGTTGCCCTGAACGGCGAGCGTTTGAGCCCATTGCAGGTGATGGAGCAGCTGAATGAGCTTGGCGGCAAACACGGCATCGGCCGTGTAGACATGGTAGAGAACCGTTTTGTCGGCATGAAGAGCCGCGGCGTATACGAAACACCAGGTGGAACGATCCTGTTCACGGCACATCGCAAAATGGAATCCATCACGATGGATCGTGAAGTGATGAACCTGCGTGACAGCTTGATTACACGTTACAGCACGCTCGTATACAATGGTTTCTGGTTTGCGCCGGAACGTCTTGCGCTGCAGGCGCTCGTAACGGAAAGTCAGAAGAACGTAACGGGTACAGTTCGTGTGAAATTGTACAAAGGAAACGTCATCGGCGCAGGCGTGAAAAGCCCTGTCAGCCTGTACAATCCGGACATTGCGACCATGGAAGCAGATCCATCGGAGGCATATGATCAGGGAGATGCAACAGGCTTTATCCGCCTGAATGCACTGCGCTTGAAAGTACATTCCGGTGTGGAGCAAAATAAAAAATAATTGGCGGCGTGTGTGGCACGCTGTATCATAATTAATGACAAGGCAGGCCGTTCTTGCACATTCTGGCAGGGGCGGCTTTGTCCATGAGCGAAAGGGGATACTCACTGTGAGCAAGCTGTGGGGAGGACGTTTTACGAAGCAAACCAACCATCTGGTTGAAGAATATACCGCATCCATTAACTTTGACAAAGCATTGGCGGAAGAAGATATTCAAGGCAGTCTGGCCCATGTAACGATGCTGGGCAAATGCGGAATTTTGCCGGCAGAAGATGTGGAAACGATCAAAGAAGGCCTAATTACCGTTTTGCATAAAATCCGTGCAGGTGAAGTGGAGTTCTCCGTATCGGACGAAGACATCCACATGAATATTGAGAAAAACCTGATCGAAACGATCGGTCCTGTCGGCGGCAAACTGCATACAGGCCGCAGCCGGAATGACCAAGTGGCAACCGACATGCATTTGTATCTGCGTGAGCGTGTAATTGGGTTCGTAGGCATGCTCTATGCGCTGCAGGAATCGCTGATTGAACAGGCCAAAGACAACTTGGATACCATTGTGCCAGGTTACACGCATTTACAGCGGGCACAGCCGATTTTGTTTGCACATCACCTGATGGCGTATGTATCGATGTTCCAACGCGATGCGGAGCGTCTGATGGACAGTTACAAACGGATTAACGTACTGCCGCTGGGAGCAGGGGCTCTTGCAGGTACAACGTTCCCGATTGACCGTCATTTTGTAGCAGAGCAGCTTGGTTTTGACGGTGTATACGAGAATAGTCTGGATGCGGTAAGTGACCGTGACTTCATCGTGGAATTTCTGGCGGCCGCTTCCCTGATCATGACTCACTTGTCCCGTCTGAGTGAGGAATTGGTGCTGTGGAGCAGCACGGAGTTTGGTTTTGTAGAGCTGGATGATGCGTTCTGCACAGGCAGCAGCATTATGCCGCAGAAGAAGAATCCGGATGTACCCGAACTCGTTCGTGGTAAAACAGGGCGTGTATACGGCAATCTCATCGGATTGCTGACCGTGTTGAAATCACTTCCACTGGCCTACAACAAGGACATGCAGGAAGACAAAGAAGGCATGTTCGATACGGTAGCAACTCTGGAAGGTGCGCTCCAGTTATTCGCTCCAATGATTGCTACGATGAAAGTGAACAAAGATCGTATGCGTCAAGCGGTGAATCAGGACTTCTCCAATGCAACAGATATTGCCGATTTCCTCGTAGGAGAGGGTCTGCCTTTCCGTCAAGCACATGAGGTAATTGGTAAAACGGTACTGTACTGCATCCAGAACGGCAAATATCTGCTTGATCTCACGATTGATGAATTCAAGCAGTTCTCACCGCTGTTCGATGACCGAATCTACGATGTGCTGCAGCCGGAAGCGGTAGTTAACGCTCGGAATGTATATGGCGGTACAGCGTCGGGCCAAGTAGCAGAGGCTATTGCTCGCAGCGAGAAGCTGCTTGCCCAAACGGAGCAGTGGGTTGAAAACCGGGGCTGAGGCTTGGGGATAATCTGATGTACTGAAATAGATGTACAGAAAATAAAGTGCGGAAATAAAGTGCCAAAAAAGAAGCTTGTTCGGGAATTTAAGTTCCCCGGACATGCTTCTTTTTTGGTTTTTTTGGTCCTCTAAGGCTTTTGCCAGCTGCCTTCTTTTATAGAGGTGAGTACCTCACCATTCCTAACAACGATGTGTCCGCGGACAATTGTGCCTGCCACACCGGAAGGGAAGGTGTGACCCATATAGAGACTCTGTTTATGCTTTGCATGATAGTTATCTTCCGTGACGGTAAAGGGTTCATTCAGATTTACGATGGCAAAGTCTGCATCCATACCGACGGCAATGCTGCCCTTACGATCTGCGAGGCCAAAGCGAGCTGCCGGATTTGAAGCAGTCCAAGCTGCGACATGGTCGAGTGAAATGCTGTGTGCCAGTGCGAGTTCGAGTGCCGAGAGCAGCGTGAATTGTCCACCGCTGATTCCGCCCCAAGCTTGGAAGAGGTTGTAGTCCTTCGGGTCCTTCATCTCGTAAGGACAGGGTGAATGATCTGAAGACAGCATATCGAACTTACCTTCGATCAGGAGAGAAATCAGCCGCTGCTGCTCTTCCGCTTCCCGCAGTGGAGGGGCACATTTGGCGATCGTCCCTTTCTCCCGCAGGCTGTCGTGGTTATAGAGCAGATAATGCGGACAGGTTTCCACAGTGACGTTCATACCGCGTGCTTTGGCTGCCTCGATTCTAGATACGGCAGATGCAGAGCTGATATGAACAAAATGCAGGGCGCAGCCTGTAATTTCGGAGTAGTAAAGTGCGCGCTCAACGGCTTCCACTTCCGCGAGGATCGGTCGTGTCTCCAGATAGTCATCGGCGGAGACAAGCCCTGCCGTCTCCTTTTCAGCTTTTAGCCAGTTCGTAATGGCCGCGCTTTCTGAATGCAGAGCGAGAATTTTACCGAGGGCCGCAATCTTTTTCATACCCGTCAGCAGGGTCATGTCATCAACGGCTTCGAATTCTTTGTTGCCGGTGGTCGACAGAAAGGCTTTGAAGCCAATGACGCCAGATGCAGCTAACGGCTGCAGATCCTCTTCGTTACCAGGTACGAGTCCACCCCAGAGGCCGAAATCGACGAGCGATTTTTCACTGCCGATCTTTGCCTTTTCCAGAAGTGCTTCTTCCGTGACTGTGGAGGGGATTCCGTTGAGCGGCATATCGAAAAAGGTGGTACAGCCGCCTGCGGCCATCATGGCCGATCCGGTTGTGAATCCTTCCCAGTGCTCCCGGCCTGGTTCGCTGAAATGCACGTGTACATCAATCATGCCCGGGAGCACATGCTGTCCGGCAGCATCCCACTCCTGTATAGCTTCCCCCTCTAATGCAGCGGCAATCGCCGCAATCTTTCCATCCCTCACCCCGATATCCACTTGCGTAACCCGGTCCGGCAGCACCACACTTCCGCCGCGTATGATCAGATCATAATGTTCCATAGACATCTCTCTCCTCTTTGGTTATGTTTGAATTGTATGGCTCTGGCGGTGAAGTCAGGCCTATTCGTTTATTCGTAGATGGTGCCTTTCTTGAATGAGGAGCCTTTGAAGGCGAACTTGCTCAGCAGTACATAAGCAAGGCCAGCTGTCATAAATCCGATGATCCAGCCGATATCAACGAGCAGGAAGGCGGCTCCGGCCCCGATCAGCATGGCTATCAAGGCACTTGGGTTATATCCTTTAAACGAGCCGTTATCCAGGTATAATTCTGCTGTATTAACCTTCTGTTTACGCAGGATATAATATTCGACCAGCATGATCGCCACAATGGGGCCGAGGAAAGCAGAGTAGATCAGAATGAACGTATTCAAACCTTGAGCCGAGGAATCCTGTACGAGTACCCACGGGAAGGAACAGAGGGCAAGTACGCCGGTGATGGTGACGGATGCTTTGTATTTGAGCTTGGTGACAAGCGAGATGACGTAAGCGGGTGGAACGATGTTGGCGACCATGTTAACAGCAACAGCGCCAATGACAATGAAGGCTGAAACAAATACAGTGATATAGGGGTTGTCCACAATAACAGCGAAGGCTTTGACTGGATTGGAGATGCCTGTTGCTGCGGCCATCATCGCCCCGATGGTCAGGACAAAGCCATAAGCGATAACGATCGGGAAGAAGTACAGCATACTGCGCTTTTTATCACTCATACCGCTTTTCAGTTCACGGGAATAATCACCTGCGCTTAGGAAGATGGCTGCATAATTACCCAGGAATACCATGATGAAAGCGAAGAATGGAAGTCCCCATGTGCCTTTTGCATTCACCCAATTTTGAGTGATTGCTGTGCTGTGAGAGTTGAGCAGAATGCTGAATACATAGACCAGTGCCAACATAATGACTACGGAAGCAAGGGTCTCTACCCACTTGATTGCGTGAAAGCCGTAAAGGGACAGGACGATCTGAACCGCCTGCAGCAGGACGAAACAAACGGGGATGTTATCGAAGCTTCCTCCGCTAAGCACTTTAACAATTTCGTTCAGTGCTGTTGCGCCGACCCAGCTTTGGAAACCGTACCAGACAATAGCGGGCACGCCGCGTAAAAATGAGGAGATGATGGACCCCTTGATGCCAAACGACATGCGCAGCTGTACGACATAGGGGATGCCTGTTCGATAACCGAAGCGGTCATTGAGAGCAAAGATCACCGAAATGATTGCAATGGCAATCATCGCAGCCACAAATGTTTGAAGCACATTGAGCGTGGCAGCGCCGGCGACGATGAGGCTGGCTCCAAGTGTCATGTTACCAAGGTTTACGCCATCCCCGATCCACATAAACATGTAGGGAACTGCTCCGATCGTTCGCTCACTCTCCCTTTTGGGTTTCAAGGAGTCGTCCACACTGATTTCTTCATGCAGCTGCGTCTGTTTCAATACTTGTCCTGCCAAATTAGTAGACATAATCCTGCCCCACTCCTCTTTGATATGGGGTGCCGCAAGGTTGGTCGATCTCTAGATTAATGAGCTGTTTCGTCCATTTCCTATCCGCACACCACAGATGATATAAGTTGTGTAAGGTTACATACCCAATTAGAGTTATGTAATCTTACACTTAATTTATATCTCTTATTTTATCACCTTGGTCACACAATTCATTGACAAAAACGTAGATTGTTATCGTAATTTCTGTTCAAATTGTATGAAAAAAGATGACGTGGAGTGTCATGTACTGATAATTGAATCCTATATACGAATTTTTCTGTTAATAATTCTTTAGATTGTTCGGAACTAGCCTTCTACCACATTGTCCAATGGTTTAAGTCCGACAATCCGGCACCCCACCGTGTCGCCCGCTTGAATGGTGACGGATCCGGGCGTACCCGTCAAAATGACATCTCCCGGATGAAGCGTCATCACTTTTGACAGGAAAGAAATCAAGTATGCCGGAGAAAAAATCATGCGATTAACGGTATTGCTGTGGGCGACGATGCCATTGTGCAAAGTCTCGATTTCAAGATCGTTCAGATTCCGGTATTCGTCAGGGGTGGAGAGGGAGGAGCCAAGGCTCAGAAAGGTATCAAAACTTTTGGCACGCTGCATAAACCGGGGATTGCGAGCATGGATCTCCTTGGCTGTCATATCAAGCGAGGTAGTGTAACCGGCGATGACGCTTAACGCCTCTTCCTCATGGATATTTCGGCAGGTCTGCCCGATGACAATCGCAAGTTCGGCCTCGGCTGTAATCTGTCCTGCTCCATCCGGTAAACGAATCGTTTCTCCGGCACCAATCAGTGAGGTATCAGGCTTGAGAAAGATTACGGGCTCATCTTCAGGTGGACGTCCGGATAATTCAATGGCTTTGGCCCAGTAGTTCATGCCTACACCTATGATTTTTCCTGGATGGCGGTACAGCGCACGATAACATACGTCAATTCCTGATAGACATGGTAATGATGTGAGATGCTCCTGTCCGCTGTGATCGTACCAGCGGCGGAGTTCGTTAAATTGATTTGTTTGGAGTAAAGCAAAGAGGTCTGTATCCCAGTTCGTGCCGAACTGCCCATTTACCCATGTCAGCGGAATAACACCTTGATCTGTCCACAAAGCAGCCTGTTCTTGGCCGCTAACCTCAATCGTTACCACTCTCATGCCTGCACCTCTTTTGTGAATTGCTTGGCTGTCCACTGCAATAATTTATGATCTGTATTTGCACCGCCGATAAAAGACAGTCCTAATGCCAGCCCGTCCGGACGAAACACGGGTACGGTAACCTGAGGTAAACCGGCAAGGCCTGCGATACACGAGAGCTGCATTGTTTTGGCACGGTAAGCCTCAGCCTCAGGACCTTTCAGCCCAAGAAGCGGGGCTGGACCTGGTGCGGTTGGAATCGCCATCAGTCCTTGTTCTCCCAACAGTTCAACGAGTTTGCGCCGGACACGAGCTCGCAGCTCGGCTTCAGCTCTGCTTGCGGATTGTTCCAGTGAAAGTGCCCATTCGAAACGTTCTGCAATGCCTGGGCCAAATGTCGGGCTTTCCGCTGTCAGCCATTCGCGATGTTCTTGTGCAATTTCCAACCCTTGAAGAACACGAAATGCGGCTGACCAGTCTGCCAAGGTCTTGTCAGATTCGGTGAGCTTCATCACTGTATGGTGATCTGGCTGCCAGCCAGCGAGTTCATGTAACGTTTTGAGCAAAAGTGAACGGTCCTCTTCTTCTGGAAGGTTCCATGCTTCTGATGCGATATAGTAGTGAGTGAAAGGCGTCGTTCCTGTTTCAGAACGGTGGTGTTCAACCTCATTTCTGGCACTTGCCCTGAAATGGGATGCTGCGAGCAGGGGGTTCTGGACGATCTTTCAGCAGGACAGTGCCTGCGTTGAGTAAAATACGTGCATCCCGACTCATCCACCCAATTGTATCGAAGCTTGGAGCAAGTGGAATGACCCCTGCTGCGGATACTGCTCCATGCGTAGGACGGAAGCCAAACAAGCCGCAGTATGAAGAGGGGATGCGTACAGAACCGCCAGTATCTGTTCCCACAGCAAAATCGGCCAGACCCGCTGCTGCTGCGACGGCTGAGCCGCTGGAAGAGCCGCCTGGAATCCGATCCGGCGCAAGGGGATTGATCGGTGTGCCGTAATGGGCATTCTCCCCGTTCAGGCTGTACATCAGTTCATCCGTTTGTGTCGTGCCTTCGAGGCCTGCACCATTTTCCAACAGAGTAAGAAGGGCTGGAGCGGTGGATGCCGCAGGGGAATGGGTGCGAAGCCAATCGGGATTGCCTGCTCCGCTTGTTTCTCCACCGATGTCGAAGACATCTTTGACTGCAAAAGTCAGCCCGTTAAGCAAGCCGCTCTGAATGGGCTGCAGTCTGGTTCCTGCGTTCACATATGCTCCCCATGGGTCAGAGCGGAGTGTATCTGTTTTTTCCTTCGGATGGAGTGGGGTTACCTCCGCTTGTTTTTTGTCTGGAAGTTTCATCGTTGATCTCCTTTCGCTCTTAGATTAGGACTCATCGCACTCAGGTGCGGTCGGGAGCGGACTTGATTTAACGCTAATGCCAGTAAAATGCCTACCAACAGCCCGTTTCCAAGGAGTGGACGAAGCAGGGGAGGCAGTGTAATGAAAAATTCAGAAGGCAGGCCCATCACGATGATGCCTATAAATAAAGGTGCAGCTGTCCGGTAGAGATTTGCTGCATCCATATGAATCTGTCCGAAATATTGGAGAGATGAGCCGAGCAGGCGCAGATAAGTTACGAACAGTACAGCGCTTCCGATACTGAGGGGAAGCTGTGTCAGCAGACTGCTGACAGCCGGGATCAGACCGATCACCGCAAACAGCAGGCCGCCAATGACAAACGGAAGCCGCTCCCGAATCCGGGTTTGCTGGAGAAAACCGACAGATGATACATAAGGAGCGTAAGGGACGAGCCCGAGCAAACCTGATATTACAGCAAGCACGCCGCTGATTGTAAAGGAGCGTTTATACTGTTTGTTGGATGTTTCCTGTTCATATATATGATCTGTTCCCTTCAGTGCACCAAAGGTATTTGAAGTGTTAATCAGACCAGCGATAATCGCAATTGCGATAACGCCTGCATTCAGCCTGGTTGAAGGGCTGCCCAGTGGAAACCAGCCCATATCAAGTGTGCCTGTTCCGGGTGTTCCGCCTGCATCGGGGAAGACTGCTGTCTGCAGCATCCATCCGCCCAAAATGCCAATCAGCAGTGCATACTGAGCGATGGCTGGTTTTGCTTTTGCTGATAAGACCGCAGTGATAACAGCCACGAATGCTGCTGTCAGGAAAATGGCCGGCTGAATGGCGGACGTTTCCGCCGAGGAGCCTGGTGAAATGCCGAGCATGCCTTCAAGAAAAATGATATTCAGCCGGCAGCCGAGCAGGAACATGAATACAGCCATGACGCCTGGTGTAAACAATCTGGATAAGGGGACGGCGAGGCCGCAGATACCGATCAAAATAGTAATCACCCCGGAGATTAAGATGCCGACTGCCAGACTGCCTCCCAGTTCAGGCAGCGATATGCCCAGTGAAGGTGCGGCAGCGCTGAGGCTCAGAATGACGCCCCACCACAATCCGGACTGCCCCTCCATAACGGCTCTTCGATGTCCAAGTCCTGCTTGGATTACGCAGGCGATTCCGGTGAGGACAAACGAGCACTGGATCAGGAACTGGATTTTTTCCTGAGGTAGTGCAAATGCTGCTCCGACTGTAATAGGAATAACGACCGTGTTGGTAAATAAGAAAAATAGCCACTGCAGCCCCGCGATCCCGGAGCGCAAACTGTTAAGTTTAAACATGTTTCACCTTCCGTTGAAGCTCCGTTGAAAATGGTTCCGTGCATGAATGCAGTCCGTATATCTAACGAAGTCTGTATTGTACAAAAGGATTCCGGAAGTTCCGGAATCCTCTCTATATTGAAGAATAACTTTGCAGATCCTGTATCCTGTTTGTCCGGTCAGTCCAATACAAGCAGAGCGAATCATGGCGAACTTTTGGGGGATCTGCCAACCGTTTTTAACTCTATATTTCTTGTTATAACTAACCGTGTTAATTTGTCTCAATTATGTGCCGCTGCACCTGAATCTGCTTGTTCGTACACGTCAAGAGCTTCCTGCACTCCACGCCCGATGGCAATCGGCGCGCGATGCCGAATAAGTACAGCTTCGAGTGCGGACAGAACGAACAGCATGTTTTCCTTACGGCAGCTGTAGCCCATGGTGCCAATTCGCCAGATTTGACCGTGCAGCGGGCCAAAGGAACTGGCGATCTCAATGCCGAACTGGGTCAGCAGTGTCGTACGTACTGCCTCACCATCAATACCTGCCGGGATTTTGACACAGGTGACGACCGGGAGCTTCCAGGCTGTATCGTTGAACAGGTCAAGTCCCATGCCGCGAATGCCTGCCATGAGTGCTTGTTCATGCAGTTTGTGGCGCTTGAAACGTTCTTCGAGACCTTCCTCCAGCAAAATGCGCAGCCCTTCACGCAGGGCGTACAGCATGGATGTTGCCTCGGTATGGTGATTCAAACGGCGTGGTCCCCAGTAGTCCTGCAGCTGGCTCAGATCAAAATAGTTGCTGCGGATCGGATGGGCGACATCGCGATGGTCACTATCGAGTGCGACGCCGCGCTCTACTTTTTTTCGGCTGGTCAGAATACGTTCTACCCGCTCATTGTAGGTCAGTGGCGCCATGCCGGAGGGCACGGATATGCATTTCTGTGTGCCGCCAATTACGGCGTCAAGCTGCCATTCATCCACTTTGACGGGTACGCCGCCAATGGAAGCAACGGCATCAACTACGGTCAGTACACCGAGCTCCCGGCAGGCTGGGCCGATCTGATCCAGCGGCTGCATGCAGCCAGTTGACGTTTCGCCGTGTACGATTGCCAAAATTTTCGGCTGAACCCGTTTGACCTCGTCGATCACCGCCTGCTGGTCAAATACTTCTCCCCAAGAACACTCCATTAGATGAACTTCTGCACCATGGCGTTCGGCTATTTCAGTCAGCAGATGTCCAAATCGCCCGAATATGGGAATGAGTACTTTGTCGCCAGGTTCAATCAGGCTGCATAGTACGGCTTCCAGACCGGAACGTGAAGTACCATCGACCGGAAAAGCCCACTTGTTCTTCGTTTGGAATGTCTTCCGCAGCATGTCCATCGTTTCATTCATCATTCGAGTGAATTCCGGATCGAATTGGCCCAGAATGGGGGTTGCCATCGCCCGCAGCACTCTGGGGTCAACCTCGACGGGTCCTGGTGTCATAATTGTTCTTAATGGCGTGTGGATTTCCCGGTATTGTGTCATCTCGTTATCGCCTCCTGGTTGTTCATTCAGTATGCTAGCTTATACAGCAGGTCGATCAGCAGCTGCACTCCTCGCTGTAAATCTTCCGTATGGGTAAATTCCGCAGGAGAGTGACTGATTCCGCCTTGGCTGGGGACGAACAGCAAGCCTGTGGGACAATACGTCCCAAAAATCTGTGAGTCGTGACCTGCTCCGCTGGTCATCATCTGGTACGATATATTTCGGTCTTTTAAAATATTTTCCGCAGCTTGTGTCAGCGTGCAGTCCATCGGCACCGGAGGTTCATCCATCCAGTTACGATACACGACCTGTGTCCCGTGCTTGATTGCGATGGCATCGAATTCGCTGAAGCAAGCTTCGCAAAATGTCTGGATCGTCTCCGCATCTCGGTGGCGGACATCCAGGCTAAAGGTCACTTCGCGTGCAATGACATTCCCTACATTCGGTGTAACTTCCATGCGTCCGACTGTAGCCACCAGCCCGCTTTCATCCGCTTGGGCGCGATGCATCAATATCCGGATCAGCTCAGCCGAGGTGAACATGGCATCACGGCGCCAATGCATGGGGGTTGTTCCGGCGTGATTACTCTCGCCGTATACCGTAATGTTATAGCGGCGCTGTCCAACGATGTGGCTTACGAGTCCGATGGATTTCTTTTCCCGTTCAAGCACCTGGCCCTGCTCGATATGGAGTTCAATAAAACACTCCAGGTCTTTGCGTTCTGGCTGCGGGTATAATCCGAGTCCGAAGCCTGCCTCGTGCATCGCCTGTTCAAATGGTATTCCATCTGCATCTTGAATGCTGCGAACCGCCTCGCGACTTTTGGCTCCTGTTATACTGCCTGAACCCCAATAAGTCATGGGGAAGCGGCTGCCTTCTTCTTCACATAGAGATACGACTTCAATCGGTTTAAGCGGCAGACCGTGATGTGTCAGCAAATATTCCACAGCAATGAGTGCAGCGATAATACCGTAGGCTCCGTCGTACTTGCCCCCGCCGATCACGGTATCGATGTGAGAACCGGTTAATATTACTTTTGCTTCGGGATCACGGCCGCTGAGACGTCCGAATAAATTGCCCACATCATCATAATGTGCGGATAAACCGAGATGTTTTATTTTGGCCTGGATCGCTTCCTGAGCTGCCCTCCAGGCCGGGTCGTAGAGCAAACGGGTCACACCGCCGCTTGTGTCTTTTCCATACGAAGCCAGCCATTCGACCATATCTTCGATCTGTTTAGACAAGGCAGAAGGTTTCGATTGTTCGATCATCAAATGCAGTTCCCCCATTCCGGCAGCGCCAGCTTTCCAACCGATGTTATATTAATTAACTTGGCATTGCGTTTCATCCATCGTAAAATAAAAAACAATCAAAATCATTCACGAAAATGTAGAAGAATAAATGAATTCGTTGTACATGTTAACCATAGGGGTGGAGAATGATGAAAATGAATGAACTGCTGAAGCTGCCTATATTTCATGGGACAATCGTTATGGGAGGAGGCAGTGGTCTGAACAGGGAAGTTCACACGGTAAATATGATGGATGCTCCGGACATCATTCCTTATTTGAAGCGAAATGAGCTGCTGATTACAACAGCTTTTCATTTTAAGGATGATCTGGAGGCTTTGCTTGAACTGATTCGTGAGATGGGGCTCCAGGAATGTGCGGGACTTGGGATCAAAAGCAAACGATTTCTCGGGACCATCCCTGAATCAGCGGTTCAGCTCGCGAGCGAGTTGGAACTGCCTCTAATGGAGCTGCCTGTCGATCCTTCGCTAGGCGATATTGTCAACAAAGCGTTGAGTCATATCCTCGATGTGCGAACAACCGAGCTGCATAATGCTATACAGACTCATCGACAGTTCACCCAGCAGATTATGAGCGGCCAAGGGATACCGAAGCTGTTAGATCAGCTGTCCTCGCTGCTGCGACTGCCTGTGTTTCTGCTGGGCCCATATCTGCAGCCCATGTACGGCCGAATGGCTTCGCATACCGCTGTGCAGCTTGAAACGCTGTTATCCGGCGGAGGGCGTTTGCACGCCGAACCGTCAACTTTCTTAACATTCTCCCTGCTGGGTGAAGAGCGTGAGACATTGACCTTGTTTCCGGTGTACACCCATAGACAGCTGCATTACCTCTGTATTTCCGGCTTTATATCCACGTCTGAACGTTCCAACATTCTAACCATTGAGCAGGCGGCGAATGTGATTGCCTTTGAATTGATGAAGGATAATGCGCTGAAGCAAAATCGGCGCCGTATCCAGAATGAATTTTTTACAAATTTCATAGGGGGAGTATTCTCGAGCAGTGAGGAGATCGTGAGCAGAGCACGGGAATTCGGAATGTCAGGTGACCAGCGGTACCTCTGTGCAGTCGGTAAGCTGGGCGGCAGGGATCGCACGACTTCATTCATGCAGTACAAGGCAGAACAGGATCAGATTGCCGAGTATCTTCAAGGAGAACTTGGTCACTTCCATACCCCGATCTATCTGTTTACCCACGATCAATCCTACATCCTGTTGATGACGCTGACGGAGGAATGGGAGGCGGTCAGACCTTTATTTGTGGAGCTGCTGGAACGTCTGCAGCATAAAACTGGTGCGTATTACGATTCGGAACTGTCTTTTGGTCTCAGCAGCTATGCTCAGCCCCTTACCCAAGTTCCTTTAGCTTATAAAGAAGCCAATGAAGCTCTCTATTTTGGAAGCATCACCGGTAAAACGCGTTTTATCGAATTGTATCAGCCTAAGGAAGTATCTGAAATGCTGCGTCTGATCCCTCAAGAACATCTGCGGAAATTTTATAGCGATACGATGCAGGGATTTGAGGACGAAACGATTAAGGATCACCATATGCTGCTCCATACGCTGTCCGTATACCTGGAGACGCACTGCCACCTTGCCGAGACAGCCAAACGGCTGTATATTCACCGGAATACTGTGATTTATCGACTGGAAAAGTGTGAAGAGATCATCGGCCGCAGCTTGAAAGATCCGGAAGAAACACTGCGTCTTCGGATGGCATTCCGAATCAAGGCACTTCTGCCCGAAGAAGGAAAAGCCGGGTGGTGAAAACGAATCGAATAATGAGGCAGGAAGAAGGAGGCGGTTGGAAACGCAGTTCAAAATCAGATTGAAATGAAGATGAGATAAAATGATAAAATGCCGGAGCTGGTGAAGCGAAGGTGTAAAAGCAGGCTGAGATGAACTGCACTTCCGGATCATTTTTCGGTAATAAACGGAGGTGGTTCATTTCAAGCCTGCTTTTTATATTATGAAAGATATACAGTACCCAGAAGCAGTCTGTTTCAGGAGAGGAGATGCCGTCATTAAACTCTTTCAGGCAGCGGCAGCCACTTGAGCACATCCTGAATTTTCATGTCCCAATAACCCCACTCATGTTCCCCGGGTTCTTCCTCATAAGTTAGTTTGAAGTCTGTCTCTGCGCAGGCTTTACGAAACGTCTGATTTTCTTCGTACAAAAAATCCTCCGTTCCGCAGCATTGATAGAGAAGCGGCTTTGGCCCTGAATGTTGTTTGCTTTCCTGGAGCAGGTGGATGAGATCATTCTCTGAGCCCACAAAGTTCGGCCCGAATATACGCAGCAGTTCGGTCTGCTGCAGTGCGGACGGGACTTCGTTGTTCATATGAGCCGCCATGTCCAGTGCGCCCGAAAGACTTGCGGCAGCGGCATACTGATCCGGTTTGCGCAGGGCCAGTTTGAAGGCACCGTAACCTCCCATGGATAGACCGGCAGCAAAATTATCCTCTCGTTTCGGCGACAGCGGGAAGAAGGAGCGGGCAAGAGCGGGCAGTTCCTCACTTATGAAAGTCCAGTAACGGCCTCCCTCTGCCATATCAGTGTAGAAGCTGCGATGAACCTGCGGCATAACGACCGCAATGCCAAGCGAAGCGACATAACGTTCTATAGAGGTGCGGCGCAGCCAGATTGAATCATCATCGGACAGACCGTGCAGCAGATAGAGGGTTGGATGCAGACCTGAACCTTTGACATTCTCCATGCCAATCTGATTGTGAGTCTGCTGCGGCAGAATGACGTGCATGCTTGTACTTAATCCGAGGGCGTCTGAGTAGAAATCACATTTAATGAGTGCCATACCGAAAAGTAACCCCTTTCATAAATCGAAATTGAAATGGTGTTCACGTACAGCGATAAAGAGTAGAGAAGCAAATTTTTCCGCTGTAAGTCAAGGTTATACCTAAAGTACGGCAAACGCAATGACGAGATATAAAACGTATTCGACGTTTCCTGAATCATTCCGAATCTTCTCTTAATCCACGCTTGAACGAATTCATAAAACAAGCTTTGCGCTGATAGAGTAGAGGCAAAGTTCGATTTTCTATGGGGAGATTATATTCCGCTTTACAACGTAACAATGTTTTGTTACACTGATTTTAATGAAAAGGGGGTCCTGAAATGAAGGATGATTTGATCTCCAAAAAAGAGCTGCTTGACCTGACAGGCATTTCATACGGTCAGTTATATCGCTGGAAGCGCAAGAACCTGATTCCGGAGGAATGGTTTATTCGAAAGTCCTCCTTTACGGGACAGGAAACATTTTTTCCGAAACAGCAGATATTGCAGCGAATCGACAAGATTATTCATATGAAAGACGGGCTTTCACTGGATGAACTGGCGGATGTGTTCTCGCCAACTCTTGGTGAGGTAGAGATGACAGATCAGCAATTACTCGATCGAAACATTGTTTCGTTAGCTTCGCTTGACCTGTTAAACGAGGCGGGGCGCCAGCAGTCATTATATGGACTGGAACAGATTATGATGCTGTATGTGCTTGAGAAGCTGCTGCTTGGCGGTGATATCACACAGCAGGAAGGACTGCTGCTGATTGAAGTGATGTCTGAACATTATTATAGGTTCCGTGACCGTGCCAGTGAACTGCTGCTGATCCGCAAGATGGGTGTACCTACCTTTGTGCTGGCGAACGCAGGAGCAGAGCTTTATTTTGATCAAGGGGTGAAAGTGGTGCTCCGCATGCCGCTGCAGGCATTCATGGAAGAATTGAAACTTAAATTGGGCTGAGGGGGATTTATGAATGGAAGAACGTCATTTGAGAAATGATCTGAATGTTACAGGGTCACGCAAAACGAGCGGCGGTGTTTACCACCGGGTAAACATTGACGGTATGGCTAAACTGGATGGTGATCTGGATTGTTCTTCCCTTAGCGTTAACGGGACTCTGAAAATCTATGGTTCTCTGGTCTCCGAAAGCACAACCATAAACGGAATGGCCAAAGTAGAGGGTGAACTGCGCACCCAGTCTCTGGATGTCAACGGAACGCTGGGAGTCCACGGAGCGGCTCGTGCCGACAGCACTATGGTCAATGGCATGTGTACCATTAATGGGCCGCTGGTCAGCAATCGGGTTCGTGTCGATGGCATGAGCACCATTAACGGTGATTTGTTTACACCTGAATTTACAGTGAATGGTAAATGTAACGTTCGTGGTAGAGTGGACAGTGAACGCATCGATATCGGGGGAATGGCGACGATCGATGGAGATGTGCAGGGAGAGAACATTCACGTGCAGGGCAACATCAAAGTGGGCGGACTGCTCAATGCGGACAGTGTGGAAATCCGTTTGTACACCTCCTCTTCAGCGAGAGAAGTAGGTGGCGAGCGGATCGATATCCGGCGCAGAGAACGCAGTGGATTCTGGAAAGCCCTCGGATTGGGCGGAGCCCCATCTTTCAGAGCGCAGCTGATTGAGGGCGACGAAGTTGTGCTGGAAGATACCGAGGCGGATACGGTTCGAGGAACCAGAGTTCACATTGGACGCGGCTGTAATATCCGGTTTGTGGAGTACTCTGGTGAATTGACGGTGGATCCGGAAGCGAAGATTGGGAACAGCAAACAGATCTAACGTATGGTCTTATGACGGTGAGCGGATCTTGAGCCTTCACGGTAGAAGGTTTTGCCATAAAGCAATCGGTCCTTGGACTGATTGCTTGTTACGTCTTTTCGGATATACTAATGCAGTCATATGAATAGAACGGGAATGGAGAGATTAACAACAATGGCTGCACGCAATAATAAAATTGGATTTGTGCTGGCAGGTCTGCTGCTCAGCATATTAATGGCCTCTATGGATAATACCATTGTGGCTACGGCGATGGGTGATATCGTCGGCAAGCTGGGGGGGCTCGACAAGTTTGTCTGGGTAACCTCCGCATATATGGTGGCCGAGATGGCCGGCATGCCGATCTTTGGTAAGCTGTCGGATATGTATGGACGCAAAAAGTTTTTTGTTTTCGGTATCATTGTGTTTATGCTCGGCTCCGCATTGTGCGGAACCGCGACATCCATCGTGGAACTAACGATGTACAGAGCAATTCAAGGGATTGGTGCAGGAGCGCTCGTGCCGATTGCTTTTACCATCATGTTTGATGTGGTTGCACCGGAATCCAGAGGTAAACTGGGTGGACTATTTGGTGCGGTCTTCGGCCTTTCGAGTGTATTTGGACCGCTGCTGGGTGCATACATTACGGAGTATGCGACATGGGAATGGGTATTTTATATCAATCTGCCGTTGGGTTTGATTGCATTTTTGTTCATCGCATTTTTCTATAAAGAATCCCATCAGCATCAATCGCAGCAGATCGACTGGCTGGGGGCTGTTACACTCATTGGCGCAGTAGTCTGCCTGATCTTCGGACTGGAACTCGGCGGCAAAACATATGCCTGGGATTCCGCACAGATTTTGGGGCTGTTTGCCGGATTCATCTTGCTGGCCCTGCTTTTCCTGTATGCAGAGACGAAGGCGAAAGAGCCAATTATCTCATTCAGTATGTTCCGCAAGCGAGTGTACTGGTCAAGTAATGTAATCGCGATGTTCAGCGGCGCAGCTTTTATTACGGCTTCCGTATATATTCCGATTTTCATCCAAGGTGTACTCGGCGGTAAAGCGACCAACTCGGGTCTGGTCCTGCTTCCGATGATGCTCGGTTCTGTCGTGACGGCTTCCTTGGGTGGTGTACTTATGACCAAAATAAAGTACCGCAATATTATGATTCCAACGCTGGCTTTGCTTGTAATCGGTCTGGGTCTGCTGACTACACTGGATGAAGGTTCATCCCTGTGGACGATCCGCGTATACATGGTGATGATTGGTCTTGGCGTTGGCGCATCCTTCTCCGTGCTCAGTAATGCGGCGATGAATGCCTTCGAACCCCAAAGACGCGGCGCCGCCAGTTCTACGTTAAACTTCCTGCGCTCTCTGGGCATGACGATGGGCATCACGATCTTCGGGATCGTGCAGAGTCAAGTGTTCACGCGCAAAATGACGGACGGCATGACTGGCGCTGCTGGTGAAGCAGGGGCACCTACTGGCGGCATGCCAGCTGGAATGGATCTAAGCGATCCGCATGCATTGTTATCACCAGAGCTGCGCAAAGGAATTCCACCGCAGGTGCTGGAATCCATTACTCAGGCGCTCTCATCTTCGATTGTACAGCTGTTTGCCTGGGCCGTTATCCCTGCAGCTCTTGCATTAATTGCGTCCTTCTTCATGGGGAAAGAGAAAATGGTTGTGGGAGCAGAACAGCACGAGTACACGGGTGGGCACTAAAGTAAGGAATTAAACGGAGTCATTTCAAGCTGTCCTAATTTCTTCGCTGCTAATTTTAAGGAATCTATTATTAAATAAGCAAATCCCGAAAAGACACATTCTCATGTATCCTGTAAAGTGCATGAGAATGTGTCTTTTGAATGTGTACCTGATGCCGTAGCGTGTTGGTCGTACGTTATTTACAAGTTAGCGATCTCGTGCTGGAGTGGTATTTGCTGTGAGCTGAATCGGAAATGGAACTGGTTGGAGCAGCTCGCTGTTAATCTCCTCCTGAACACACTTTAACCCGACTCCAACCAGGCTTAACTAAACTCCCTCTACGCTGCTGACCTCGCTAACGATTCCAAGAAACGTTATTTAGACTAATTAGACCATCCTGAAATTCTAACGATCTCACGAGACGCTATTTCGCCATAATGATTCGATTCCCGCCACTTTGGCACGATTTCCAGCGAAATAGCGTTTCTACGAATCGTTACATTTTCAAACGACCCAATTTGCAAGGAATAAGGCTTATGGGAATCGTTAGCGCCCTGAGCGAATCATACGGAATCCGAAAAATCCGGGGATAACAGCGATCGGAAGGTTATTCTGTCAGTGAATTGTCCAGTGTAAAGCTTTCCCGTTTAACTTATATATTTCCACCTGAATTTAAGGCTGATTCCCTTCCCGAATGCCATCCTCCACCACTGAAGGCTGCTTTGGATCAGGCATGTTGATGTGACCTGAACGTGCAATTAGACGGCTTTGTGCTTTGTAGGTATCGCGCGAGATCGTTTTGGACTCTACCACTTTGCCATCGACCCTCTTCGTGCGGACTGTCTCAACGATATAACCAGGCTGTCCGTTCTGAAGCACCTGCTGGGCCCCGTCAGGCAGCACACTGCTGGATACATATTTTACGGGAACACTCAGCGTTTCAATCGTACGAGACTCCAGCGTATAACTGACGTTCTCGGGGAATGTGCCGAAAAATTTGACGACCATGCGCCCGCCCTGCACCTTTGCGTGGATTAATAGGGACTTCTCCGTGCTGTTTTTGAAACGAAAATTAATCGCCCCGGAAGCAAAGGTGGCATCCAGCCCTTTAGGCAAATATTTCACCGGCAGCGAATGATTACGCCGCTCGACGATATCCAGGCCCGTGAGAAGAGCCGCGTTATATACCGTACTGGATACCTGACAGATTCCCCCGCCGATTCCGGGCGTCAGCCGGCCATTCACAATGACCGGTGCCTCTCGAAAACCGTACTCCTTCTCCGCTTTGCGAATCACCTTTTCATAATCAAAAACACCACCAGGAGGCAGAATCATGCCGTTAATCGCCTGGGCCGCTGCGCTGACGTTATGTACTCGGCCTTGGCTGCTGTTTCCCAGCCCTGTGGAAAATTCAATGATTTTGCGCTCGATCCCTTCCTGCTTCAATGAATCAATCGTTACCTCCGGTTTCAGTGTGTACAGGGGTAAAAGGATTCGTACTGGTTCAGGCTTATCTCCCGTGTCCATGCCGCCCAGCTCCCGGTGCATCCTGCTCTGTATGAGGGTGCTGAGTGTTTTCCAGTCAATCCGGCGCACGCTTTTCTCCGGAATGTACTGCACTTTATCATTTGCGGTGATTCGGCGAACGGCTTCAGCAGGGGTACCGAAGGTTTCTTTTTCCCAGGCAGGACTAAGCAGTTGTTGAAGGGTTTGTTCGCTATAGGTCATATCCAAAGAGAAGGTCTCGGGGAATTGGTACCTTGCATATGCGCGTTCCCACAGGCTGCCTTCCTGCAGCTGTTTTAATGCGCTTTCGAAGCTGTTTACGCTGTAGCTCACGCCCACCTCACCTGCAGGATGTGTCATCGTTAGCGGACTGGGTTCAGCCACTTCAAGAGTGACAGGCCAATCCTCCAATTGTTGAATGCGAGTGTGCAGTTCTGCCAGTACTTCTTTGCGGTGTTTGTCACCGGGTTCCCAGCCGCCGATTTGTACACCTTTGGGCAGGTTTGGCTGGTTCACGTACATATAGAGCAATCCATAGGACGCGGAGCCGATCAAGAGCAGGGAGAACAGAACGATGACCGTTACATGGATTTTTTTCATAACCGAACGCTCCTTTTGGCTTCTGTTGTTCCGGAATTCGCAACACTATCTATCTATATGATCCAAGGGTGGAAAACTTTCGGGTACTCAATAGGTAACAAATTTGTTACAATAAACTTCATATGAATCCATGCTTCACCAGCAGTAGAGGGTAGGCTTGGATTTTTCCTGATGAATTTCAGGCCTTTTTAAAGGAAATGCCGGGATTGTGTCGAAATTATAATGGCTAACTATGTGAGCAGGAAGTGATGATGTGATAGAAATGCAGGACGTGTGGAAGACCTACGCCAATGGTACCCACGCATTACAAGGGGTATCGGTGAAGATCGACCGCAATGAATTTGTCTATATCGTTGGTCCATCCGGTGCAGGCAAATCGACATTCATGAAACTGATGTACAGAGAAGAAGTGCCAACCAAAGGACAAATATCCATTAACGGATTTAATATTGGCAAGTTAAAACCACGCAAAATTCCTTATGTTCGACGCAACATCGGTGTTGTATTCCAGGATTTTCGTCTGCTGCCGAAGATGACGGCATTCGAGAATGTTGCATTTGCAATGGAAGTTATTGAAGCGCCGAAACGGCATATCAAGAAACGGGTGATGGAGGTACTCGATCTGGTGGGACTGCGCAATAAGGCCAATCGTGAACCTTCACAGCTCTCCGGTGGGGAACAGCAGCGGATTGCAATCGCACGTGCAATTGTGAACAATCCTTCTGTTATCATCGCAGACGAACCTACAGGTAATCTGGACCCGGAGACGTCTTGGGGCATTATGCAGCTGCTGGACGAGATCAATTTCCGGGGAACAACAATTGTTATGGCTACACACAACAAGGATATTGTAAATACGATGCGTAAACGGGTTATCGCCATTGAACGCGGACAGATTGTACGGGATCAGATGAGAGGGGAATACGGTTATGAATTTTAGTACTCTCTTGCGGCATCTGCGGGAGGGTTTCAAGAACGTATTCCGCAATGGCTGGATGTCCGTGGCATCCGTCATGTCGATCATTGTCTCACTGTTTATTCTTGGCGTGTTTATGCTGCTTGTACTCAACGTAAACTCCATGGCCAATCAGGTAGACAGCCAAGTGGAGATCAGCACGTTTCTGGAGCTGAATGTCGACGAGAACCTGCGCAGTACGCTGCAGCAGGAGATTAGTGCGATGCCTGAAGTCAGTGAAATCCGTTTTGTATCCAAGGAAGAAGGGCTTAAGGAATTCCGCGAACGTCTTGGGACGAGCGCAGATAATGTACTGAGCGGTTTCGACGTGGATAACAATCCGCTGCCGGATACGATTGAAGTCAAAGTAATCGAACCGGAAACGGTCAATTTTGTCGCGCAGAAGATTGAAGCATTGAACGAGAAACATCCCGAGAAGCCGATCATGAAAGTGAACTACGGCAAGGAAACGGTAGATGTCTTATTCAAATTTACGAAGCTTGTTCGTAACATCGGATTTATTTTTGTCGGGGGGCTGGGCCTGATGTCCATGTTCCTGATCTCGAATACGATTCGCGTAACGATTCTCGCACGCCGCCGGGAGATTGGCATCATGAAGCTGGTAGGGGCAACCAACACCTTTATCCGCTGGCCGTTCTTTATTGAAGGGGCGCTGATCGGACTGATTGGCTCGGTCATTACGGTCATAGTTCTGTTCTTCGGATACAGCCGTTTGATGGCAACCGTCGGTCAGGATGTTTTCATGCAGATGCTTAATCTGATTCCGCTGAGTGATATTTGGCTGCTTATGGGGACGCTGTTGATTGGACTTGGTGTGCTTGTCGGCATTCTGGGCAGTACGCTGTCCATTCGGAAGTCGCTTAAAGTGTAGCAAAAAAGAATGGCAGAACAGGTTCATTATTGAACGCTGTTTGACGATATGAAGAAAAGACGCAACTGTTGTTTTGATGAAAGAAAGCAGAGGAACATGCTGTTCACCACCTGTGCAGGTTGCTTTCTTGTGAATTCATAGGATGGGGGATCATCATTTTGAAAAAAACCGCTTCGCTGCTGGCCTTCATGTTACTGGCCGGTATGACGTTTCAACCTTCTGACGGATATGCTAAGAACAGCATCAGCGAGATTGACCAGCAAATTAAGCAGCTGGAGAGCAGAGCAGCTTCTGCCAAACAGGAGCAGAAGAAGGCTGCGGCCAACAAAAAGGAAGCCCAGCACTACAAGAACAAAACGAATGCCTATCTGAAGGTCGTTATGGAGCAGATTAATGTCGTAAGTGATGAACTGGCGAGTGTATCTTTGCAGATTGAAACTACGGAGGAAGACCTTCGTACGACCAAGAAGGATTTGCAAGCGGCAGAAGACCGCATTGCTGCCAGAGAAAAACTGCTGGAATCACGTGTGCGCCTGATGTATACGGACGGGGCTGTGTCCTATCTGGATGTTTTGTTGTCGTCCACAAGCTTTACCGATTTCTTGACCCGGGCTGATTCGCTCAAAACGATTGTAGACCAAGATCAGCACCTGCTGGATGAACATAAAGCGGACAAGCAGCTTGTAGTGGAGAAAAAGGCAGACCTTGACCGTCAGTATGCGGAAGCCAAGAGCCTGTACGCACAGAAGAAGCACCGCAAGTCGCAGCTGAACGAGAAAGAGAAGGAAAAGCAAGTGCTTCTGGCTTCATATGATGTTAAGATTGAACAATCTGAAGAGTTGACCGCAGAGCAGGAAGCGGTATTAATGCAGATCGCTGGCAAGCGCTCAGCTCTGCTTCAGGAGAAAAATAAACTGCGTGAACAGCAGGCCGCCGCAGCGGCTAAAGCTCGGGCAGAAGCCGCGGCGCGAGCCAAAGCAGTAGCCAAGAAAACAACTCGCGTAAGCTCCAACGGCAGCAGTGAAGCAGTGACCTATTCGTCAGGAAACGGTATCTTTGCAAAACCTGTTTCGGGTGGACGCATTTCTTCATCTTTTGGACCGCGGATTCACCCGATTACAGGTGAAGTGGGCAAGATGCATGCGGGTGTCGATTTCGCTGTGCCTGTAGGCACTTCAGTTCACGCGGCTTCAGGTGGTATCGTTATTATGGCTGAATGGTACAGCGGCTATGGTTATACGGTCATCGTCGATCATGGCGGAGGTTTGTGGTCATTGTATGGTCACTTGCGCGAAGGTGGATTCAAGGTCAGCAAAGGTGATACGGTAAACAAAGGTGATACGATTGCTGAATCGGGAAATACAGGGAATTCCACAGGCCCTCACCTGCACTTTGAAGTACGTGATAATGGAACAGCTGTAAATCCGATGAACTATTTGTAGATTGTCTGATTTAATGCGATGCAGCTTATATAAGTTGAACTATTCATTTACACTCTAACGGACAGGACAGAAAAAATCTGGAAAAGCGAAGCGTTCGCCTTTATCACCGGATTTTTCCCTTCAAAAAAGGGAATCCAAAAAATCAGGGGATAACAGCGATTGTAAGGTTATTCTGTCATTGGAGTGGGCTGTGTAAAATTTTTAGTTCAAATTATATAGTTTAAACTTCGAATGGAAAAATCATAATCCGTACAAGCTAGACATATACTAAGCTGGCATGTTCAGGGAATGATTCGGAGCAGTCCGAATCGGATGCGCTTCAAAACTAAAGGCGGTGACAAACGGATGATGAAAAAAAGATCGGCGCTGCTGTTCGTTATACTTGGACTGCTTGGCGGGAGTCTATTAACGCTGGCACTAATGACTTACCCGGGCATTGCCAATCAGGCTTCACCAGGTGAAGGATTGCTGGCAAGTGTAACCGGCAGTTCACAGCAGAAAAACGATTTGAAGAAGATTGAAACCGCGATGGATTTAATCTCCAGCAACTATTATAAAGACGTCGACCGTACCAAGCTGATTGATGGGGCGATCAACGGCATGATGGAATCGTTGGGTGATCCCTACTCCAACTATATGGGCCAGGAAACAGCTGCCCAATTCGAAGAGTCAATCGAAGGTTCCTTTACCGGAATCGGGGCTGAGGTATCCTCGCAGGACGGTAACGTTGTTGTCGTTTCCCCGATCAAAGGTTCACCTGCCGAAAAAGCAGGTATTCGTGCGAAAGACATCATTATGTCGGTTAACGGTGAATCTCTTCAAGGACTTGAATTAAACAAAGCCGTTAACAAGATCAGAGGTCCTAAGGGCAGCGAAGCCAAAGTGCAGGTGAAGCGTGCCGGATCAACAGAGCCGATCGAATTCACGATTGTCCGTGATGATATTGATCTGGAGACCGTCTATGCTCATATGGAAGACGGCGGCATTGGTGTCATCAATATTACGCAGTTCTCGCTGAACACAGGTGAGCGGTTTAAGGAAGAACTGGCTAAACTGGAGAAGCAGAATATGAAAGGCCTGATCATCGACGTGCGAAATGACCCGGGCGGTGTACTGCAGGTTGTCATTGACATTGCAGAACAGTTCGTACCGAAAGGCAAAGTCATCGTTCAGGTAGAAGACAAAAATGGCAAGAAGGAACAAAGTAAATCGAATGGATCTGCCAAACCCTATCCAATCACCGTGTTGATGAACAAGGGAAGCGCGAGCGCATCCGAGATTCTGGCAGGTGCTCTGCAGCAGTCGGCAGGTGCCACACTGGTCGGTGAGAATTCATTTGGTAAAGGTACCGTTCAGACCAGCTATGATAAACAAATGGGTGATGGCAGTCTGCTGAAAATTACAATCGCCAAGTGGCTGACTCCTAACGGAGACTGGATTCATGAAAAAGGAATCAAACCGGATATTGCAGTAAATCAGCCGGACTATTTCTCGGTAGCCCCAATCAACAAAGAGAAGCTGCCGCTGAAATATGACAGTAACAGCATGGATGTGAAAAGTGCGCAGACGATGCTGAGAGGACTGGACTTCAAACCGGATCGTGTGGACGGGTACTACGACCAGAAGACGGAGGAAGCAGTCAAGGCGTTCCAGAAGGAAAAAGGCATTCAGGTCACTGGCCAGATTGATGAGAAGACGGCTGAATCACTGGAAGCTTCTCTGATTGAGCGCATTGCCAATCCTCAATATGATGCACAGCTGAAACGCGCGATCGAAAATGTCTCAAAGGATATTTCGTCCGCTGTGTCGAAGCCATAGAGAAGGCTGATTTTCAGCCTTCTTTTTTTCTGAACCGGCTGAAGGAGAGGAGCGAAAAGCTACAATGGAATGGGTATGGCCGTGGTTAACTACATTAGGTGAAGCATTGTTGCAGTTGTTTATTCAGCCGTTTTATTATATTGCAGTTATTTTGATCGCATTAAACTATCATCGTCAGCTGCTCCAGGAGCGCAAACTCTTCCATGTTCGTATGCAGAGCTCAATCACTCAGACGATTCGAGCGGTCCTTGGAGGCATTGTCATAGGCGCTATGATCTCCATCGTGTCTCTTTTCCTTGGGGCCCATCTTACCTCGGGAAGTCTGATCAGCATATGGATTGCAGCGTTGGTCTTATCTCTTATTCGTATCCGATATCTGTGCTTCGCGTATGCAGCGGGCGCGCTGGGTGTGCTTCAATTTGTTTTGAATATCGCTTCAGGCTGGAATCCATCCGGTATGCTTGGACAGGCTGTAGAGACAGTACGCGCACTGGATATGCCTGTACTGCTTGTCTTGGCAGCACTCCTGCATTTAGGTGAGGCCGCACTAGCTCGAATGCAGGGTGTGTCTATGGCCTCTCCGTTCCTTATGGAAGGCAAACGCGGAAAACTCGTAGGCGGATATCAGATCCAGCTCTTCTGGGCCATCCCGCTGCTGATTCTTGTTCCAACAAACGGTGCCGTCACGCAGCTGGCTTGGACTCCGCTGTTTCATGCAGGTCAGGGTTATACACTGATGGCTCTGCCAATCCTGCTTGGACTCAGCGAGAATACACAAAGTATGCTGCCTGGACGTAAAATCCAGCTTTCAGCCAAGCGTCTGCTGATGTACAGCTTGGCACTGCTTGTGTTCAGTCTGCTCGCCGTGTGGTGGTCACCTCTGACAGTTGCTGCTGCACTGGTTGCTTTTGTTGGACATGAACTTCTGGTGTGGTACAGTGCCATGGAAGAGCAGCAGCTTAGTCCGGTATTTGTTCACCCGCAGCATGGACTTAAAGTGTTGAGTGTGATTCCGGACAGTCCTGCTGCGGAACTTGGAATTGAGGCAGGGGAGACGCTGTACAAAGTGAATGGTATGCTCGTTCATTCTCCGGAAGAGCTGCACAGGGCACTGCGCATGAATCCTGCTTTTTGCAAGCTGGAGGTCCGGAATCATCAAGGAGAGAGCAAGTTCATGCAGCGTGCGATCTACGAAGGCGAACATCACCAGCTTGGTGTCATTATGGCACCGGATAACCATGAGGCGTGGGCATTGCAGACCCGTCCCGTGACACTTTATCATATCGTCATGCTCAAAATTTTCACGAGCCGGAAAAAGCAGCACATGGAGGAAGCTCCGCTCAGCCTGCCGCCAGCCCCTATAGTCGGCGATAAAGGGTCTGTCGAAATGTAACCGAACGTACAAATATAACCGAAAAAGGTATTTCCTATGGCCAAAGGTGGCGCGAGGAAATACCTTTTTTCTTGTTTTATTGGGTCAGTATAAAGATGGCAATTTGTGTGCGGTCGCGTAACTGCAGCTTGCCCAGGATTTCAGTCACATAGTTTTTGACCGTGCCTTCGCTCAGAAACAGCCTGGCGGCAATTTCCTTATTGGACAAACCTTCAGATATGGCTTCCGCAACCGACAGCTCCGCGCGGGTGAGCCCATACGTTTCATGAGGATGATTGGCAGGGGCAGAAGCAGGAGTACGGAGAAGGCCTGCAAGTTTGCGTGCAATATCCGGGTGGATCAGCATATCCCCGTTATACACCGTTTTGATGCCCTGAACGATTCGGGCAGGAGGGACATTTTTAAGCAGATATCCACTTGCTCCATTTTGCAGCGCCTGAATAATGTATTCATCATCGTCAAAGGTCGTCAGCATCAGCACCTGGATGTCTGGAAATTTAGTTTTGATCCGCCGAGTTCCTTCAACTCCATCCCATTCGGGCATGCGAATATCCATTAACACCACATCCGCCGGTATTCCCGACTCAAGTAGGGTGAACGCCTCCTGACCGTTGGAAGCCATGCCTGTGATGCAGATACGGTCATCAAGACCAAGCACAACATTCAGACTCTCACGGATGAAATGGTCATCATCGACGAGCAGTACCCGAATGGGTGAAGTCTGCTTGGGTTCTCTTTGTCGGCTTCCAGCGTTCTCTTCTGGCATGAGTGTAATTCCTTCCTCTTTTAGAGCAGATTTATTTTGTTTGACACGGGAATGCGAGTAATCACAGTGTAGGGCTGATCAGACTGAATTTCCACAGTACCTCCGATGAATTGTGTTCGCTGGCGCATGCTTTCGTGCCCGAGTCCTGTTCCACCATCATTCAGAAAAGAGTGAGAACTTCCATCATTACTGATGTTCATACGGATCTCCTCGTGCCCGAATACCAGTTCCAGTGTAATGGAGGCCGCTTTGCCATGCCTGAGTGCATTAGTTACGGCCTCTTTGGCATTTTTGTACAGCACAATCTGTGTACTTGGATAGAGAGTGTATGCCTGACCCCTAATTTCGTATTTCGTTTGTATCCCTGTATCCCGGCCTACTTCCTCCAGCAGACGATCCAGAGCGTAAGCATCGGATGCCTGAGAATCCGGGCGCAGCTTGTGAAGCGTATTGCGCATATCATCCATACTTGCCGCGAGTTGATCCCGGATCTGCTTGATCATTTCAGTCCCCTGTTCGGCATCCAATGGCAGTGTAAGCAGGGCGGCTTCCGACATCATTTTCGTACGAATCAGACGGTGTCCAATATCGTCGTGAAGCTGTCTGGATATGCGTGTGCGTTCCTCTGTCTGAGCCGCGTCTTCAAGTTGTTTTGCAAATAACAGCAATTGCGCACGTGCTTCCTGCAGCTCATAATGTTTGTGCCGCAGTTCATCATACACATGTTCCAGCTGTCCACGGCTTGCTGCAGTTTTGGACCCCTGCCAAGCGAGTGCAGCTGTCATGAGAAGCAGCAAACTCAATGCGATTTTTACCTTTGTTGATTCCGGGAACCAGACAGTAGAGACGGCCTGAACCTCCACAGCATTTAACATAAGCCAGGGCGGAGGATTGAAATACCAATGAAGTGCAGTGCTGCTGGCCGCAAGCTGAATCGTTAACATCACCCATCGGATGGACCCGCGAAGCCGATACATATAAACATAGAGAACCGATAGAGAAATAAAAAACATAAAGGGGCCGTACAGAGCGATTAACCAGCTGCCCCATAACATTTCTGCGAGAAATAACAGCGACTGCTGTGCAGCTGAACGTGTAAAGCGATTTACTACAGCGAGTCCGGCAGCCATCAGAATATAGAACGTATACAGCGCTTCGCTTTCTGCTGGAAGCACCAAGCTGTACAGCACAGCAGGCAGGAAGATTAAACCATACTGCAGAAACGGCATTGGCATATGTAGATGACATCCTTTTTATATAAGTGCAAATTTAAAATAACCAACGTTAAACTCCCGATAATGCATCCTTGATTATAACACAGCTCGATTCGAGATCAGGAGATGACTTAAGTCACCTTTAATGAATGACTTTGTGTACCTTCGCTAGGCATATGCATTCGTTACAATGTAGTTATGAAATCACGACAAGAGCTCATAGGGAAGGGGCATTCAAGTACATGAACATATTAGAAGTGGATCACGTTGTGAAGCGGTACGGCAGCAAGTTGTCGGTAGACCATCTGAACCTTAGTGTGAACAAAGGTGAAATCTTTGGTCTGCTTGGTCCCAATGGGGCAGGCAAAAGCACCACGATCAGCATGATCGCGGGCCTTCTGAAATTGGACCAGGGGGAAATCAGACTGGACGGCATATCAGTGAAAGAGCATCCGCTGGACGTCAAACGCAAGATTGGTCTTGTTCCACAGGATTTGGCACTATACGAAACGATGAGTGCTGTGGATAATGTTACTTTTTTTGCCCGGTTATATGGTTTGCGAGGAAAACAACTTAAAGAAAGAGTACAGGAGTCGCTTGAATTTGTCGGGCTGGAGGATAAAGCAAAAGAAGCTCCAGCTACCTTCTCAGGCGGAATGAAACGCAGGTTAAACATCGCATGTGCCCTCAGCCATCGACCGGATCTGATTATTATGGACGAACCAACCGTAGGTATTGATCCACAGTCCCGTAATCATATTCTTGAATCGGTGCGAACACTGAACAGGATGGGATCAACAATTATATACACAAGTCATTATATGGAGGAAGTTGCGGCGATTAGTGACCGGGTAGCGATTATGGATCAAGGACGAATTATTGCTTGTGGAACTGAAAAAGAGCTGAGAGAGCGCGTTGCTTCAGAGGAGAAAATTGTACTTACCGCTGCGGGTATCGATGCCGGTGTAGTGGAGGAATTAAAGCTTCACCCGCGTGTACGGGCAGTGGAAGTCAACGAAGATACCCTTACAATCATGCTGCCTTCAGCGCAGCTTGCCCTGCAGGATATGCTGTTCATCTGCAGTAAACATGAGATGTCCATTCAGTCTCTTCGGGTTGAAGAACCGGATCTGGAGACACTTTTCCTTAATTTGACCGGGCGGACACTTCGAGACTAGGAGGACATGGGATGAGCATGTGGCATATTTGTATGTTTGAGTTAAGACGAATTTTAAAAATTCGTTCTGTTGTACTGAATCTGTTTATTCTGCCCTTATTGTTAATCTTTATATTAGGTACGGCGTTATCAAGCGCAATGGGAACAGGGGAGGAAAACATACCTGATGTGCTGCGGGTAGGGGTCATACAGCCTTCTGACATGTCGTCTCCTATGGGTGAAGCATTCAAAGTTTTTGCAACCACCCCTGAAGTGAGCAGGATGATGAAGGTTCAGAATATGCCCTCCAAAGATGAAGCGGTGAATGCGCTCAAACAGGGAAAACTTGACTTTGCGGTGATCATGACCTCGGATATGATGCAGCAGTGGATGGCGGGAAAAGAGGTCAAGCTGCAGTGGATTCTGGGCAAGGACAGCACACTGAATATAGTGGGGCAGACCCTGTTCACTCGCTTTACGGACGAGTTAAATCGACAAGCGGCGATTGCTGAGGTCCTTGGGCCAGAGATGATTCCGGCCGCAAGTGCACAAACTGCAGCTGAATCAGAGGAACAATCCAGCATTAGAGTCAGCAGCCCGGGACATTCCGATCGATCCTACAGCGCTTCACAATATTATGCGGCGGCGATGCTGGCGATGTTTATGCTGTATTCCGGCATGACGACAATAAATAGTCTGTTCACGGAGCGGGACAAAAAGACACTTGCTCGTCTTCAGGCTGCTCCCGTGGGTAACGGAGTCATCTTTGCCGGTAAAATTGCTGGCAACAGCCTTCTTGCTTTTATGCAGGCAATCATTATTATTCTGATGACTCATGTGTTATTTGGTGTCGACTGGGGCGGTCATCCCGGGCTGATCATGCTGCTCTGTGTACTGATTACCCTTGCATCCATGACCTTGGGCATTATTGTGGCATTGGTTAGTAAAAGTGCTGCTTCCGCCAGTACGATCATGCAGAGCATCATTATTGTAATGACATTTATTAGTGGAGGATTTACCCCGATTGCCATAGACTTTGTACAGCGCATAAGTGAATTTACAGTGAATCATTGGGCTCTGCAAAGTTTTCTCAGTATGATGCTGGGCGCCTCTGTACGTGAGATTATGCATAATATGTTGATGTTGGGAGCTGTATGTGCAGTGCTTGCTGCTGTCGCCGCAGTGATCTATAGAAAGGCTGGTTATCGTTATGAATAGTCTGAATATTGCCTGGCTGATGATCAGGAGGACACTTGGACGCAAACGAGGAGTGATTGCTTTTCTACTGCTTCCGTGTCTTGTTGTGACGGGTGCGGTCGCCCTTTTTGGAAGTGAGCAGGCAGGCCGTGCTGTTATTCCTTATGTAAATATGGATCAGGGCGCTGCAGGGACTTGGATGATAAAAGAGCTTTCCCGAATGAAAGAATACAGCTTTAAACCGATGAGCAGTGAGACAGAAGTTAAATCAGATGTAGTCCGGCAGAAAGGAAACATGGGCCTCGTCATTCCCGCTGGTTACACACAATCGCTGCTGCATGGCGAGCAGGCATCCATCGAATTAATTGAAATGCGTGTCAGTGAAAGTTCGTACATTCTTCGGGCAGCTGTCCAAGGAGCAGCGGATGGGTTAAAACAGACTGCTGCTGCCGTTAGAACCTTTTCCTCCGTGTCCTCAGTAAATGGTGCTGCTGTAAGTTCAGATGAAAAGTTTGAGCAGGTTCTGCAGGAGGCAGGCAGACATACCCTTTCAGGGGAAGCACTGAATCTGCAGCTCTACCCGAAGCCCGGGTTAAATAACGTTACGGGATTCACAATTATGTTCATGATGGGGCTCCTGACCAGTGCAGTCGCCGTTATTATGGAGGACCGAAAGCAGCGGACCATGGCCCGGATGTATACGGCTCCTGTCAGGTCATATGAGATTGCACTTGGTAATTTTCTGGGCAGTCTCGCCATCGGGATTATCCAGATTGTTCTGGTGCTGGGCATCAGCCGATGGGTACTGCAGTATGATGCAGGAATTCCGTTTGGTACTCATTTTCTAATCCTGGGTGCGTTTATGCTGGTATCCATGGGATTGGCAAGTACCGTCAGCGGTCTGATCCGCGAAACGAAAAATGCCAGCATGCTGAACTCCCTCATTATTGTACCGACTTGTATGATTGGAGGGTGCTTCTGGCCGTTATCCATCATGCCGGATTACATGCAGAAACTGGCAAACTTCGTACCCCAGAAATGGACTATACAAGCTGTTGAAACGATCTCTGCAGGGGGGACGCTGGCGGATATTACCCTGCCCCTGCTGATCCTGACTGTTATGGCTGTTATTCTGCTGGCTGTCGGCTCGGTAATTCTGCGACCTGATCAGCCAGGTATGGATGCATAGTGCGGGGGACATTGAGCATGAGCGGGGTTATACTCCCTTGTTATTGAGTACAATGTAGATATGGAATGGAACGCAAAAACACGTCTCCCCGGATGAATACCGTAGTGACGTGCTTTTTGCTGTTTACGCAGCGTAGAAGAATAGATGTATGCTGCGACACAATATAGACTGCTTCGCAGAAGTTGTTTTGTGATCATTCATTAAGGCTGCAGCTGGCGAAGCACCGTAATTTCAACCCGGCGGTTCTTCTGTCTTCCAGCCGTGGTTGTATTGTCTCCGGTTGGCCTGGTATCCGCATAACCAGCGTATTGGAAGTGGTCTGGATCAAGTTTCTCTTGATCCAGGAAGAAACGCAGTACCGATAAAGCCCGTTCACCGGACAGTTCCCAGTTATCCTTGTACGTGGAATTGGCTCCGATCGGAATGTTATCCGTGTGCCCCTCGATACTGACTACCATCTGAAGATTGCGAAACAAACTGGCGAGCTTGCTGAGCGTAGGTGCAGCATCTTTTTTCAGGGCGGCCTGTCCTTGGTCAAATAAAAAACGGTCACTGAGCGTAATGGAGATACCCTGCGGTTTGTCCGCTACAAAAATCTGATTATCCAGTTTATTATCCTCGATATATTGGGTAATCACATTGAACAGATTTTGCAGTTCCTGCTCCTGTGTCCTGAATTGTTCTTCCCGCTCCGTGAGAGGGCGGGTGTTTTCATCCGGGGGCTCCGTTCCCGGACCTGTTGAAGAGTCCTGCTTGTCTTCCGATCCGCCCTGCACCTGCGATGAAGGGGTTTGGGTAATCGTCTGGCCCGGCGTGTCACCGAGCCCTTCTCCCAGTTCAAGAATGGAGTCGGATTGATTGAATGTGTTCTGAAGCGATTGGGTCACAACGTCGTATTTACCGGCATCCAGATTGCTCATGGCGTACATGATGACAAAAAAGATCAGCAGCAGCGTAATGAGATCGGCATAAGTAATCATCCAGCGATCCCGGTGGTCAGCAGTCTCGCGTTTGGCACGCTTTTTACTGCGCCGACTCATCCAATCCCTCCTTTGCTTGAGGAGCCTGTACAGCCGAACGATGGGTGAGTGTGAAGGACTCCAGCCGTTTGCGGACAAGCTGCGGATTCTCACCGTTCTGGATGGCAAGTACCCCTTCAAGCATCATCTCCATGACCTGAATTTCGTCAGCCCCTCTGGATTTGATCTTGGAAGCAATGGGTAAAAAGATCAGATTGGCACTGGCGACCCCGTATAGGGTGGCGGTAAAAGCAACGGCGATGGCTGGCCCGAGCCCTGTTGGATCAGTCAAGCTTCCCAGCACTTGAATAAGTCCCATTACGGTTCCGATGATGCCCATCGTTGGGGCATAACCGCCAGCAGATTCGAATATTTTGGCATAACCTTCATGCTTTTGTTCTACAGAATCGATCTCCATCTCAAGTATCTGCCGAACGACATCGGGGTCCGTACCATCGACAACCATCTGGATACCATCTTGTAAAAATGGATTGGGATGATCCACCACTTTGCGCTCAAGCGCAAGCACACCGGATCTGCGAGCGATGGATGACATCTCGATCAGCTCCTCTACCCACTGCTTGGGATCTTGGTGATGACGTCCAAACGCCATGCGTAAAGCAGCAGGAATCGTGCGCAGACGGTAGGTAGGGAAGCTGGCTGCCACGGCAGCGATCGTACCGCCAAACACGATTAGAGCAGCCGTTTTCTGAAGCAGGCCGGATAACTGTCCGCCTTCCCACAGGAAACCGCTGATAACTGCGGCAATTCCGGCTATTATACCGATAAGTGTCGCAATATCCATAAATTAACCCACTCCTATCTTGATTTCACGTTTGCATCACTAAAACGAACAAGGTATAATTGAACGGGAACAAATATTCCTATTACTATAAGTTTTCCCAACTGGAAATTCGGGGAACTTCGACAATATATAGTGACTATTATTTTAGACGATAGGGTGAGATACGGCAATGAGCGATATTATCATGAGCGACAAAACGTTCGAAATCGAGTCAGAGTTTTCTCCCCAGGGCGATCAGCCTGCAGCCATTCAGGAATTGGTGAAGGGTGTTCAGGAAGGGAAGAGATACCAGACGCTTTTGGGTGCAACGGGTACCGGTAAGACGTTTACCATTGCACAGACGATTGCCAAGCTGCAGCGCCCCACGCTGATTATTGCGCACAATAAAACATTGGCTGCGCAGCTGGCAAGTGAATTCAAAGAATTTTTTCCAAATAACATGGTTGAGTATTTTGTCAGCTACTATGACTACTATCAGCCGGAAGCATATATTCCTTCATCCGATACGTATATCGAGAAGGATTCGAGCATCAACGAAGAGATCGATAAGCTGCGGCACGCAGCGACCAGTTCGCTGTTTGAACGCCGCGATGTCATTATTGTAGCGAGTGTGTCGTGTATCTACGGTTTGGGTTCGCCGCATGACTATTCCAGCATGCTGTTGTCACTTCGGGTAGGGATGGAGAAACCCCGCAATCAGATTTTGTCCCGTCTCGTAGAGATCCAGTACCAGCGAAATGATATTAACTTTGTACGCGGCACGTTCCGTGTCCGTGGTGATGTGATCGAGATTTTCCCGGCTTCCAAGGGTGAACATGCGATTCGAGTGGAGTTGTTCGGGGACGAGATTGAGAAGATCACCGAGATTGACGTTCTGACCGGAGAGCTGATCGGTGAGCGCGAACATATTGCTATTTTCCCGGCTTCTCACTTCGTGACCCAGGAAGAAACGATGCGCGTTGCACTGGTGAATATCGAACGTGAACTGGAAGAGCGCCTTGAAGTGCTGCGTGAACAGGGCAAGCTTCTGGAGGCACAGCGTCTGGAACAGCGTACGCGGTATGATATCGAGATGATGAAGGAAGTTGGGTTCTGCTCGGGGATCGAGAACTATTCCGGACCGCTGACCTTCCGTGAACGCGGGGATACCCCATACACACTGATGGATTACTTCCCGGATGACATGCTGATCGTGGTGGATGAGTCCCACGTGACCCTGCCGCAGATTCGCGCGATGTACAACGGTGACCAGGCGAGGAAGACGGTGCTGGTGGATCACGGCTTCAGACTGCCTTCAGCACTGGATAACCGTCCGCTCAAATTTGAAGAGTTTGAAGAGAAGATGAAACAGATTATCTATGTATCTGCTACACCGGGACCGTATGAGATTGAGCATACCGATACGATGGTACAGCAGATTATTCGTCCAACCGGTCTGCTTGATCCTGTCATTGAGCTGCGTCCAACGAAAGGACAGATTGACGATCTGATCGCGGAGATTAACGACCGGATTGCCAAAGATGAGCGGGTACTCATTACTACGTTGACGAAGAAAATGTCGGAAGATCTGACGGATTATCTGAAGGAAGTGGGCATCAAGGTCAGGTACCTGCACTCGGAGATCAAAACGCTGGAACGGATGTCGATTCTGCGTGATCTCAGGTTGGGTACATTCCATGTCTTGATCGGGATCAACCTGCTGCGGGAAGGTCTGGACCTGCCAGAGGTATCCCTAGTAGCGATTCTGGATGCGGATAAGGAAGGTTTCCTGCGTTCCGAGCGTTCGCTGATTCAGACGATTGGACGTGCCGCACGGAACAGCGAAGGTAAGGTTATTTTGTACGGTGATAAAGTGACCGATTCCATGGATAAGGCGATGAAAGAGACGGAGCGCCGCCGTTCCATTCAGATGGAATATAACGAGAAGCACGGTATTACACCGCAGACGATTCGCAAAAAAGTGCGTGATGTGATTGAGGCAACGAAGGTTGCCGAGTCCAAAAACGAGTATCTCACTGGTGCTGCCGAGAAGATGTCGAAGAAGGAACGTCAGTCTCTCATTCAGCGTCTGGAAGCAGAGATGAAAGATGCAGCCAAAAACCTGCAGTTTGAGCGTGCCGCAGAGCTTCGTGATGCACTGCTGGAACTTCGGGCTGAATAAATGCAAATGGATAGAGGAGTGCTCTTTGACTTAGAGCTTGTGATAAGAGAACGGCCAGCTGGCCGTTCTCTTGTTGAGTAAAGAAGCTCACCGCTTCACCCGATATAAAGACCATGTTGAAAACGTGAAACAGGGTCTATACTGATAAAAAAGTCGAAATTGGTTAAAAGATTATAGAAAAGCAGTGAGAGGATGAATACTATTGGCGAGCGAGAACATTGTCATCAAAGGTGCAAGAGCGCATAACCTGAAAAATATCGATATCACTATTCCGCGTGACCGTTTTGTTGTATTGACCGGTTTGAGCGGATCAGGCAAGTCCTCGCTGGCTTTTGATACGATCTATGCCGAAGGACAGCGGCGTTATGTGGAATCATTGTCAGCTTATGCACGTCAGTTCCTGGGCCAGATGGAGAAACCGGACGTCGACTCCATTGAAGGGTTGTCGCCTGCTATTTCGATCGATCAGAAAACAACAAGCCGCAACCCGCGTTCCACCGTAGGAACTGTGACGGAAATTTACGATTATCTGCGTCTCCTGTTTGCACGTGTAGGTCACCCGCATTGTCCTGATCACGGGATTGAGATTACATCGCAAACGGTAGAACAGATGGTGGACCGTATCATGCAGTACCCTGAGCGTACCCGGCTGCAGATTCTGGCTCCAATTGTTGCGGGACGCAAGGGGGAGCACAAAAGTGTTTTTGCCGATGTGTCCAAACAAGGTTTTGTGCGTGTTCGGGTCAATGGCGAACTGCGCGACCTGTCGGAAGATATTCAGCTGGAGAAAAACAAAAAGCATACCATCGATGTTGTCGTTGACCGGATCGTTGTAAAGGATGACGTTCAGGCACGTCTGGCGGACTCCATTGAAACAGCACTTAATCTGTCTGGCGGGCAGCTGTTAGTAGACATTATTGGTGAAGAAGAGCTGCGCTTCAGTTCGAATTTTGCCTGCCCGGTCTGCGGATTCAGCATTGATGAGCTGGCGCCTCGGATGTTCTCTTTTAACAGCCCGTTTGGTGCCTGCCCGGATTGTGACGGTTTGGGTGTGAAAATGATTGTAGACCCGGATCTGCTTGTGCCGGATCGCAGCAAAACGATTGAAGAAGGCGCGTTTGATGCCTGGACCGGAGGGACGTCCACGTATTATCCGCAATTTCTCCGCTCGGTATGTGAACACTTTAATATTCCGCAGGATGTACCTGTCGAGGATCTGCCTGCTGATCAGATGAACAAACTGCTGCAGGGGACAGGCACGGAGAAAATTCGATTCCGTTATGAGAACGACTTTGGACAGCGCAAAGAAGCGCAGGTTACGTTTGAAGGTATCGTCAATAATCTGGAGCGTCGTTATCGTGAAACTGCTTCTGAAGGCATCCGTGAGTTCATTGAAGGATACATGAGTGCGAAGCCTTGCGGGACATGTAAAGGGCAGCGTTTGAAACGCGAAAGCCTTGCAGTAACGATTAACGATCACAATATGGCTTATGTAACTAGTTTATCTATTGGTGAAGCGGGACGATTCTTTGATTCGCTGCAGCTGACCGAAAAAGAGCAGACCATTGCCAAACTGATCCTGAAAGAGATTAACAGTCGTTTGGGCTTTCTCGTTAATGTAGGTTTGGATTACCTGACGTTAAGCCGTGCTGCCGGAACGTTATCCGGCGGCGAAGCGCAGCGGATCAGATTGGCTACACAAATCGGTTCCAGCCTGATGGGAGTTCTCTATATTCTGGATGAGCCGAGTATCGGTCTGCATCAGCGGGATAATGATCGTTTGATCTCCACGCTCGCCCATATGCGGGATATCGGCAACACATTGATCGTTGTAGAACATGACGAAGATACGATGATGGCTGCGGACTATATTATCGACATCGGTCCAGGCGCAGGTATTCACGGTGGTACAGTCATGTCACAAGGTACACCTGAGGAGATTATGAATGACGAGAACTCGTTAACGGGCCAGTATCTGAGCGGCAAAAAGTTTATTCCGATCCGTACGGAGCGCCGGAGTGTCGGGGACCGCTGGTTGGAAGTACGCGGAGCCAAAGAGAACAATTTGAAAAATCTCAATGTAAAAATTCCAGTGGGTGTATTTACTGCTGTAACAGGCGTATCCGGTTCGGGTAAATCGACACTGATTAATGAGATTTTGTACAAAACGTTGGCGCGTGATCTCAACCGTGCGCGTGTACGCCCGGGACAGCATAAGGAGATTCGTGGACTGGAGCATATCGACAAAGTCATTGATATCGACCAGTCGCCGATCGGACGCACGCCGCGCTCCAACCCGGCGACATATACGGGGGTCTTTGATGATATCCGTGACTTGTTTGCACAGACGAACGAAGCCAAGGTGCGCGGGTACAAGAAGGGGCGATTCAGCTTTAATATCAAAGGTGGACGCTGTGAAGCCTGCAGAGGAGACGGCATTATCAAGATCGAGATGCACTTCCTGCCGGATGTGTATGTGCCGTGTGAGGTCTGCAAGGGTAAACGCTACAACCGTGAAACGCTCGAAGTAAAGTACAAAAACAAAAATATTGCGGATGTGCTTGAAATGACAGTGGAAGATGCCACTCAATTTTTCGAGAACATTCCGAAGATTCATCGCAAAATGCAGACGCTGCTGGATGTCGGACTGGGCTACATCAATCTGGGTCAGCCTGCAACAACGCTGTCTGGAGGCGAAGCCCAGCGGGTGAAGCTTGCTTCTGAGCTGTATCGCCGGAGTACTGGCAAAACCATTTATATTTTGGATGAGCCAACGACTGGTCTGCATGTCGATGATATTGACCGGCTGCTGAACGTCCTGCACCGCCTCGTCGATTCGGGAGAATCCGTGCTGGTCATTGAACATAATCTGGATGTAATCAAAACAGCCGATTATATCGTAGACTTAGGTCCAGAAGGCGGAAGCGGCGGCGGCACCATTGTAGCGACAGGTACTCCGGAGGATATCATTCGAGTGGAGGCTTCATACACAGGCAGATATCTGAAACCTGTACTGGAGCGCGACACGGAGCGAAGTAAAGCCCTGCAGCTCGCAGACTAGTTCAGCACCTGTGATAGGTGTGCCAAGGGTAACTACGGTTGAAACCTTCCTTTCACCGAGAAAGATAGATCGTGAATAACATTCACGCTCCTCTTTTTTGGTGAAGAAGGTTTTTTTTATTATGCAAAAAGTCAGGGACAGTAGATAGTGGCTGCTTTTCAATGATGTTGAGTAAATAACGTTTCTCGGGATCGTTGTTAGTTTTCCAAACGGATGATCATCGTCACAATAAAGCCAACAAATGAAAGTGTTTACATATTAACTCGGGCAAGCCTTTGTGAGCAGACCAGACAAGCTGGATTTTTTTCATTTTTCTGGATGATAGGGCTTGCATTACTAACAGGGTACAGATAACATAGAGGAAGAGTTTAGGGTATGCGTTAGCTTTTTACTATGGTGAGGAGGTCTGTCTATCCATGCTGCTTGCAGAGGCTGCCACGGCGAGTACATCGAATTTTAATGCATTTGATATTTTTGTCATCCTGTTTACGATCCTGATTTTTATTGGATTGGTCCGCCTGGTCCGGGCACCGAAGAAAAATTTATTTGCGATCGGCTTTACAGTTGTCAGTCTGCTGGTATTTTTGATGACAGACTATGCGATGATCAAAGGCTGGTTTGGTTAACCAACACATGCAGTAGTCCAGTAACATCCCACAGAACATATGGATACACAACCGTGAACACTTTCCACGACATTGATGGAAGGTGTTTTTTCATGTCTTCATAACATGGAGGGAATAGTCATTTTTTGTCGAAAAAGAGCGAAAATTAAAACGATTGTACAGCCATAATTTGTATGATACATTGAGGGATACCGGTATTGCAGATGAGAGAGAAATAGATTCGCCAGGAATCGGTTGTCCAGTCGCGCAAGAAGGATGTATAGAGAGGGTCAGGTGAGATCATGAAAAGGTTTGTAAAAAGGGCAGCATCCATGATGATGGTGGTAGTGCTCTCCATCGGTATGACAGCGACTGCTGGTGCGGCGGCATCCAAATCAGGTATGCAGGCCAAAGTCATTGACGGCCAAGTGTATGTGAATACCAAAGATGTGGTGAAGACATTCGGCGGCAGCGGACAATATGATGCCAAATCTGGCATGTATACGTACAAGGGAAGTGCAAACATCCCGAAAGTGATTGAGAAGGTATCTCCGTCCGTGGTGGGTATCATCGGCAAGACGACGGAAAGTCAGAGCGGGACGGAAAATGACCGTTATAATCTGGCACACGGCACGGGCGTTATTATTCGTTCTAACGGGTGGATTGTTACAAATGCCCATGTCATTGATGAATTGGTTAATCCAGTCGTAGTTACGACGGATGGTAATACATATAACATTACGGACTCATTCAGTGATCCGTTAAGTGATCTGGCACTGATTAAAATTAAAGCCAAATCACTAAAACCTGCAGTTTTTGCCAAGGCTTCACAGACATCCGTTGGGGAGACGGTCATTGCGATCGGTACGCCGATCTCTTTTTCACTTCGTAACTCGGCAACGGTTGGTGTAATCAGTGGTTTGAACCGGGGAGTCGAGGCATCCTACCGCTTAATTCAGACAGACACGGCCATTAATCCCGGCAATAGTGGTGGACCGCTGGTTAACCTGAAGGGTGAAGTTGTTGGCATCAACTCGATGAAATTCTCTGCTGTGGGCATTGAGAGTATGGGATTCTCCATTCCGGTGGATACCGTTAATTTTGTCATCCATCAATTTTTCAAATACGGCACCATCAAACGGGCAAGTCTCGGCCTTGAGCTGGAGGAAAGCTGGTCTGCGATTGTAGGCCTGCCTGCAGAAGATCCGTTGACCGTTACGGGTGTACTGAGCCCGGAAGCGGAGAAAGCCAAGATTAAGGAAGGCGATGCCATCTACAGTGTGGCGGGGAAACGTGTATCTTCCGTCGTAGATATCAATGAACTGCTTAAAGCCTACTTACCTGGACAAAAAGTAAAACTGCTGGTGCAGACCGATGGGGACATCGTTACCCGCACATTGGTACTTGCTGATCGGGATTCCCTCCAGGATGAGTCAGATGAGTCGCTTCTGGCAGATGAAGAAGAATAAAGCCTGGCAAGTAACCCGAATGAATCTAGAGAGGACGAATGAACGGAATGAAAAAGTCATGGTTACGCGTGCTGAGCACGGGGGTATTAGCGGGTATGCTGCTGGCTGGCACGGCTCTGCCGGTGTGGGCAGCCGACGATATGAAGACGAATGAGCTGCGGGTCAAAGCAGGCAGTACCCGTGCTTTTATCAATGGTCAGAAACAGAATATTACGAAACCCCTTATTGTTAAGGGAGTAACGATGGTGCCTGTCGGTGTGTTCAAGAAGGCATTTGGAAGTGAGATCCGGCTGGAGAAGAACGATGTCATTAAAATCAAGCAGGGAGCACACGTCGCAGCTTTGACGATGGGCAGTTCCATCGCCTGGATTGATGGAGCAAAAGTGGAGATGGGTGCTGCGCCGAATATGGTAAACGGTGTGCTGATGGTTCCTCTTCGTCCTGTAGCTGCAGGGATCGGTGCATCTCTTGCGCCGAACAGCGCGGGAGAGATCGTTATTCGTTTGATGCAGACGGGTAAAGGGGCTGAAGATGAGGGCGGTATAGATCTCGACAAGGGTAAAACAAGAATCGGTAACAGTTATTACGGCTGGTCGATGCATTATCCGGCTAATCTCCTTGTGCTTCAATCCAGTGAACAGGAACGGATGATGACGTTTGGTGCTGCGGACGAGAGCTATTATCTCGAAGTGTACGTTAGTGAACAGAATGTTTCGCTTGACGCAGATGACCTGCTGACACAGCTCGTGCAGGTGGCAAAACAGGCGGGCGATACGGTGTTGGATCGTGAAGCGGTATCGAAAGGCAGCAAACCGTATGCACGCATTGTCGTGAAAGATACGGACGGTATGTTATGGGAGCTGCGCCAATATATTCATGACGGGCGTCAATATGATGTGTATTTGGCCGATTATCAAGCGTTCAACTACAAAGATTTGAGCAAACACGCTTCGCTGCTCAACTCCTTTGATCCAAGCTACTCCCCGTCTGACCGTACAATCAAGGATCTCTCTACCGTGGAAGAAGGCATGCGCGCGGCATGGAATGAAGATTATGGAATTAGCTTAAAGGTTCCAGCTGGCTGGTCCATGGATAATAAAAGCATGACCTACGAAGATGAACAAGGTGCGTATCTGCAGCTTCGAGTGACTTCTGCGAAGTCTGGGGCAACCGTGAAAGACTGGAGTGATCAGCTCGAAAAGTGGATGCGTGAAACCTTTACTGCGGAGAGCTATCAGCAGATTGGTTCATTTACAACGGAAATCTCCGGGGAAACCGCTGAGGTCAATGAATTCCGCTATAACTTCGGGGCGGGCTGGCAGACCGAATTCGACGTTCTTTTGCAAAAAAACGGATATCGTTATTATGCCGAGTACACCTTCCCGGAAGGAAAAGCTGCTGACCGGGCATGGTTTAATCAAATCATGAAGAGTGTGGAGATTGATTTTGATACAGTAACGGATAACTTTGGCCAGCTGGACGAAGATCCATATTTGACAGATAAAACGAAGACGATCACGCGCACCTCCAAACGTTATCATTACAGCGTGGATATTCCGCGTTACTGGACACCGTACAGTGATCGGTTTGAGAGCTCACCTGTCATCTATACTTTCACGGGCGGTAACTTCTCTATTGCAGCCTCAGAAGACAAGTCGATTGAGATGACGGTTAGTCAGCTGAGAGAGGCATACGCAGAAGCAGCCAAAACCCGCAAGAGCTTTAGTCTGATCCGCAGTGAGGAACTTACTTTTGCAGGAGTGCCTGCGTTTTCCTTTACGTATCATGAAGAGGACAAGGGTGTGCCGTATACAGGGAGCCAGATTGTGTTTGAGAAAAATGGAGCCACATATACGATCACTAGTGGTCTGAACGATGCAAATCGTACGCAAGTACAGGCAGCCATGCTGGAAAAAGCAGTGAACTCATTTACTTTTAACAAATAATAAATAAAATGAAACAAGATAGTGCCGGAGGGTTTGAGAACCTTCCGGTTTTTTACTGTTTAAAGGCAGGCGGATGTGCCCTTAGAGAGACCGGCAGAATATGTTCACCGTTTGCCGCAGTACGGATGAGGTTGAAAAGGATAAACGGTTTTTTCAGGAAAGCGTAGAAGAGTAGGTGTAGAAGTGGTACACTATACTAGTTCAGGAGTTATTACTTCTGATTCGAGAAATCGAGAGACTGTAGGCCCGGATTTCAGGCAATACAGACTAATGTATAGATATAGTGATACTTGACGTGACAGCAATAAGGCGTACTGAGATAGAGGTACAAGGGAAGAAAACCGGCGTAGGCCGGTATGGGGAGGGTCTACATGAAAACAGCAGCATTACGAAGAGAAGACGTTGAACTTCTGGCACCCGCAGGGGACTGGGATTGCATGCGTTCGGCGGTAGCCAACGGTGCGGATGCGATTTTCTTCGGGGTCGAAAAATTTAATGCACGGGCGCGCGCGAACAATTTCCGCATGGACGAGCTGCCGGAAATTATGGCGTTTTTGCACAGTTATGGCGTGAAAGGGTTTCTGACCTTTAATATATTGATTTTTGAAAATGAATTGAAAGATGCGAAGGAACTGATTGATGCCTGCGTGGATGCAGGTGTGGATGCAGTGATTGTACAGGACTTGGGTCTGGTCAAAATGATTCGTGAAATCTCGCCGGACTTCCCGATCCACGGTTCCACCCAGATGACGATTACGTCTCCTGAAGCGGTGGAGTTTACCAAGCCGTTTGACATGGAACGTGTCGTACTCGGACGAGAGAACAATCTGAAGCAGATTCAGAAAATCGGGGAACAGGCCAAACTTCCGATGGAAGTATTTGTGCACGGTGCACTCTGCGTATCCTACTCGGGTCAATGTCTGACTTCCGAAATGTGGGGTGGACGTTCCGCGAACCGTGGTGAATGTGCACAGGCCTGCCGTCTGCCGTATGACCTGATGGTGGATGGCGTTCACCAGCCGATGGGCGATGTAGCATATCTGTTGTCTCCGAAAGACCTGGCAGCGATTGATATCATGCCGGAACTGATTGAAGCGGGTGTGACGTCATTCAAAATTGAAGGCCGCCTCAAAACGCCTGAGTACGTGGCGAACGTGGTCAGCAAATACCGTAAAGCGATTGACCGTTATTTTGACGGTGATAATACACGGGCAAGCAGGGAAGAGATCCGTGAGCTGCAGCAGAGTTTCTCACGCGGATTCACACATGGGTTCCTGGACGGCATCAACAACAAACAGCTGGTAGACGGCACATTCCCGAAAAGCCGCGGCGTTTATCTTGGTCGTGTGAATCAAGTGCTTCGTGACGGTGTGGTTCTGAAACTGGACGCACCAGTGAAACGTGGAGACGGTATTGTGTTTGACGCCGGTGATCCAACGAAGAAAGAAGAAGGCGGACGCGTATATGATGTGCGCCGTAAAGGTGTAAAGATTGAAGGCGAAGCCGGCGAAGGCTGGATCGTGGACATCGTGCCAGGCCGCAGTGATGTGGATCTGCGCCGCGTAAAAGTGGGCGACAAGGTGTGGAAAACCAATGACCCTGCGCTCGACAAACGTCTGCGTCAGAGTTTTGAGACCGATAAGCCATACCGTGTCTTTCCGGTTAAAGTCAAAGTTATCGGCAGTCCGGGCCAGCCGCTCAGCACATGGTGGACCGATGTGCAGAAGGGAACGACCGTGCGCGTAGATTCGGAGATGGAACTGGACATTGCCCAGAAACGCCCGATGACCCATGAACTGCTCGAGGAGCAGTTCGGACGTCTCGGCGGCACCGTGTTCCAACTGGAGGGACTGGATGTCAACCTGCACGGTGACGTCATCATCCCGATGCGCGAGTTGAATAATATTCGCCGTCAGGCGGTCGAACAACTCGCGGGCGAGCGCCCGAAACCGCCCGTCTACGTGAAACGGGCAGTGGACGTGTACGGCGATGCGGTACAACCGGCATCTCCAGTGGCTCGCGGTCAAGCAGAGCTGACCGCGCTGTGCCGCAGCCTGCCGCAAGTGGAGGCAGCGCTGGAAGCGGGTGTCGGCATGATCTACGCCGACTTCGAGTTCATTAAACAGTTCCCGGCAGCGGTGGAAGCTGTACATGCTGCAGGCGGCAAGATTGCGCTGGCTACACCGCGTATTCATATGCCTGGCGAGAACGGCTATCACAACAATATCCTGCGTTTGGAGCCGGATGCGGTGCTCGTTCGCAACACAGGTGCGCTGTACTTCTATCTGCGTCATCGTAGAATGAATCCGGACGCGAAGCATCCACAGCTTATTGGTGACTTCTCCTTGAACATCGCCAACCACAAGGCCGTGGAATTGTTCCTAGAAGCAGGCTGCGACTGGATCACACCATCGTACGACCTGAACATTCAGCAGATGGTTGATCTGCTCGGTAACTCCCGTACAAGTCAGACTGAAGTTGTTATCCATCAGCATCTGCCGATGTTCCACACAGAGCACTGTGTGTACTGTACGTTCATGAGTGAAGGAACGGATTATACGAACTGCGGGCGTCCTTGCGAGGAAAAACGGGCATCCCTGCAGGACCGAATCGGGATGTCTCACCCGGTGCGGGTGGATGAAGGCTGCCGTAACACGGTCTATAACGCCGTAGAACAGTCTGGTGCCGAGTACCTGACCAACTTCATGGATCTGGGAGTATCCCGTTACCGGGTAGAGTTCCTGGAAGAAACACCGGAACAGGTGAAGGAAGTCATCGACCTGTACAATCGTGCACTGCGCGGCGAGATCAGCGGTACGCAGGTATGGAAAACATTGAAAGCAACGAACCAACTGGGCGTTACACGCGGTCAACTGGTGAAATAAACGGAGCAACAAGCTATATAAGTTGAACTATTTTTTTACACAAAAACGGAGAGGGCAGAAAAAACCTGAAAAAGCGAAGCGTTCGCCTAAAAGCTTTCTGTAAGAAAGCTGCATCGGAAGCCTACGCTTATCACCGGATTTTCCCTTTTAGGAAAGGGAATCAAAAAATCTGGGGATAACAGTGATTGGAAGGTTATTCTGTCATCGAAGTGCACGTGTAAACAACTGGGTTTCAACTTAATAAGCAACCCCAATCTCTGCTTTACGGAGCTCTTGGGGTTTTTTCTATAAAGAAACGGAATCTGTATTCAAGGAGGTGTGAAGTATGGCGGCACCGTTCACCATCATGGATATCAAATTGCTGTGCGGGGTCACGGCATTCAAGCACGGCGAAGAATATCAACAGTCCGGAAGGATTGGCAGGCTGGCTGTGAGTGAGGATGGACGTCATTATCAAGCGGTTGTTCGAGGTACAGAAACTTACGAAGTCAAAGTGGATCTGGATGACGCGGGAGAGATTGAAGCCTACTGTGATTGCCCGGCATACGGCAGCTATTATGACTATTGCAAACATATCGCGGCTGTTCTGCTTGCTGTTCATGAACATGCGGGCACGACAGAATCGTCCGGCGGCACAGGGTCAACCTCGAAGGTAGGCACGCTGGTCGAAGAAGAGAGATGGGAGCGGCCTTACTCATCGCCAACGTCATCGCCATCTCCATCTCCATCGCCAGCATTATCCCCACCTGCACACGTATCGGCTTCTAAATTCATATCTTCCACCAATGTATCCTCAGCAGCAGATGATAACGGGAAGGCATACGATGAATTAGCAAATCCTTCTCGGATAAGCACCGCTCATCCATCGTCTGCACGGGAGATGCAGGCACAGCAACCGCAGCGATCCCACCAACCGGAGCAAGCGCAGCGGCAAAGGCTGGAGACGATATCATCTTCCCCTTTTGCCCAGGCAGGTCGTCCAAGTTCAGCTTCAGGCTGGGGCCGCTCTGCGGATAAACCGTCCTATCGTACAGCAGATCAGATTCTGTCCATGTTTGCCAAAGATCGGAGATTACCACAAGAACGGGAGTCGAAATACACGGCACCAGTCACTCGCTCCATGCTGCGTGAAGAGCTGCAGATACAGTATATATGCAAGCTGGTGCATGTTTCTCGAGGCATAGGCAAACTTGCACTGGAATTGAAGGTGGGCAGCAAACGTCTCTATGTTGTGCAGAAGGTCAAGCAGTTCCTGAACTGTGTCGAAAAGGGTGAGCCTATGTCCTTCACCAAGCTGTTTCATTATGATCCGCTCATGCATGTATTTCGAGCTCAAGATCAAGCGATCCTATCGATGCTCATTCGTATGAGACAGAGTGAAGAAGCATACCGCGAGTCGATTTCGGGGTATTTGGGGGCTTCGGACGGACGGGAGATTTTGATCGCCCCGATTGTGTGGAAACCGCTGCTTGAGCTTCTACTGCAGGCGGACAGTCGGATGGAGGGCACCGGACTGGGGAACGGGCCGCTTGTGCCGAGCGAAGGAGCGCTGCCTTTATTTTACCGGATTGCGGAGGGCGCTAATGAAGGATATCAGCTGGAAGTATCGGGATTGCGTGAGCTGATCCTGCTTCCGGCGTATGATGCTGCGGTCGTTGAAGGTCAGCTGTATATGCTCGAACCGATGCAGATGCGCAGTCTGGAGGATCTAAGCAGTGCGCTCACATCGTATGGCATTAAAGAGAGTATTGATATTTCGGCACAGCAGGTCGATGAGTTTGTACAGCATGTCGTACCGGAACTGCGGACCTTGGGGCATCTGTCCATTGATTCCCGTGTGCGAGAACAGATCGCTGAACCAGAGCTGTCTCCGAAGCTGTACATCGACTTTTACCGGGAACGCATTACGGCGCGTCTGGAATTTGATTATGGTGTGATGGTTATTAATCCGCTGGCGGAGTACCTGATCAGTGAGGAAGAAAAGAAGGTCATTCTGATTCGCGACCGTTTCAAGGAACGGAATCTGGTGGAGAGGCTGGACCGCTCATTTCTGGAGCGTGAGGGCAGTGTCTGGGCAAGTGAGCGTGAGGATGCGATCTATGATGTGATGTATCACCTGCTGCCGGAGCTTGAGAAGCTGGCCGATATCTATATGCCGAATGCTGTAAAAGCGATGATGCCGACTTATCCGGTACCGCCCAAGGTTCGTGCAGATCTCGGGAGGGGGCTGGACTGGCTGGAGATTTCCTTCGAGATGGAGGGAGTAGACGAGCAGGAGCTGCAGGAACTGATGCGCAGTATTGTGGAAAAGAAAGCTTTCTTCCGCCTGCGAAGCGGTGTCTTCCTGTCACTTGAAAATGAAGGCGCGAGCAGCTTCGCTCGCATGGCTGACGCGCTCGGGCTGGAAGCAGGAGATATCCAGAGCAGCCATATTCGGCTGCCTGCAGTAAGGGCTTTACAGCTTCCCGGTAAGCATGAGGTCTCCGGTCATGTGAAATGGGGCGGTTCGCTCAAACGTTTCCTGGGTGATCTGCGTGATCCTGACCGAATGGACTTTCCACTCCCAGAGGCGCTGGCACCCGTGCTGCGGGATTATCAGGCGAGCGGATATCAGTGGCTTCGTACATTGGCACATTACCGCTTTGGCGGTATCCTGGCCGATGATATGGGACTGGGCAAAACGCTGCAAAGCATCGCCTATATCACCGCATCGTTACAGGAAAAGCCTATATACGAGCAGGAGCAGGTACCGACAGATCAAACGGTGTTTGGTATAGGAGCTCATTCGGATAGCGACAACTCTCCAAACGCAGTTGATGCTTGGCACATCTCGCAGCAGGAGGGGCTGACCATTCGTACGCGAATGTCGCATCCTCCGGTGCTGGTTGTCGCGCCAGCTTCATTGACCTACAACTGGGCGAACGAGTTTGCGCGGTTTGCTCCTCATCTGAACGTATTGATCGCCGCCGGGCAAAAGGATGAACGGGCCAGCATGCTGGCGGATATGGACAATGCAGATGTAATTGTGACATCATACCCGCTGCTGCGCCGTGATCTGGATACGTATTTGGGGCGGACATTCCATACCCTCATTCTGGACGAGGCACAGGCCATCAAAAATGCATCGTCCCAGACTGCGCAGGCCGTCAAACAGATTCAGGCGCCGCGGCGTTTTGCGCTGACAGGTACACCCGTAGAGAATTCTCTGGATGAACTGTGGTCTATTTTTGAAGCGGTTTTCCCGGGATTGTTCCCGAGTTACAGAAGGTTTCGCGACCTGCCGCCGGAGCGAATCTCGCGCATGGTGCGTCCGTTCATTCTTCGCCGCCTCAAGAAGGATGTGCTGGAAGAACTGCCGGATCGTATTGAGACGGTGCAGCGATCTGAGCTGACAGTGGAACAGAAAAAGCTGTATGCAGCTTATCTGTCTCAGCTTCAGGATGAAACTGCAAAGGATATGGAAGACGACGGCTTCCAGAAAAATCGGATCAAAATTTTGGCAGGCATCACCCGTCTGCGCCAGTTATGCTGTCACCCTGCTCTTTTTGTAGACGGATACCAAGGAGATTCCGGCAAAATGGAACAGCTGCTGGAGACCGTTCAGGACTGTCTGGCCGCTGGCAAACGTATTCTAATCTTCTCCCAGTTCGCCAGTATGCTGCGTCTCATTCGTCAGACTCTTGCTGCGCAGGGAAACAATCTATTCTATCTGGATGGACAAACTCCTGCACAGAGTCGTGTGGACCTGTGCCGCAGATTTAACGAGGGAGAAGCTGACTTGTTCCTGATCTCTCTCAAGGCTGGTGGAACCGGGCTTAATCTGACGGGAGCCGATACCGTCATTCTATATGACCTGTGGTGGAATCCCGCTGTGGAGGAACAGGCGATTGGACGTGCGCACCGCATGGGTCAGAAACAGGTGGTTCAGGTCATTCGTCTCGTGACCGAGGGCACCATTGAAGAGAAAATTCTGGAACTGCAGCAGCGGAAGAAAGACTTGATTGCCGAAGTCATTGAGCCGGGCGACGGGGGATCGACTACGTTATCCGAGCAGGATATTCGCGAGCTGTTGATGGTGTAGAGCAGGTTCACTTTTATTCAACGATTATCCATAAATTGTGGTAATGTATAGAGAAATGTACGAATTTCACTGCCGTGATCGAATGCCATAAACGTGTAATTCTATACCACCTTCTTATTTACTCAGCCAAAGGAGTGTTTCCTATTCGTATTCGCAAAGCGATTATTCCAGCCGCCGGACTGGGAACGCGGTTTCTGCCTGCCACCAAGGCCATGCCAAAAGAGATGCTGCCCATCGTGGACAAGCCAACCATTCAATACATTATAGAGGAAGCTGTAGCTTCCGGAATTGAAGATATTATTATCGTGACGGGTAAAGGAAAACGGGCGATTGAGGACCACTTCGACTCTTCCTTTGAGCTTGAGCAGAATCTGGCAGACAAACAGAAGTGGGACCTGCTGAACGAAGTGCGCAAACCTTCCGAGATGGCTGACATTCATTATATCCGGCAAAAGGAACCCAAGGGACTGGGTCACGCCATCTGGTGTGCCCGCAAGTTTATAGGTAACGAACCGTTTGCCGTCCTGCTCGGGGACGACATTGTGGAAGCGGATCACCCATGCCTGCAGCAGATGATTGAAGTCTATGACGAACTGCAGTCTCCTATTGTGGGCGTGCAGCCTGTCGAATGGAGTGAGGTGCCCCGATACGGAATCGTGGATGGAGAGCAGTTAACCCCTACGGATAAACGTGTGTTCCGCGCGCGCCGGTTGATAGAGAAGCCGAAAACGGAGGATGCTCCTTCCAATCTGGCGATCATGGGCCGTTATATTCTGACCCCGGACATCTTTGAAATTTTGGGCAGACAATCTGCCGGGGTTGGCGGAGAGATTCAGTTGACTGATGCCTTGTCCCGTCTGAATGAACAGCGCCAGATTCTGGCGTATCATTTCGACGGCCTGCGCCATGACGTGGGTGAGAAGTTAGGTTTTATTGAAACGTCCATTCATTATGCGTCTGCAGCGGCCGGATCTGCGGGAGGACTTGCTTAAGTACCTGGAAGAGATCGTTGGCAGGCGCTGAGCTGGTCCAATTGTGTTTTTTAGATGGTGCACATCGTCATTGATGTATTGTTATATCATTTATATCTTTCCTGAATGTTCTGAATATGCATCAGCCCAGCCGATTGATCACATTTCGGCTGGGCTTTTATGTATCACCAAGGCGAATGAACAAACACTTGGAATGCTGCTCTCATATACATAATCAAAATGAAGAAATATTGTCCAAGAGCAGAACGGGGGGATAAGATGAAGATAATTCCGCTGTTTATGAAGGATGCAGCCATACTGGAGCCGAAGGTATACGGAGATCATCGCGGTTATTTTCTGGAAAGTTATAACGAGCGGCTGCTGTTGGATCACGGGATACATTATGACTTTATTCAGGATAATCAATCCTTGTCAGCTGAAGCGGGAGTGCTTCGGGGCCTTCATTATCAGCTTCATCCAAAAGCACAAACCAAGCTGGTAAGGGTAATCTCCGGCGCGGTTTACGATGTCATTGTAGATATTCGCAGCGCTTCGCCTACCTTTGGTCAGTGGAAAGGTGTCATACTCAGTGAGTATAATCAGCGTCAGCTGCTGGTTCCCCAAGGATTTGCCCACGGTTTCTGCACATTGGTTCCTCACACCAAAGTGGTTTATAAAGTCGATGCGTATTATTCGCCTGAACATGACCGGGGCATTTTATGGAATGATCCCGTACTGGCCATCGACTGGCCTGTAACGGAGCCGATCTTATCGGATAAAGATCAGAAACATCCTGTTCTTCGGGATGCAGAGCTGCATTTTGATGAATGACAGACCATTCACATACGGTCAATAAGTGGATACAGAGGAGTGAGACAGCATGAAATTACTGGTTACAGGCGGAGCTGGATTTATTGGCAGCAACTTTGTATTATACATGCTTCGTGAGCATCCGAATTATGAAATTGTTAACGTGGATGCATTGACGTATGCGGGTAATTTAGAAAATTTACAGTCGATTGAGTCCAATCCGCGGCATACTTTCATTCAGGCTGACATTGCAGATGTACAGCAGATGGAGGATATTTTTGCCCAAGGGATCGATGTGGTTGTGAATTTCGCTGCTGAATCCCATGTGGATCGCAGTATTCTCGCTCCAGATGTGTTTGTCCGTACAAATGTTATGGGGACACAGGTACTGCTGGATGCAGCGAAAAAATATAAGATCGCCAAATTCGTACAGGTTTCAACCGATGAAGTGTACGGCTCTCTTGGACCCACAGGGCTTTTTACAGAAGAGACACCTCTGACGCCGAACAGCCCTTATTCTGCCAGTAAAGCCGGGGGAGACCTGCTCGTCAGAGCTTACCACGAAACGTTCGGTTTGCCTGTTAATATTACCCGCTGTTCCAACAATTATGGTCCGTTTCAATTCCCGGAGAAGCTTATTCCGCTCATAATCTCCCGTGCTTTGAAGGATGAAGCTGTTCCGGTATACGGTGACGGTCTGAATATTCGTGACTGGCTTTATGTTGAAGATCACTGCCGTGCCATAGATTTGGTCATTCATCAGGGTAAATCCGGTGAGATATACAATATAGGCGGTAATAATGAACGGACTAATATTCATATTGTAGAAACCGTGCTGCAGCAGCTGGGCAAACCGACGACTCTGATCCAATACGTACAGGACCGTTTGGGGCATGATCGGCGTTACGGCATAGATCCAACGAAGCTGCAGACCGAGCTTGGATGGAAACCTGTGCACAATTTTGAAACGGGTATTCAAGAGACGATTCAATGGTACTTGAATCATCAGGAGTGGATGGCGAGCGTACAGTCCGGTACTTATCAGGATTACGTGAAGCTGCAGTACGGTCAGCGGATGGGTGATTTGAACACATGAGACTTCGAATGCTGGTAACAGGAGCAGCCGGACAGCTGGGGTATGATGTCGTGAAAAGTTTAGAAGCAGCCGGCCATCATGTACTCGGTTGTGATCGGGAACAGATGAACATTACCGATCAGCAGCAGTGTACAGACCAGATCGAGGCATTCCAGCCGGATGTCATTGTTCACTGCGCCGCTTTTACTGCGGTGGATCAGGCGGAAACGGATATCGATACGGCTTTTGCCATCAATGCTGCAGGCACACGAAATATAACTGCTGCTGCCGAGAAAGTGAAAGCCAAGCTGGTTTATATCAGTACAGATTACGTGTTTGACGGGACGGGAGATACGCCGTATCAGGAGTACGATATCCCTAATCCGCAGAGTGTATACGGCAAGTCTAAACTAGCTGGGGAACAGCTGGTTCAGAGTTTGAGTACGCGGTGGTTTATTATCCGCACATCATGGGTGTTTGGGAGCCATGGCAGTAATTTTGTCCGAACGATGCTGGGCTTGATGACAGAGCGCCCGCAGCTGCAGGTTGTCCATGACCAGAAGGGATCACCTACCTATACCGTTGATCTCGCACAGCTGGTGGCTGAACTCGCAGTAAGTGAGAAATACGGCATGTATCATGCCTCCAATGCAGGGAGCTGTACATGGTACGAATTTGCGCAGGCGATCGCTGAGGAAGCGAAAAAACAAGGTTTTTTTCAAGCAGCAGCTCATTCAGCCCAGATCATCCCCTGCACGACTTCACAGTTCCCACGCCCCGCGCCTCGTCCGGCCTATTCTGTAATGGATCATCTGGGAATTCGTATGAATGGTCTTCAATCCATGAGGCCCTGGAGAGAAGCGCTGATTGCATTTTTACATGAGCTGTATACAAAGAAAGTCAATTAGAAATGCACTCTTAATCACATGCTTAATCTCATGCTTAATCTCATGCCACAATTATATCTGCCGCTAGGAGCGCCGCCTCTGGGCGGTTTTTTGTTTTGCATGTGTCGAATTCGGGTAGTTAGTTACCAAAATGCAATATGACATCTGGTGTTCTTTTTTTGGAAGGATAGGAGCCAGTTAAAGAATTTAAACCATCGGGAATTTCGATTCTATTCCGAGTTTAATACGTCTGAGAAGGATGTGAAAATGATATGAAACGTATTGCCGCCGTATTGACACTGCTGCTCGTTACCGTGGGTACACTCTTTTGGGCGAATGACAGCCAGAGTGAGGAGCAGCGAGACGGATTTACAAACTATCGTTTAATTGCCCACGCGATGGGAAGCATTCGGGAACAGCCGTACACCAATGCGTATGAAGCGATGATTTCGAATTATGAGAAAGGCACACGGGTATTCGAAATTGATTTTATGCTTACCTCAGATCGCGTGGCTGTAGCCAGACATGAGTGGACGGCCAACATGAGCAAAATGCTCGGACAGGATGAAGAATTGCCAGAGCACAAACAAGCGGGAGCACTTACACATGATGAATTCATGAACACACCGATTCTTGGCATGTACCAGCCTATGGATGCCGATGGCATTATGAACGTATTGTCCAAGTACCCGGATATGTATATCGTAACCGATACCAAAGAGCAGAAGGACGAGGATATCCAGCAGGTGCTTCAATCATTGGTCGATGCGGCGAACAAACATGATCCGTCTGCACTGAACCGAGTTGTTGTACAAATATATAATGAACCGATGCTCGAAAAGGTAAAGGAAGTATACAGTTTCCCCTCTATTATTTACACGTTATATGCTACGCAGGATACCGAAGACCAGGTTGTACAGTTTGTAGAGAATAATGACGTCGATGCTGTCACTATGCCGGAATATAAAGTGAACCAGAACTTTGTGGCCAAGCTCAAGAAGGCTGGAGCAGTAACGTATGTGCATACCATCAATGATACCCAGCAGGCAGCAAACTATGAGAAATGGGGCGTATACGGTGTGTACTCGGACGTCCTGACCGAGCAGGAAATGGAAGAGATGAACACAAAATTTGCCTGGAAACCTTAAAAAGTGAAGACAAAGAACAGATTTAGAAGACATCGACGTATCGCTAGGGGCAAGCCTTTAACCCAGGTACAGGAGCCTCAGCAGTCGGCTGGGGGTTGTTCTGCGCCAGATGCATGCGGTCGTACGCCTGCATCAAGGCCATTTGCATTTTGCCTGGCTGTGGGGACTGACCCGAATGAAAGATGAAAGACACAGACTTTATGATGAAGCAGCAAAAAGTCTGTGTTTTTTTGTTCGCCTTTTATACGAACATTGACACCTGCTGCCTGCTGACTTAGACTTAGTTTATAAGCTTTTTAGGATGCAGAAGAACCTCTGGAGGAATGTTCGTTGATAGACATGATTAAGCAGTGGAGACACGTATTTAAGCTCGACCCGGACCGGAAAATTACGGACGAGGCACTGGATCAGATATGCATGTCGGGAACCGATGCCATTATCGTTGGCGGATCATCAGGAATAACATATGACAATACGGTAGATCTGATGTCCCGGGTGCGTCGGTATGAACTGCCCTGTGTGCTGGAAGTATCGGATCTGGAGGCAGTTGTGCCAGGGTTTGATGGCTATCTGATTCCTATGGTGCTGAACACACCTGACAGCAAATGGATCATTGGACAGCATCAGCAGGCCATTGAACGTTACGGTTATTTGATCCCGTGGGATTTATTAATTACCGAAGGGTATATTGTGCTTCATGCGGACTCGACGGTGGCAAGGTTAACCGGAGCAGATACCAAACTGACTGCAGAGGCTGCGGCTGCGTACGCTCAGGCTGGGGAGAGACTGCTCAACCTACCTATTATATATATGGAATACAGCGGGACATTTGGTGATATGGAGCTGGTAGGCGAGACACACAGACAGCTGGACCGGGCACATCTCATTTATGGCGGCGGTATTGATACGGCGGAGAAGGCAGGACAAGCTGCCCAGGCAGCAGATACCGTTGTTGTCGGTAATGTAGTGTACAGCAATTTACAGCAAGCGCTGGACACAGTACAAGCTGTGAAAGGCGCCTGACCGGTTTAGTTTACCAATCCCCCACATCCCTCTTGGAATCTGTTAAAATAGAACTTCGGCTTTTATGACGAAGTAATATCGCATTGATGAGATGTAAACCTTTTATAACAATTACGATTTATGGTTTATCAGAATTTAAAATTGCAGGAGCAATCTGAAATTTATAAAAACTGAAAAGCTGCTGCAGTTTTCTTGTTGTTTTACCTAACTCTAAGTATAAGGAGACTATGTTTACACGCGAACGGAGAGGACAGAAATAAGCTGGAGAAGCGGAGTGTTCGCCTTTATTACCGGATATTAACCACTAGAAAACAGTTGAAAAAAATCCAGGAATAACAGCGATTGAAAGCTTATTCTGTCATCGGAGTGACAAAGTGTAACCTCAAGCCCCTTATACGATCAACCAACGAAAGGAGCATGCATGCATGCAACCTGTAAATATACATGACGCCGTCGCACGGCTCAATACGCCTCAGCGCCAAGCTGTCGAGGCAACGGATGGACCGCTGCTCATTATGGCTGGCGCGGGCTCGGGCAAAACCCGGGTGCTGACACACCGGATCGCCTATCTGATCGCAACACGGAAAGCACCGCCGTGGGGCATTTTGGCGATTACCTTTACCAATAAAGCCGCACGTGAGATGCAGGATCGGGTATCTCAGCTCGTAGGCGGTTCTCAGGGCCGCGACATTTGGGTATCTACCTTCCACTCCATGTGTGTGCGCATTTTGCGCCGCGACATTGAACGGATCGGTTTTACATCGAACTTCAGCATTTTGGACTCATCCGACCAGCTCTCCGTTATTCGCAGCTGTATGAAAGATCAGAATATTGATACGAAGAAGTTTGAACCAAAAGCTGTTCAGGCGATGATGAGCACAGCCAAAAACGAACTGATCAGCCCTGAACAGTACGAGAAGCAGGCGGGCGACTATTTTGAAGGCATTGTAGCGAAGGTATATACGATGTATCAGCGGCGGTTAAGAGCCAATAATTCGCTCGACTTCGACGACTTGATCATGGCAACGATTCAACTGTTCAAAGAAGTGCCGGAAGTGCTCGACTTTTACCAAAAGAAATTCCAATATATTCACGTCGATGAGTATCAGGATACGAACCGTGCACAGTACATGCTGTGCCGTATGCTCGCTGACAGTCATCACCGCATCTGTGTGGTAGGAGATAGTGACCAGTCGATTTACCGCTGGCGCGGAGCGGACATTACCAATATCCTGAATTTTGAAAAGGACTACCCGGAAGCACAGACAATCCTGCTGGAGCAGAATTATCGTTCCACTTCCAACATCCTAAATGCAGCGAATGAAGTGATTGGCCTTAATACAGGCCGTAAGCCGAAGAAGCTGTGGACGGATAAAGAGGGCGGCTCCAAGATTAAGGTATACCGCGCGGATTCCGAGCACGATGAGGGGTATTTCGTAACCTCCGAGATTAGTAAAAACGTGAAGAATGGTAAATCCTATCAGCATCATGCGATTCTGTATCGTACCAATGCTCAGTCCCGGGTCATCGAGGAAATTCTGATCAAATCGGACATTCCGTATCAGATTGTCGGCGGCATCAAGTTCTATGATCGGAAAGAGATTAAGGACATTCTAGCCTATTTGCGTCTGTTATCCAACCCGGATGATGATATCAGCTTGACCCGAATTATTAATGTGCCGAAGCGCAGCATCGGGGATACGACTGTAGCCAAGCTGGCAGCAGCGGCGGGTGAACGTGGGGTTTCCATTTTCCGTGTACTGCAGGTCGTGGATGATCTGGGCTTTGCTGGCCGCACACGTAACGCGCTGGTGGAGTTCTATGATATGATTGCTGCGCTTCACCAGATGGTTGAATATTTGTCGGTTACGGAGCTGACCGAGAAAATTCTGGAGATGAGCCAGTATCGCGACGAGATGCAGAAGGAAAATACGATTGAATCCCGCGCACGGCTGGAGAATATCGAAGAGTTTCTGTCGGTAACGATGGAATTCGAGAAGAATAATGAAGACAAAACGCTCGTTTCGTTTCTAACCGATCTGGCACTCATTGCAGATATCGACAGCATGAACGACGATGAAGAGGATCAGAGCGATGCAGTCACATTGATGACCATGCACAGTGCAAAAGGTCTGGAGTTCCCGGTTGTCTTTATCGTGGGGATGGAGGAAGGTGTCTTCCCACACAGCCGCGCCTTTATGGATAACGAAGAGCTGGAGGAAGAACGCCGGCTGGCTTATGTGGGCATTACGCGAGCAGAAGAGCAGCTATTTCTGTCCTGTGCACAGATGCGGACATTGTTTGGACGCACAACGGCGAATCCGCCATCCCGGTTTCTGGATGAAATTCCGGATGAGCTCAAGGAAGATACCTCCATCGCACGTGACCGTTACCGTCGTGGAACCAGCACAGGCGGAGGCTCGTATGGAGGACGCGGTTTAGGCTCCAGTGGTGGAAGTAATTTCGGCGGAGGTGCAGGTGCGTCCAGGTTGTTTGAGCAGCAGAGCCGAAGTGGTTCATCCGCAATGGCTTCTTCTGGGCCAACGTCCCGGGTGACGACCAGCACTTCTCGTCCAACCTTTGCGGCACCAGCATCTGCTTCGAAGTCTGTTTCCTCAGACAGTGCGGCAGGATTTAAGGCAGGCGACAAAGTGCAGCATGGCAAATGGGGGACAGGTACCATTGTCGCGGTCAAAGGCAGCGGCAATGATACGGAGCTGCAGATTGCTTTCCCGGCTCCGGTTGGCGTAAAACGTCTGCTCGCCGGATTTGCCCCGATTACCAAAGTGGAATAAGAATGAAATAGCCTATTGTATGATACTGAACTGACATGAACATCCATTCTGCCATGTTCCTTGATTACAATAGGCATGTTCGTTCTACATATATTAAATTAATGGAGGGATGGCCCCATATGGACCCGATGCACCGGATGGAGCAGCTCGTTACCGAGCTGAATCAGCACAATTACCAGTACTATACGTTGGATCAGCCGCAGATCAGTGACAAGGAGTATGACCTTCTGTATGACGAACTGGTAACACTGGAACAGGAGAGCGGCATCGTTCTGCCTGATTCCCCCACGCAGCGTGTAGGGGGCGAACTGCTCAAAGGATTCAACCCGCATCGTCATTTATCCCCATTATGGAGTCTGGACAAAGCGCAGAACATTGAACAGCTGCGCAGTTGGAATACCCGGGTATTGAAGCTGGTCAATGATTACAACAGCAAAAATCCGGACAATCCTCTGCCAGAACCGGGTTATGTGATTGAGTTGAAGTTTGATGGATTGACCCTGAACCTGACCTACACGAACGGTGAACTGGTACAGGCTTCTACACGTGGAAACGGGACAGTGGGCGAAGGCATTCTTGCACAGGTCAAGACGATCAAGTCGGTTCCCCTCAAAATTCCGTATACTGGAGGCACTATTGAAGTGCAGGGTGAGGGGATCATGAATCTCTCTGTGTTGAACCGATATAACGAGACGGCCGCAGAGCCGCTCAAAAATGCCCGTAATGCCGCAGCAGGAGCGCTTCGCAACCTGAATCCGAAGACAACAGCCGAGCGCCGGTTGAATGCTTATTTTTATAACGTCGGATATTCGGACGACATTCAGTTTGCTACTCATCAGGAGATGATGGACTTCCTGCGCGATAATCGTTTCAAAGTGAACCCGTCCCTCACCTACTTCCACGAATTCGATGATGTGATGGAGCAGCTGGAAGCCATACAGGAAAACCGCGGCCAACTGGATTATCTCATTGATGGAGCGGTTATTAAACTGACAGACATGCGTACTCGTGACGTGTTAGGTTATACGGACAAGTTCCCCCGGTGGGCAGTTGCGTACAAGTTCGAGGCGGAAGAGACAACAACCGTGCTGAACGAAGTCGTGTGGAATGTCGGACGAACAGGCAAAGTGACTCCGCTGGCGCGAGTAGAGCCGGTTGAACTTGCTGGAGTTACGGTGCAGAACTGTACGCTGAACAACGTGGGTGATATCGAACGGAAAAATCTGAAGTACGCCCTTGGTTCACGTGTATTTATTCGTCGTTCCAATGATGTTATTCCCGAGATTCTCGGTAAAGTAACCGAAGAGAATGATGGCGAGGAGATCATATATCCAGAGCAGTGTCCGGCATGCGGATTCCCGCTGGAGCAGCGCGGAGCACACTTGTTCTGCAACAACAAACTGGCGTGCAAACCGCAGACCGTTGCTCGTATCTCCCATTTTGCTTCGCGGGATGCCATGGATATTGAGACATTCAGCGAGAAAACAGCGATTCAGTTGTATGATGAATTGAACGTGCGTGAACCGGCAGACCTGTATACACTGCAGTTTGACGATCTGGTGAAGCTGGAGCGATTTGGCGAAAAGAAAGCGAACAACCTTCTCGCTGCGCTGGAGCAGAGTAAAGATCGGGATCTGGCTTCGTTCCTGTACTCATTAGGTATCCCGAACACAGGTAAATCTACGACACGTATGCTTGCTGAGCATTACCGTGATCTGCATGCGATCATGAACGCGACTGCAGAAGAGCTGGTTGAGCTGCCGGACGTCGGTGGTATTGTGGCGGAGAGCATCGTTAATTTCTTTGCTGATCCGTTCACACAGGCGGCGATTGAGAAGATGCTGCAGCTGGGTGTGAAGGCACAGGCACCGGAAGCACCAGCCGCGGTGGCAGAGGATTCCTTCTTCAGCGGGAAAACAGTCGTGCTCACAGGAACACTGCATCAACTGACCCGTGAGGAAGCGACGCAGAGACTCGAGGCACTTGGTGCGAAAGTGACAGGCAGTGTATCGAAAAAGACTGATCTTGTCATTGCCGGAGAGAAGGCAGGCAGTAAATTAACGAAGGCCCATGATCTCGGTATTCCGACCATTGAGGATGAAGACGAACTGGTGCGTTTGTTAAATTCGTAAATAAAATAACTATGAATTAATGAAGGAAAGCCTCCAAGCACACGTTATGCGTGTTATTGGAGGCTTCTTTATTGGTTTTGTGAAAATTGAATTTAGAATTATGAACCATTGATATTTGGAAAACGCTGAGATGCACCGGATAACCATGCATCCTTGTCATACCCCCGTTCCTCCCAGTAGCCGATATGTTCGCTGTCAATCACCTCGATGCGGTTTAACCATTTGACCGATTTGTATGCATACATCTGCGGAATAACAAGTCGTACCGGGCCGCCGAGATCTGCAGGAATAGGTTTACCATCGTGCATAACAGCAATCATAATGTCATCCATCCGGGCCTGCTCGAGCGTGATTGCATCGGTATAGACTCCGTCACCCGAATAAAACTTGATGCTGTGGGCTCCGGGTTTTACACCGGCTTCCTCCAGAAAATGTCTCAGCGGAATGCCTTCCCACGTATTCTTGTACACCGACCAGCCCGTAACGCAGTGAAAATCACTGACTTGTACAGTGCGTGCAAGCTTTACGAACTGCTCCCAATTCCAGAGCTGCGCGCGTTCAACAAGTCCATCTACTCGGAACGACCAGTTTGCATTGGAAAATGAAGGAATAGGGGTTACGGTGTATACGCGAAAATGGCCCTCAGCTCCGCCACCCATAGGAGGTGAGGAAGCAGACAATGGCTGCGGCAGCGGAACCATCCGGTTGGGATCGTTCTCCAGCATGCTGTCTATGCTGTTATCGAACTTGAGGTTTTTACCTACCCACGATACAAAAGTGGGCCCAAGAGTGACAGCGAGCCCGATGCCCACGGCTGAGCGGATAAAGGCTCGGCGGGTGTATACCGGCTGAGGTTTTTCGACCTTGTCCGTCTTCATGCTGTGAGGAGCTTGTGGCTGACTCTGTTTATCATGGAGCAATTGGTCCGCTTGTACAGCGGAAGCAGCTGCTGGTGTGACGCGTGTATGCGAATCGTAACCTTCGGAAGGAGTTACCGACGTCTCTTTACCTTGATTTTGTGCACGAGGTTCATTCATATGAATCGAACGGCGTGAAGTGTCCTTCAACCATCGTGTTCGCGTGATGGAATGGTAGATGATATAAGGAAGTCCAACCCATGTAAGCAGATCATGAATCAAAAGAGCGGTATTGGACCAGCGGGGGCCAGCCAATTTGAACTGCCATAAAACAATACCTGATAACAGCCATCCGATCAGAAGAAAGAGAACAATGATGGTGTTTACTTTTTGCCACGGTTTATTACGAAGCTGCTTCCAATGCTTACCGGCCAGAATAAAGTAATATACTACAGGGAGAAGCATAACTAGACCGACTCCAATATGCATCCATTTCAACCAGACACGACCGATGCCCAAAGTTTCACGCCAGAAGCCGCCAATTAACATAAGACCGGTCACAGTAAGAATGACAACGACCCATGCATTCCAGGCGTGAATGGAAACCAGCTTTTTGCCGTAACCTTTACGCATCTTTTTTAACCAATCCTTCAAGTGGGTTCACCTCGCATTATTATTTATGTTGAGAATTGCAGAACCGAATGATAAACAATGTACATTTCAAGGTAAGGTCGTCGGGGCAGGGGATAGAAAGGGCTGCCAGAAAAGGCATAATGATAGCGCTATAGTCGGAGTGCTTTGATGTAAGGGGAACATTAGGGTACTCCCTCTAATTAAAGATACCTTATTATAAAGTTTTTGGATCACGTACTTCAAATTCAATCTTGTTCGAGCTGTCACTTCAATTGTTTTACTTCGCAAAGCCAAAAGTCACTCCATTTCGATCACTCGTTTAGCAATTAAAATTATTCTAACGGGGATATGATAAAATTTAAATAAAATGCTTGCTAAATGAATATCAACATGATATATTATTTCTTGTCGCTTCAAACGGACGAAAGTCGAATACGGTTGAAGAGTGATGAAAAAGATTGTTGACAGAAACTGAGTTAACATGATAAGATAAACTTCCTGTCTGGTTGACATGAGTCGACAAAGATCAAGTAAACCAAGTTCCTTGAAAACTGAACAAATGGATAGTAACTTATGATTTACAACGAA